>DASVDW010000158.1:0-5318 GCA_036380925.1 Acidothermaceae bacterium
CGTCGGGCGCCGGGGCGTCGTCCGCGTCGCCGGCGAACTCGGCCAACCCGACGGCCGCCGCCAAACTCGCGTTCAGCGGCGCCGCGATCACTCCCCAGCCGCGACCGAGGCCGAGCCCCGCCGCGTCGGCTTCTCCGACGGCGACCGTCGCACCGCCGCCGACGACATCACCGCCACCTCCGCCCCCGACGACGACACCGCCCCCGCCACCCCCGACGACGACACCGCCGCCGCCGCCCCCGCCGCCGACCACCACGCCCCCGCCCAGTTCGGCGCCGGCGTCGCCGTCCTTGTCATTGCCGTCCTCGCCATTGCCGTCACTGCCGCAACTTCCGTTGCCCACCTAAGCGTTGTCGGCCCGGAACATCGTTTCTGATCACGCAGGTATTGGCCCGCCCGATTGGGGAAGGAAGCACCGGTCTGTTCGTGATCGCACGACTTGCGTCGCCACGGCAGGGGAGGTCGATGATGGCTTGGCGTCTGGGCTCCGTCGCGCTCGCGATCACGGGCGTGAAGGTGGGGGCGGCCGCGGTCGGCGCCGCGTCGCTCACGTTCCTCGGCCTTGCGCTGGCCGACTCCCCGCACAACTCCGGCCGGCAGTTGCCTGCCCGCGTCGCGACGAGCACGCCGACCGCGCCGCAGATCGCGCTGGCGCCGCCGCTCAACCTTCCCCCGCCGGCGCTGCCGGTCCCGGTCCCACCGGCTCCGCACTCGACGTCGCGTCACGCCACGACTCACCACGCCGTGACGCCGACGCCGTCCAGGGCGGCCGCGGTGGTCGTCCCAACAGGCGCGTCCGAGACGCCGTCGCCGTCGCCGTCGGCGAGACACACCGGATGGCCGGGCTTTTGGCACGCGCGGCCAACGCCCTCGACAACCCCGAGCCCGTCTGCGAGCCCGTCTCCCAGCCCGTCTCCAAGCCCGTCGGACACCTGCGGTCCGCGCGGGTGCCGCGACGGCGGCGATTCCGGTCACGGCGGACACCACCACGGTCCGCGGTGGCCCTGACATCTCGCGCCGCCCGCGGCGGCTGAGCCTGAGGCTTTACAGGTACTGGCCGGTGTTCGCGATGGTGTCGATAGAGCGACCGGCCTCGGTGCCCTGCTTGCCGGAGACCAGGGTGCGGATGTAGACGATCCGCTCGCCCTTCTTGCCGGAGATCCGCGCCCAGTCGTCTGGGTTGGTGGTGTTCGGCAGGTCCTCGTTCTCCTTGAACTCATCGACGCACGCCGACATCAAGTGCTGCATGCGCAGTCCCTTGTTGCCGGTGTCGAGGAAGTCTTTGATCGCCATCTTCTTCGCCCGGTCGACGATGTTTTGAATCATCGCGCCGGAGTTGAAGTCCTTGAAGTAGAGAACTTCCTTGTCGCCGTTCGCGTAAGTGACCTCGAGGAAGCGGTTGTCCTCGCTTTCCGCGTACATCCGCTCGACAACACGTTGGATCATTGCCTGCACGGTGGTCTCGCGCGATCCGCTGTGCTCGGCGAGGTCGTCACCGTGCAGCGGCAGGCCGGTGGTGATGTATTTGCTGAAGATGTCGCGCGCCGCCTCGGCGTCCGGGCGCTCGATCTTGATCTTCACGTCGAGTCGACCCGGCCGCAAAATCGCGGGGTCGATCATGTCCTCGCGGTTCGAGGCTCCGATGACGATGACGTTCTCCAGGCCCTCGACGCCGTCGATCTCGCTGAGCAGCTGCGGCACGATCGTGTTCTCGACGTCCGAGCTCACGCCTGAGCCGCGGGTGCGGAAAATCGAGTCCATCTCGTCGAAGAAGACGATGACCGGTGTGCCTTCGCTGGCCTTCTCACGGGCGCGCTGGAACACCAACCGGATGTGGCGCTCGGTCTCGCCGACGTACTTGTTCAGGAGCTCGGGGCCCTTGATATTCAAGAAGAAACTCTTGCCCTCCGGACGCCCGGTGACCTCGGCGACCTTCTTCGCCAGGGAGTTCGCCACCGCCTTGGCGATGAGCGTCTTTCCGCACCCTGGCGGACCGTAGAGCAAGACGCCCTTCGGCGGGCGCAGCTGGTGCTCGCGGAACAGGTCGGCGTGCAAGTACGGAAGCTCGACGGCGTCGCGAATCTGCTCGATTTGCGCGCTGAGTCCACCGATGGCGGAGTAGTCGATGTCGGGGACTTCCTCCAAGACGAGCTCTTCGACCTCGGCCTTGGGGATCCGCTCGTAGACGTAGCCGGAGCGGCCTTCCAACAGCAGCGAGTCGCCGACCCGCAGCGGCACGCCGGTTAACGAGTCGGCCAGCACGACGACGCGCTCCTCGTCGGCGTGCCCGATCACGAGCGCGCGCTCCCCGTCGTCCAGCATCTCTTTGAACATGACGACTTCGCCTTGCCGCTCGAACGAAAGCGCGCGGACGACGTTGAGCGCCTCGTTCAGCATGACCTCTTGCCCCTTGCGCAGCGCGTCGAGGTCGACGGCGGGGCTCACCGTCACGCGCAGCTTGCGACCACCGGTGAAGATGTCGACGGTGTCGTCGTCGTGACGGGCCAGGAAGACGCCGTAACCGGACGGCGGCTGGGCGAGCCGGTCGACCTCTTCGCGCAACGCGATGATCTGCTCGCGAGCCTCCTTGAGCGTCGCGACCAGCCGCTCGTTTTGCCCGGTGACCCCGGCGAGCGTCGCCTGCGCGTCCGCGAGCCGCTCTTCGAGCGCGCGCACGCTGCGCGGCGATTCGGCCAGCTTGCGGCGAAGCGCCGAGATCTCCTCCTCCAAGACGCCGACCTGCGCCTGCAGCTCCACCGCGCTCGCGCCACCCGATCCCGCGCGCGGGCCATTGGTCTGGCTGTCGCGGCTGTCGTCACGACTTGCCACCAGCGCCACCTCCCTTAGTGTTCAGAGGCATCCGAGGCATCCCAGGGCGTCGCCCATCGCGGTCGCCCGTCGTTGTCGTCCTCGCGTCGAGCCTATCCTCGCGAGGGCCGTGGGAACCGTCCTCGAGCGCGGAAACGACACCTTGTTATCGTCGGATACCGATCGGACCTGACTGATCCGACGGCGTCGACCGGCGCGCGGTTCGAGCCAGCCGCGCACGGAGGCGCCCGTGCGAGCAAGCGATCTTGAGGAGGCCGTCGCGTGACCGCGGCACCGGGCGAGCGCTACCAGGTCTGGATAGACCAGAGCTTGTGCACCGGCGACGGTCTGTGCGTGCAGGAAGCCGGCAACGTCTTCGAGTTCGACATCGACGGACTCGCCTACGTGAAGAACGCCGACGGCGAGTTGCTGACCGAGCCGGGGGCCCGCGCCGACGTTCCGGCCGACACGTTCGACGAGGTGGTGCTGTCGGCGCGAAAGTGCCCAGGCCTGTGCATTCACGTGGTCCGGGTGAGCGACGGCGTGGAGGTCGAAGGCCCGGACGCCGCCGGCTAGTTCGTCGCGTCGGCGGGGTAGGCGCCGGGCGCCGGGCGGCGCCTGCGCGGGGGGGCGCTCACGCCGTCGGCCAGCCGCCGCGCGGTGACCAGGAATCCGGTGTGGCCGATCATGCGGTGGTCGGGGCGGACCGCCAGACCTTCCACGTGCCAGGTGCGCAGGAGCGTCTCCCACGGCGCCGGCTCGGCGAACCTGCCGTCCTCGCGCAGTGACTCGACCGTGCGCGACAGTTGCGTCGTGGTCGCGACGTAGCAGCACAGCACGCCGCCCGGCGCCAGCGCGCGCGCGACCACGTCGAGGCACTCCCATGGCGCCAGCATGTCGAGCACCGCTCGATCGGCCGGTTCGTCCAACGGCGCCCGCGTCAAGGACTCCACCAGATCCCCGCAGGTGAGCCGCCAACTCGCGGGCACGGCGCCAAAGAACCGCTCCACGTTGCGCCGCGCGATGGCGGCGAAGTCCTCCCGCCGCTCGTAGGAGTGCACGACGCCCGCCGCGCCCACCGCGCGCAGCAGCGAGCAGCTCAGCGCCCCCGAACCGGCGCCGGCCTCGATCACCCGCGCGCCGGGGAACACGTCGGCGTATCCGACGATCATCGCGGCGTCTTTGGGATACACAACCGTCGCGCCGCGCGGCATCGACAACACGAAGTCGGTGAGCAGCGGTCGAAACGCGAGGTAGGGCGTCCCTCCCGTCGAGGTCACCACCACCCCCTCGGAGGAGCCGATCAACGCGTCGTGCTCCAGCGCCCCCTGGTGAGTGTGGAACTGCTTTCCCGGCTGGAGGACGACGGTGTGCCGGCGTCCCTTCGGGTCGGTGATCTGCACCTGCTCGCCAATCGCGAACGGTCCGCGCCGCACCACGGTCTGATCGGACGACGTGGGGTCGGCGGACGATGTCGCGTGCTCGGGCATGGGCCGAAGGGTATCGGCCGGGGATCAGCGTTGAAGCGCGGCCGCGACGTCGGTGGCCGCGAGAACTCCGAGCACCCGCCCGTCCGGCTCGACGACCACGTACTCAGACGCCGGCGACTCCTGCAGCTGCTTCAGCAGGTCCTCGCCGCGCAGTTGAGCCGGCACGAAATCTGATCGAGTCACGCCACGCGAGAGCGCGCCGACGCTGACCCAGGGCCGCCGATCCAGCGGGGTGGCCGCGACCGCCGCCTCGTTCACCACGCCGGTCGGATTGCCGTAGCCGTCGACGACGATCAGCCCGCGCGCGCGGCCCTCCTCGGCGCGGCGGACCGCCTCGGACACCGGCAGGTCGGCGCTCACCGACAGCGCGGGTCGGGTGAGCTCGCGGGCGGTGAGGTCGGGCAGCCGGTCGCGCACCGACTGCTGGCGAAGGACCGCGGTCGATGACATGACCATCATCACCGCGATGAGGATGAGCCACAGCCCGGTGCTTTGGTCGGCGCCGGTGCGGCGCGACGCGATGTACAGGCCGAAGACTCCGGTGGCGACGCCGAGCACCCGCCCCGCCCACGCGGCGCCCACGATGCCGGCCCGCGGGTTCTTCGTCACGGCCCACACCGTCGCCCGAAGCACCTGCCCACCGTCGAGCGGCAGGCCGGGCAACAGGTTGTACAGCCCGACGATGCCGTTGGTCCACGCCAGCGCCGCCGTCAAGACCCAGGCGACGGTTCCCTCGCTGAGCTCCCGCGAGCCGAACCACGCGAGCACGGCGAGAGCCAGATTCACCGCCGGGCCGGCCACCGCGACGAGCACCATCCGCCGCGGTGTGCCAGGCTCGCGCTCGAACGCCGAGTGGCCGGCCAGCCAGGTCAGCACCACCCGCTGCACGGGCACGTTGAACAACCGGGCCAGCGCGCAGTGGCCGATCTCGTGGGCGAGAACGGACAACCCGAGAAACACGCCGAACGCCAACGAGACCGCGTAGCGGGCGGAGCCGATGCCCGCGACGTTGTCTTCGAC
>DASVDW010000159.1:0-32570 GCA_036380925.1 Acidothermaceae bacterium
CAAAGCGGCCGTCAGCGGGTTTGAGGTCGGCCGGTATCTCGATCTTCTCGGTCGCGTCGGTCACGGTGAAGCTCCCGTTTCGTGGCGGGGGGATAGGGACGGCGACGCTGCCGCGTGACTGATTGTCGCAGATCCCGCCGGCGCCCGCCCCGCGACCCCCTTCCGCGGTGATCATGCAGTTAGGCGCAACGTTCGCCCTGCGGCGTTGCGCCTAACTGCATGATCACGAGGGTCATGTGACGGCTGTGGACGACAAAAGGCGCCGCAGCCCTCAACGTTGGCACCCTCTGGCCATGCCCCCACGTCGTCCGATACCACAGGCGCTTCGCGACATGCCGGCGTTCCGCCTGGTCGACGCCCAAGCCGCAGGCGTCTCACGTTCCCAGTTGCGAGGTAGCCAATTCAGCCGCCCCTTTCGTGGTTCCCACCTGGTCGGCGAGTCTCACGATCTGATTCAGCTATGTCATGCGGCACTGCTCGTGTTGCCGAGTCAGGCGGTGTTCAGCGATGAGACCGCCGCGGCGCTTCGGGACTTGCCCGCGCCGAAGTCGACGGCGCTTCACGCCTGCGTTCCCGAAAAAGGCGTCGCGGTGCGACGGCGCGGCATCGTCGGCCACGTGCGGCATCTCACAGAACTCGAGGTCACGCAATGGTGCGGCTTACCAGTGACGACACCCGAGCGAACATTCTTGGATCTGGCCGCAAAGCTGCCCGCAGGCGAACTACTCGCCTTCGCTGATGCCGCATTGCGCGCGAGGCTGGCGACGATGCCGAGCCTGCAGGCAATCGTCGCCCGGCATTCCGGTTGTCGTGGAGTCGCGAAGGCGCGTCGCGTGCTCGAACATGCCAACCCGGCGGCGGAGTCGCCGCGCGAATCGATGATGAGGTGGCTGTTTGTCGAGGCTGGCCTGCCGACGCCCGAGGTCAACGTCAATATCTACGACTTGGACGGCGTGTTTCTTGCGCGGGCAGACATGCTCTTCCGGCAGGCGCGGGTCATCGTCGAGTACGACGGCGACCAGCACCGCACTGACCGAGCCCAGTTCGTTCACGACATTCAGCGGACGACGCGCCTGGCGGCGGCCGGCTACCTCGTGCTGCGCTTCACCGGCACTGATCTGATGACGCGTCCGCGGTGGATCGCCGAGACCGTGGCCGCCGCTCTGCGCGCCCGCGACTAGTGGACGAGCGGGCCGGTCGCGAGTCCGCGGTTAGGCGCAATCGCGAACGGTCCCTGTTGCGCCTGAGTGCATGATCACCGGTTACGGCGGGGCGGCGGGGCGGCGGGGTGGGACTTGGGTCAGTACTTGAAGGCGGCGTCCCAGCCGTCGACCGACGCGGCCGGCCGGGTGGTCGGGCCGACGTAGCGCGCCGACGGGCGCACCAGCCGGCCGGTGCGCTTCTGCTCGAGCACGTGGGCGCTCCACCCGGCGACGCGGGCGCAGGTGAACATCGCGGCGAACATGTGCGACGGCACCTCGGCGAGGTCGAGCATCAGCGCCGCCCAGAACTCGACGTTGGTCTCAATCGGGCGATCGGGACGACGCTCGCGCAGGATCTTCAGCGCCGCCTGCTCGAGCGCCGCGGCCGCTTCGTGGCGGGGCGAGCCCAGCTCGCCCGACACCCTCCGCAGCACGCGGGCGCGCGGGTCTTCGGCCCGGTAGACCCGGTGGCCGAAGCCCATCAGCCGCTCATGCCGATCGAGGACGCCCTTGACGTAGCCCTCGGCGTCGCCGGTCTTCTCGACCTCTTCGACCATGTGCAGCACCCGGGTCGGGGCGCCGCCGTGCAGCGGGCCCGACATGGCGCCGACGGCCGCCGACAACGACGCGGCAACGTCGGCCCCGGTCGAGGCCACCACCCGCGCGGTGAAGGTCGAGGCGTTCATCCCGTGCTCGGCGGCGGAGACCCAGTAGGCCGCCAGCGCCTTGGCGTGCGCCGGATTCACCTCGCCGCGCCAGCGCAGCAGGAATTGCTCGACGGCGGTGGCGCCTTTCTCGACGTCTGACTGAGGCACCGGCGGCAGGTCGCCGCGCGCCGACTGCGCCACATACGAAAGCGCGGTCACCGAGGTCTGCGCGAGTTCGTCGCGGGCGGTCTGGTCGTCGATGTCGAGTAGCGGCTTGAAGCCGAGCTGCGGCGCCAAGATCGCCAGGCCGCTCTGCACGTCGACGCGGACGTCGCCGGAGCGCACCGGCAGCTCAAGATTGTTGAACGGTGGCAGACCGGGTGTGAATGAGTTGTCGACGAGCAGGCCCCAGACGTCGCCGAAAGACGTCTTGCCTACCAACTCCTCGATGTCGACGCCGCGATAACGGAGCGAGCCGCCGTCCTTGTCGGGCTCGGCGATCTCGGTCTCGAACGCGATGACACCCTCGAGCCCCGGGACGAAGTCGGACATCAGCGCTGCTCCTCGCTTTAGGTCGGTCTGCTGCTCTTCTATTGTCCCCGTTACAGTTGGCCGCGCTCGCGGCGGGCGGGAAGCAAGGAGAGGCACGACGTGAGTCCGATGGATCCGGACCGGATCGCCGCCCTGCGTGCCCAGTACGCCGACATCGGCCTCGACGAAGCCGACCTCCACGCTGACCCGATGGCCCAGTTCGAGCGATGGCTGGGCGAAGTCATCGAACTCGGCATCCCTGAGCCTAACGCGATGGTGCTCTCAACGGCGGACGCCTCCGGACGCCCGAGCAGCCGCCACGTCCTGCTCAAGGGCGTGAGCCCCGAGGGGTTCGTCTTCTTCACGAACTACGGGTCGCGCAAAGGGCTGGAACTGGCGGCCAATCCCAACGCCAGCTTGTGCTTCCCATGGTTTTGTATCGGACGCCAGGTCATCGTGACGGGTTCTGTGAGCAAGGTCACCGAGGCGGAGACGGCGGCCTATTTCGCCACCCGTCCGCGCGAGTCGCAGCTCGGCGCGTGGGCGAGCGCGCGGCAGTCGGCGGTCGTCTCGTCCCGCGAGTCGTTGGACGACGCATATGCCGCGGTGCGCGCGCGCTTCGCGGACGCCGAGGTGCCGCCGCCGCCTTTTTGGGGCGGTTACCGGGTGCGTCCCGACACGGTGGAGTTCTGGCAAGGTCGGCTGGCCCGCATGCATGACCGGCTTCGCTATCGCCGCGTCCCGGTCGGCGACCCGCCATGGCTGGTCGAGCGGCTGTCGCCGTAGCTCTCGGCCGTACGTCCAGCCGCGCGGCTTATCGGGGCACGACACGCGCCGGGTCGATCTCAAGCCAGGTCGCGCGCCCGTGTGCCAGCAGTTCGCCGTTCGCGCCGAACAGCGCGGACGACGTGAAAGCCTTCCGGCCGTCGGTCTCGCGCCACTGGCCGACCACCACGCACTCGTCCCCCGGTCGGGGCCGCGACAAGACGCGGGCGGTCAGCCGGCCGAGCACCATCGGCCGCCCTGCGATCCCGGCCGCCCACCCGCCCGGGCAGTCCAGCGCCGCCCACACGAATTCGGGGGCGACCAAGCTGTCGTCCGCACCCTCGGCGGCGCCGAGGGAGTCGTGCGGCCGCCAGGCCGCGGCGACCCGGCCCGCGCCGATCGCGCCGGGCTCGAGTCGCATGCCGTCGCCGTCCGCGCGCTGCGTCCCGCAGACGAAGCAGGTCGGAAACGGGTGCTCGCGTCGTCCGGCATAGCGTTGCGCCGCCGCCGCCGCGACGGAGTACGAGACGGACTCGGGGGGAGCGCCCTCGAGCGTGCTGCCTTTCGCCTGCGCCACAAGGATTTCGCCAGCGTGCAATTCAACGATCGGTTCGGCGTCCGAGACCTCGAGGCGGCTGCCGAGCGGCGGTGGGCTGCGCAACGTCACCTCGACGACGTCCGCGTCGACGAACGACGCGAGGCGCCCCGCGACGTAACCGCCGTTTCCCGATCGGGGCGGACCGCAAAACCGTGGCTGGACGACGAAGCCGCGGGTCACCCGAGCACCTGCGCGGCCACCTTCAGATCGTCGACCAGGCCCGCGTAGGCGGTGTCGCGATCGTCGGCGCGCAACACCGCCGAGGGATGGATGGTCGCGAGCAGGAACCGGCTCGCCTTGGCAAACGGCTCTCCTTCGCGGGGCGGCCACTCGATGAGCACCCCGCGGGAGCGGGTGACCCGGAAATCGCGGCCCATCAACGACTGGCCCGCGGTGGCGCCCAAGGCGACGATGACGTCGGGGTCGAGAATCTCCAGTTCCGCCGTCAGCCACGGCCGGCACGCGGTGATCTCGCGCTGGTCGGGCTTTTGGTGAATGCGGCGTTTTCCGGCGCCGGTCTGGGAGAACTTGAAGTGCTTCACCGCGTTGGTGACGTAGGCGAGCTTGCGGTCGATGCCGGCGTCGTCGAGCGCGCGGTCAAGCAGCACCCCGGCGGGGCCGACGAACGGCTCGCCGCGTCGATCCTCCTGGTCGCCTGGCTGCTCACCGACGAGCACCACCCGCGCGATGGCCGAGCCACTGCTGAAGACGGTCTGCGTGGCGTTCTTGTACAGGTGGCAGCCGCGGCAGTCGCGCGCCGCGGCGCGCAGTCCCTCGATCGTCGCGCTCTCGGGCACGAACCGCGCGGCGCCAGGGAAATCGTCGTCCGCCATGGCTGAAACCTACGTCGTGGCGCCGGATTGGGGTACTGGCGCGGCTCCCCGGGGAATCAAGAGACGGAGAAAGGGAGGCGAGACGTCATGGGCGAGTCATTCGCGCAGAAGGCGATGAAGCAAGGTCCGCTGCCTAAGTCCGAGGATGATTCCGAGCTCGTGGGCGAGGACGAGAAGAACCCGCCCACCGCCACTGAGCGTGAGACGGCCGACTACTTCACCATTCCGGCGCCGGGAGCGGGTTCGTTCCCAGTGCCGCACACGCCGGAGGAGCAGGACGGCGACCAGGCCCCAGCCGAGCAAGAGGCGGAACGCTGAGCGGCTGACCGCGCGGTCAGCTCGATGATTGGTTCCAGCGCCTGATCACCGGTTCGGCGTGCTCGAAGCCCAGCACCGACACGGTTGCCGTGTCGAGGGCCAGATGCGCTCCGCATCTGGCGTCGAGCCCCACCCAGCGCGCGGCCAAGACGCGCAACAGATGTCCGTGCGCGACCAGCGCCACGTCGCCGGTCCGCAGCGCCTGCCGGACAACAGCGAGCACCCGGTCGGCCCGAGCCGCGACGTCGGTCAGCGCTTCCCCGGCCTCGACGCCGTCCCGCCAAAGAAACCAGCCCGGCCGGTGCTCTTGGATTTCTGCCGTCGTGAGCCCCTCGTAATCGCCGTAATCCCACTCCTGCAAATCGGGGTCCGTCTCGATTCCGCGCAGGCCGGCGAGTTCGGCCGTGCGCGCGGCCCGCTGGAGCGGGCTTGACAAGACCAACTCGAAAGCGCGGCCGTGGACCGTCGCGGCGAGTGCTTTGGCCTGCCGCTCGCCGCGCGCGGTGAGCGGCACGTCAGTGCGGCCGGTGTGCCTGCCGGCCGCGCTCCACGCCGTTTCGCCGTGCCGCAGCAGGACGACCTCACTCACGACGCCGTCCTATCCCCGCGACCACGCCGGCAAGCAGCCCGATGGCCGGGAAATGCCAGACGAAATCGACCACGCCGGCGACCCCGACGGTCGTCAGCAGAGGCGCCGCGAACCGGCTTCGCGCCGGGAACAACGCTCGGACGACGGCTGCCATCGCGACGGCGGTGAACAACGTGCCGACGACGCCGGTCGAGATCAGCAGTTCCAGCGGCTCGTTGTGCGCGAACGCGTCGACCCCGGGTGCGCCGCTCAGCGTCGTGGTGGGAATCCACGGGTCTGGACCGGCGCCAAAGAGCGGATGCGCGTACAACACGTCCAGCGCGCCGCGCAGGATGTGCCCGCGCTCGGTCCAGCTGGCGTCAAGCCCCGACACCTGGTGATGCTGCGTCGCGAGCAACCAGCCGACGACCGCCGCGGCGGGCACGGCGAGGACAAGCAACCTGCCGCGCGGCAAGGAGATCGGCAACGCGCAGGCGGCAAGCGCGACAACGATCGCGGCCGCGATGAACAGCGGGCGCACGCCGCCCCGCTGGCCGTAGAGCAAAAACGGCGCCGCCAGCGTGGCCGCGATGAGCGCGGGCGACAGCCAACGCCGCACGTCGCGAAAACAGATCATCGCGAGCAGCGCGGCGAGCGCCCCTCGGCTGTCGGTCGCCGCCACCCCCAGCAGGATCAACGCCCGCGCGGCGGTGATCGCCCGTTCGGCGGGCTCGACACCGCCCGCGTCGCCCGGCCGCGCGCCCCGCAGCTCGGCGCTCGCGAAGAGGGTGAGCAGCAGGTACAGGCCGATCGCGCTCGGATACGTCAGCGGACCTTGAAAACGCAGCGACCGCTCATCCGGCCACGTCCACACGGAGGCGCGCGTCGCGACGAACGCCAACCCCAGAACGGCGAACGACACACCGAGCCCGGTGATCACGCCCGCGACGACTCTTCGCGCGCCCATCGGCAGTCCGCGCACGACGCCGTAGCCCGCGGCGGCACATAGCCAGGTGGCGGCCATCCGCCATGACTCGACGCCATGTCGCCAGATCACCGCCTCGATCACCCACCACGCGGTCGCCGCGACACCGAGCGCCACCGGCCAGGGGTTGGCGCGCAGCCAGCGCAACACCGGTGGGGCGACCAGCGCCATCGAGACGCACAGGCACGGCAGCACCACGACGTCCGGTTTGAAGAACCCGCCCTTGCGCAACGCGCCGATGATCACCAGGACGAGGATCGGCGCCGCCGCCCATATCGCGTCGAGCTCGAGTGGGGGTCGGCGGGCGCGCGTGGGCGGCGCGGCGGTGGTGGCGGTGGTTTGCGTGGTCAACGACCGTCCTGCCGGAGATCGGGTGTGCGGGCCATCGTCCCACGGCGATCGGCGGGTGTCGGCCGGGTCCGGGTGTCATGAGCGTCGAGGTTGGGAATGACTTAGCAGGCCTGCACTGCCGACACCGCGCGGCAGATCGGTCGCCGACACGTCGGTGACCGGACCATCCGGCAGGCGGTCTCGCAGAAAGGTGTGCGTCGATGTTGGTCATCGGCTTGCTGATCGCGTTGGCGGCCGCCATCTTCGCTGGCGTGGTCCTCGCGGAGGACTGGGGAGGCGCGACCTACGCGATCCACGGATTCGGATACAACCTCGGCAGCCTGACGCTCGCGGGGATCTTCCTCGCCGGCATCATCATCACCACGATCTTCTTCCTGGCGCTGTACATGGCCAGCGTGTCCGGGCGGATGCGTCGACGGGCCTCGGCGCGTCGTCGCGCCGAGCATCGTTCGCTTCGCGAGGAGCACGAGAACGTGCTCGCCGAACGCGATCGGCTGGCGCGCGAGCTCGACGCGGAGCGTGGGGGACGCAGCCCGGGGGCCGAGTATCCGCGTGACACGTATTCGCAGGAGACGTACCCGCGCGCAACCGAGCCGGTTTACCCGCGCGACACGGACGCCTACGGCGGTCGCGTTGATCCGGCGAACCCCGACGCGGCGGCTTACCCCCGAAGCGACGTCACGGCGCAGGACGAGACCTACCGACACTCGGTCTAGCGCGTGACGGCACTCGACAGCGCGGGGCGGTCCGGGCCGGTCGTCGGGGCTGGCTCGGACTTCGCTCCGTCGGGTGCGCAGTTCGAGATCGCGCACGCTGACCAGCGCGCCGTCGTCGTCGAAGTGGGCGGCGGCGTGCGCGCTTACCGCGTGGGCGAGCGCGACGTGCTCGACCCGTATTCGCGCGACCAGCTGTGCGACGGCGCTCACGGCACGCCGTTGGCGCCGTGGCCGAACCGGTTGGCTGACGGCAAGTACCGCTTTGACGGATCCGACTATCAGGTGCCGCTGACCGAGCCGGCCAAGTCCAACGCGATCCACGGGTTCTTGCGTTGGCGGAGCTGGACCGTGCTCGAGCATTCGCGCTCGCGTGTCGTCGTCCGGCACGTGCTCTGGCCACTGAAGGGATACCCGTTCTGCCTCGACGTGCGGGTCGGCTACGAGTTGGACGACGCGGGGTTGCGGGTGACGACGGTCGCCACCAACGCGGGGGTCTCGCCGGCTCCGTGGGCATATGGAGCGCATCCGTATCTGTCGCCGGGCGCGGGACTCATCGATGACTGCACCCTCGAGTTTTCCGCTGGCGTTCGGATCGACACCGACGACGAGCGGCAGTTGCCCCGCGGCGAGTTGCCCGTCGCCGGGTCCGCGTTCGATTTCAGCGATGGTCGGCGGGTCGGTGACCAGCGGATTGACTACCCGTTTCGCGAGGTCGCGCGCGATTCGCAGGGTCGCGCGTGGGTGCGGCTCACCGGTCCTGACGGCCGATGCGCTCGACTGTGGTGCGACTCGTCGTTTCCGTATGTGGAGCTGTACACCGGCGACACGCTGTCACCCGACCGACGCCGCCGGGGCCTTGGCGTCGAGCCGATGACCGCCCCGCCAAACGCGTTCGCGACCGGCGAGCACTTGCGGCGGCTGGAGCCCGGCGAGTCGACGACGCATGTCTGGGGCGTCTCGCTGGAGTGAACTCCTTTCGCTGGAGTGAACCCCCAGCCGGACCAACCGCCGCCGAGTGAAGGGGTTGGGCGGTCAAAATCGCCGATTTCACCGGTCAAACCCTTCACTCGGCGGGTCGGTGCGCGTGCTCAGACGAGGAGTCGGCTGTATGCGGGTTCCGGCTCGAGGGGTTGGCGCACGTCAACCGGAACCTCGTGATGCCCGCCGGACGGCAGCCACCGCAGCGCGCGCGGCAGGTACCAGTTGCGCTCCCCGAGCAACGCCATCGTGGCCGGCAGCAACACCGCGCGCACGATGGTCGCGTCGAGCAACACCGCCACCGCGAGGCCCAGGCCGACCTGCTTCATCGACACCTGCGACAGCGTGCCGAAGATGGAGAACACCGCCACCATGATGACGGCGGCGCTGGTGATGACGCCCGCGGTCGAGGCGATTCCGTGCTCCACCGCCTCGTTCGTCGACAGCCCGCGTCGCCGGTTCTCGACGATGCGGCTCACGATGAACACGTGGTAGTCCATCGACAGGCCGAACAGGATCGCGAACATGAACAGCGGAATCCAGGTCGTGATCGTTCCGGTCGAGGTGTAGCCGAGGATGCCGTCGAACCAGTGGTGCTGGAAGACCAACACCATCGCGCCGTACGAAGCTCCTACCGACAGCAGGTTCATCACGACCGCTGTCACCGCGATCGTCAGCGACCGGAACGCGGTCAGCAACAACACCAACGCCAAACCCAGCACGAAGAGGAACACCAGCGGCGCGCGCGACCGGAGTTGGGCGCTGAAGTCGTGCGAGCCCGCGGTCTGCCCGGTGACGTACGCGTGCGCTCCAGGAACCGCGCCGAAGGTCGACGGGATCACGTCGTCCCGCAGCGTCCGCAACGCGTGATTGGACGTCGAGTCGGTCCCGTCACCGGCGAGCGGGATCGACACGACCGCGACCGTCCCGGCATCGTTCACCCGCGATTGCAGCGCGGCCGACATCTCACCGGTGTCGGCCGCGGACTTCGACAGCTGTCGCAGCCCGGCGGTGACGGCGGGTGAACGCACGTCCGGGGCGGTGACCACGACCTGTGCCGGCGCCGGGCCGCCCGGGAACGCGGTGGAGATCCGGTCGTACGTCGCGATGATCGGCAAGCTGGAGGGCAGGTCGCTCGCACCTGGCAGCGCTGTCTTCATCGTCACCACCGGAACCGCTAACGCCACCAGCAGCCCGCCGGCGATGGCCGCCGACCAGGCTGGACGACGTAGCACCTGGCGCAGAATGGCCCGCCACACGCGGCTTTCGCCATCCGCTTTGCGCAACCGGCCCACGAACGGCACCCGAATCTTTTCGACGCGGTCGCCGAGCAGCGACAGCAGCGCGGGCAGGATCGTCACCGATCCCAGCACCGCGATGGCGACGACCAGCACGGTCGCCTCGGCGACGCCCGAGAACGTGCCGTTGCCGGTGAGGAAGAGGCCCGCCATCGCCGCGACCACGGTCAGCCCGGAGACCAGCACCGAGCGGCCCGAGGTTGCTGCGGCCACCTTCAACGCCTCGTCGGCGCTGCGGCCCTTCGCTCGCTCCTCACGCTCGCGTTTCAAGTAGAACAGCGTGTAGTCGACGCCAACGGCCAACCCGATGAGCAGCATCACCGACGTCGCGGTGCCGTCGATGTGCACAGCGCGACTGGTCAGGGCGAGCACGCCGCCGGCGGCCATGAACGCGGTCAACGCCAGCGCCACCGGAACGACGGCGGCCACCACTGCGCCGAAGACCGCGAGCAAGATGCCGAGCGTCAGCGGGATCGAGAGCAACTCGGCCCGATGAAAGTCTTTGCCGAGTGTGTCGTTGAGCGCCTTGTCGGCGCTCGCGTCGCCGGCTTCTTCAACACGCAACGCCGGATTGCGCTGCTGCACCTGGCTCACCGCGTCGAGAACGGGCTGCACGCGGTCCACCGCGGTGTCGGCGTCACCCTTCATTTCGAACGTGACAAGCATCGAGTGCCCGTCGGAAGAGACGAACTGTCTCCCTTCGGCGTCCAGTGCCGAACGCACGTCGGTGACCGCGCCCGTCGCCTTGACCGCGGTGACCACGTCGGCCACCGCCGCGCGCAGCGCGTCGTCGTCCGGCTTGCCGTCTCTCGTCTGCACCAGGACGTTCTCCGACGCCGAGCTGGCGAATCCGGCGTCGGCGAGGATGGCCTCTGCTTTCGCCGACGGCCCGTCTGAGTTCTCCGCGTCGGTGAGTTGCTTGGTTCCGAGCGCGCCGCCGATCATCACGGCGGCGATGACGAACAGCAGCCAGCCGATGATCGCCGTCTTTCGATGGCGGGTGCTCCAACTGCCCATGCGGGCGGCGATGTTCATAGCGGTCTCCCTAATCCGTCGTCTGTGTGCCGGTAAGAAGGTGCCGAACGACGCGGCCCTTGGTCGCCCCGGCCAGCGGCCCTCTTTGGGGTGGGGCTAACCCCCGGTCGGATCCGGGAGACAACGTGATGGGAGGGGAACGCGCTCGCGGCTACCTTGGTCCGCGTGACCTACTCGAACGTCTCCACCGCGAGCCGCGAAGCCGGACGTCGCAGCCGGTTCGTCACCGGGTTGCTCCGGATGGTCATGCCACTGACCGACCTTCCGGTGGCGATCGTGACCTTCGTCGTGACGGTGACGGGGGTCACCCTCTGCGCCGGTTTGTTGCCGCTGTTCCTGATCGGTGTGCCGCTCTTCTACGTGGTCGGCGCGCTTGCCCGGGGGATGGCCGCGTTCGAGCGGCGTCGCATGCGCCTGTTTCTCGACATCGAGATACCGAGTGTCCGTGTGCGGCCCAAGGGATGGAAAGCGGTCTTGAAAGACGGCCCGACCTGGCGGGCGATCGCCTATCACGTCCTGCAGTTCCCGCTGGCGGTGCTGACATTCGTTGTCGCCTTCGGCGGGCTTGGCACCGCGGCCGCGTTGGTTTCGATGCCGGGTTGGGTGTCGCGTGTCCCCGCCCACCGTGCGGATCTGGGGCTGTTCACGGTCTCCGACCAGCAGACGGCATGGGTGGCGGTCGGCATCGGGGTTCTGGTCGCCATCTTGTCTTTCGGCGCGACATTCGGGCTGACCAGCGCGGCGGGCGCGTTGGCGAAGGCGATGCTCGGCATCACCGCCGGCGAGTTGGCGCATCGTGTCGACGAGCTGCGAGGCAGTCGCGCCCGGGTAGTCGATGCGGCGGAGGCGGAGCGCCGCCGCATCGAGCGCAACCTTCACGACGGCGCGCAGCAACGGCTGGTGGCGCTGGCGATGAACCTCGGTCGCGCGCGTGCCCGCTATGACCAAGACCCAGAGGCCGCCCGCAAGATGCTCGACGAGGCGCACAACGACGCCAAGCTCGCGCTCACCGAGTTGCGCGACCTCGCGCGCGGGCTGCACCCCGCGGTCCTCACGGATCGCGGGCTGGACGCCGCGCTGTCCGGGCTGGCCGCCCGGTCGACCGTTCCGGTGACACTCGACGTCCACGTCGATCCGCGCTGCTCCCCGACCATCGAGGCCATCGCCTACTTTGTCGTCAGCGAAGCGCTGGCCAACGCGACCAAGCATGCGAAAGCCACGGCGGTTCACGTCACGGCTCGCCGAACCGAGCGGTCGTTGTGGGTCGTCGTCGAGGACGACGGGGTCGGCGGCGCCGACCCCAGCGGCTCGGGCCTGACCGGCCTGGCTGACCGCGTCGGCGGTGTCGACGGCTCACTGCAGATTCAAAGCCCCGTCGGCGGGCCGACCGTCGTCACCGTGGAGTTGCCATGCGCGTCGTGATCGCCGAAGACTCCGTCTTGCTGCGCGAAGGGCTGTCCCGCCTGCTCGACGAGTCCGGCTTCGAGGTCGTCTCGGCTGTCGCCGACGGTGAAAGCGCGATTCGCGCCGTCGAGGAGCACCAGCCTCAGGTTGTCGTCCTCGACGTCCGGATGCCGCCGACCTTCACCGACGAAGGGTTGCGCGCCGCGTTGGTGATCCGCAGCCGTTGGCCCGACGTCGCGATGCTCGTCTTCTCGCAATACGTCGAGGAGCGTTACGCGACCGAGTTGCTCGCCGGCGAGACGCGCGGCGTCGGCTATTTGCTGAAGGACCGCGTTGCCGACGTTGTTGAGTTCGTCGACGCGTTGCGCCGCGTGGCCGACGGCGGCACCGTGCTCGACCCCGAGGTGGTGCAGCAACTGCTGGCGCGCAGCAGGCGAAACCATCCGCTCGACGTGCTGACCGCTCGGGAGAAGGAAGTGCTCGCACTCATGGCGGAGGGACGTTCCAACGCGGCGATCGCGAAGCAGCTCGTCGTCGGCGAAGGCGCGGTGGAAAAGCACGTCAGCAGCATCTTCACCAAGCTCGGCCTGCTGCCCGCGGAGTCCGATCACCGCAGGGTGCTCGCCGTCTTGCGCTATCTCGACAGCTGAAGGAGCGACGATGATGGTAACCGGAGGACGCGTGGCCGCCCTCAGCATCGGAATCCCCCTCGCGCTTGGCGTCGTCGGGTGGCAGGCGTTCAACATGGTCGGTTTCATGGCCCAGACCAGCGAGCATTTCGAGGAGAGCTACGCGTGGCACGGCGGCGAGATCGCCGTCGACGTGTCGTCTGGCAGCGTTCGGGTGGTGGCCGGCGACAGCGCGACCGTTGGCGTCTCGTACACCGAGCACTACCAGCTGAAGAAGCCAACCGCGTCCGTCACGCCCACGGGCACCGGAATGCTGATCAAGGCGCGCTGTCCGGGCGGGGTGTTCTCCAACAACTGCAGCATCAACTACGTGCTCACCGTTCCGTCGTCCGCGCAGATGGCGATCCGCACGGGTGACGGTGGTGTTCGGGTGTCGGACCTGCGCGGCGACCTCTCACTCGACACCGGGAGCGGCGGAGTCTCGCTCGCCAACCTCAGCGGCGACGTCCAGGTGAAGACCGGCGACGGTGGCGTCCGCGGCGAGAACCTACGCTCCGGTGTCCTTGAGGCGCGCACCGGTAACGGCGGGGTCAACCTGACGTGGTCGAAGCAACCGGGCAACGTCGTTGTCAGAACGGGGGACGGTGGCGTGCGCATCACGGTGCCGAACGGCACCGGGCCCTACCACGTCGACGTTTCGACCGGTGACGGCGGCAAGCACGTGTCGGTCGCCACCGACCCGGCGGCGAAACCGACGATCACCGCGCACACCGGCAACGGCGGCGTCGTCATCGGCTACCCCTGACGGGGATCGCCCGCGAGATCGCGGCGGGCGCTAGATGGCGGCGGCCGGTTTTCCGGCGGTGGCCGCGGTGGTGGCGGCCGCGGTGGCGGCGGCCGCGGTGGTGGCGGCCGCGGTGGTGTCGACGGCCGGCAGCGGCGCGGGGGCGATGGGCAGCGCGACGACGGTGGCATCGGACACGTCCGCCGGTGTGCCGGCCGGCGCCGCCGACGCCACGCCGCGCGGTACCGCCGCCCTGGGCCGGGTGGACAGGGATCGCTCGAAAAGATCTAGCGCGGCCATCAGACCGAAGAAGAAGAGCGGTAGCCCGACGACGGTCAGCAACAGCAGCATTCCGACCTGGGCGAAACCCGCGCCCATCAAAGCCTCCTTCGTCCGCCCCCGCCGGTTCCCCTCGTCCGGGTTGTCGCGCGGCGACGGCGGAATCCTAAGGCGTCGCGGTCGAGTCGCCGTCACGTGTCTCCCCAGCACGCGTTCGAACCGTACAGACCATCGCCCGCGACGCGCTTGCTGAAACGCCATATTTGTTCGCTCGGGCGTGTCGGATGGCTCAGCGTCATCCGTGTCGTTTTGGCGTTCCGAGACCGGGCATCGGACACCGGACGCCGGCGCCAGCCGTGACGCCCGGTGCGATCTCAGGTGAGGCGACGATGCGCATCGGCTACTTCTTGGCCAGCGAGGAATATGGCCCGATCGAACTAGTGCGACAAGCCAAGCTTGCCGAAGAGCACGGCATGTCGTCGGTGTGGATTTCGGACCACTTCCACCCGTGGAACTCCGAGCAAGGCGAAAGCTCGTTCGTGTGGACGACCATCGGCGCGCTGGCGCAAGCCACCGACCTGGCGATCACCACCGCGGTGACCTGCCCGACCGTGCGCATCCATCCGGCGATCATCGCGCAAGCGGCGGCGACCGCCGGCGTGCTGACGGGGGGCCGTTTCACGCTCGGCCTCGGGAGCGGCGAGGCGCTCAACGAGCACATCTTCGGCGATCCCTGGCCGAGCGCCGACGTCCGGCTCGACATGCTCGAAGAGGCGGTCACGGTGATTCGCGAGCTGTTCGCCGGTGAGGTGGTCCGGCACCGCGGCGAGTATTACGACGTCGAGCACGCGCGCCTGTATTCTCTGCCCGAAAATCCTGTTCCGATTTACCTGTCCGGCTTCGGGGAGATGTCGGCGAGCCTCGCCGGTCGGATCGCCGACGGCTTCATCACCACCAAGCCCGACGCCGAGCTGGTCAAGGCCTTTCAGGACGGCGGCGGTCGCGGCAAGCCGATGACGGCCGGGATGAAGGTGTGCTGGGCGCCGACGAAGGAGCGGGGCGTCGAGACAGCGCATCGGATCTGGGCGAACGAGGAGCTGCCAGGGGAGCTGGCCCAGGTGCTCCCGAACCCGGAGCACTTCGAGCAGGCGCAGCAACTGGTCACCCCGGACATGGTGGCTCGAAGCGTGCCATGTGGGCCCGACCCGCGGCCGTACGTGGAGCACATCAAGCAATACGCGGACGCCGGGTTCGACGAGCTGCACATTCAGCAGATTGGTCCAGACCAGGATCAGTTCTTCAGCTTCTTCGCCAAGGAGGTCGAGCCGCTGTTGCCAAGCTAGCTGTCGATCAAGCCGGCCCTCATCTTCTGATCAAAAGCGCCGATGACTAGTGAGATCCGACGCGTGACGGCAGGGCGCACGCTGCCTCGACTGATGGGACGAAGATGCCACGCTGGCTCGATCGTGGGCGCAGCGTCGTCCGGAGGCGGCTGACCGCCGCCACCCGACGGCTCTCGCTGCGCATCCGGTTCTTCCTCGGACTGACGGTCGCCGCGGCGCCGCTGATCGTCGGACTCGCGGTGATCGCGGGTGTCGCCGGTGGCGGCGGAAGCGCTGACAAGACGGCCGAGCTGCGCCGCTACGCGATCATCGCGCTCGTGGTGGGGATGGTGGTCGGACTGCTCACAGCGTGGCGGCTGGCGGTGTTCGTGGTCCGTCCGGTGCGGCAGGCCGTGGCGGTGCTGAGCCAAGCCGCGGCGGGCAACTTCCGACCACGCTTGGTCGGCGCCCGGCGATCCGACGAGTTCGGCGAGATGGCGCGAGCGTTGAACACCATGCTCGACAGCGCCGCCGCCGCGCTCTTCGCCGTGGGGTCCGGCGTGCAAACTCTGAGCGCCACCTCGCACAAGTTGCGGCGGACGGCCGGGCGGTTGTCGACCTCGGCCGACAACGCCTCTGACCAGTCGACGAAGGTCTCGTACGCGGCGGACCAAGTGAGCCTCAGCGTGGTCAACGCGGCGGCGGGGTCAGAGCAGATGGAGACGGCCATCCGCGACATCGCCGACAACGCCGCGCAGGCGGCGAGCATCGCGGCCGAGGCGGCCGCCACCGCGGAGCGCGCGAACGGCACCGTCGCCAAGCTGGGCGAAAGCTCCGCGGAGATCGGCTCCATCTTGAAGGTCATCACCTCGATCGCGGATCAGACGAACCTGCTCGCGCTCAACGCGACGATCGAGGCCGCCCGCGCCGGCGACGCGGGCAAGGGCTTCGCGGTGGTGGCCAGCGAGGTGAAGGATCTCGCGCTCGCGACCGCGAGAGCGACCGACGACATCGCGCAGATGATC
Organism: Acidothermaceae bacterium; assembly: GCA_036380925.1. GTDB lineage: Bacteria > Actinomycetota > Actinomycetes > Acidothermales > Acidothermaceae > JAICLV01. The sequence goes on from DASVDW010000159.1 coordinate 16,269, forward strand.
GCGGCCATCCAGGCCGACGCCGCGGAGGCCGTGGCCATGATCCGCGACATCGGCAAGGTGGTGGACCGGATCAACGACTTCCAGTCGACCATCGCCGGCGCGGTCGAGGAGCAGACCGCGAGCACCAACGAGATGACTCGCTCGATCGCCGACGCGGCGTCCGCCTCCGGCGACATCGCCGCGACGATCGTCAACGTGGCGGCCGCCGCGCTGGCCACCGCGAGCAGCGTCGACGACACCCAAGAGGCGTCGGTCGACCTGAATCGCACCGCGGACGAGCTGGCCGCGGTGGTCGGGCGCTTCCGCTACTGATCCGACCCGCGCGGGCTGATCTCAGCGCCGCGGGACGCTATGCTCTCCGAACAAAGGTCTAGACCTTTGTCGAGGAGCGGCGGATGAGCGAGATCGACCGGCTGGTGAACGCGTGCCTGCTGCCGGGTTTCGCGGGCGGCGGCGTCGCGGCGGGGTGGGTGCGCGACGCGCTGCGCGAAGGCCTGGCCGGCGTCGTCATCTACGGCGCCAACATCGTGGACGACGAGTCGATCGCCCGGATCTCCGCGTCGGTGCGGGAGACCGCTGACGACGCGCTCGTGGCCATCGACGAAGAAGGCGGCGACGTCACGCGGCTCGACTACCTGCGCGGCAGCGCCTACCCGGGCAACCTCGCGCTCGGCGTGGTCGACGACGTCGAGCTGACCTATCAGGTCGCGACGTCGATCGCGGCCGATCTGGCCGTGAACGGGGTGAACTACAACCTCGCGCCGTCGGTCGACGTCAACAGCGATCCCGACAATCCCGTGATCGGCGTGCGATCGTTCGGCGCCGATCCGCGGCGGGTGGCCGCGCACGGGGTGGCCTACATCAAAGGCATGCAAGACGCGGGAATCGCCACGGCGGCAAAGCACTTTCCCGGCCACGGCGCGACCGTGGCCGACTCCCACCACGCGCTGCCGGTGATCGACGTCGACCTGGAGACCTTCCGCGATCGTGAATTGCCGCCCTTCGTCGCGGCGATCGAAGCCGGCGTGCCGAGCGTGATGACGTCGCATGTGGTGTTCAGCGCGCTCGACGCGGCCGAGCCGGCGACCTTGAGCGGCCGGATCCTGCGTCGGCTGCTGCGCGATGAGTTGGGCTACGACGGAGTGCTGGTCACCGACGCGCTCGACATGCGGGGCGCCTCAGGCGAGTACGGCATCGCGGGCGCCGCGGTGCGGGCGTTCCTCGCCGGCGCCGACCTGTTGCTGCTCGGCTCGGTGGATGGCGAGGAGCACTGCGCGCAGATTCGAGCGGGAATCGGGCAGGCGATCGCCGACGGCCGGCTCGCCATCAGCACACTCGAGGAGGCCGCCCGCCGGGTCGAGAAGCTGCGCGCGTGGGCCGCGCCCGGACGGCGTCCGAATCACCGCGCGGTGGCCGACATCGGTCTGTTCGCGGCGCGGCGCGCGGTGCGGGCTCGCGGGGACGTCGTTCTGCCGTCCGCGGCGACGGTCGTCAATCTGTGCGCCGCGCCCAACCTCGCGGTCGGTGAAGCGCACTGGAGCCTCGCCGAGCAGCTCGCCGTGTTTGATCTGCTCGCGGGTGAGATTTCGGTGGCCGAAGACGGTCCCGGCGTCGACGCGGTGTTGTCGCGGCTGCCGCCCGGGCCGGCCGTCTTGGTGGTCCGTGACGCGTATCGACGGCCGTGGCAGCGGGCATGGGCGCACCGCTTCCTCGCCGCGCGGCGCGACGCCGTGCTGTTCGCCATCGGCATGCCGGACGACGGGAAACTCGCCACCGGCGCGAGCGTGTGCACCTTCGGCGCCGGCGCGGTGAACGTCAGGGCCGGCGCGGAGCTACTCGCCGGCCGCTGACGCGACATCGGGTTTGCGCATTGCCTTCGGCGGAAAATCGGCTGCCGTGGCAGCGAAAACGACGGCTCGGCGGCCGCGACTGAGGCGGTCTCGGTGCGACCGGCCGGGTATCACCAGGCGGCGCCGCGGCAACGGCTTCGCGTACTACTACGACGACGGCGCCAAGGTGACCGACCGCGACGTGCTCGCGCGCATCTCCGCGCTGGTGCTTCCGCCGGCGTGGCGGGACGTCTGGATCTGCCCATGGCCGAACGGTCACATCCAGGCGTTGGGCACCGACGTCGCGGGACGTCGGCAATACCGCTATCACGACGACTGGCGGTTGATGCGCGACGCCGAAAAGCACGAGCGGGTGCTCACGGTGGCGGCCGTTCTCCCGCAGCTGCGGCAGGTCATCGCGCAGGACATGGCGGACGGCGGTGTCGGACGCCGCGCCGTCTTGGCCGCCGCGGTGCGGTTGCTCGACCTCGGATTCTTCCGGGTTGGAGGCGAGGCGTACGCCGACGAGAACAGCAGCTACGGCCTGGCCACCCTGCGCAAGGACCATGTCGCGATCGACCGGGACGCGTTGGTGTTCGACTACGACGCCAAGGGTGGCAAGCATCGCGTCGTGTCGATCGTCGACGACGACGTCCGACGACTCGTCACCGCCTTGAAACGGCGACGCGGAGGCGGCGCAGAACTGCTTGCCTATAAGGACGACGGCGGCCGGTGGCACGACGTGCACAGCGGTGACATCAACGATCACCTGCGCGAACTGTCGGGCGTCGACATGACGGCGAAGGATTTCCGCACCTGGCACGCGACGGTGCTGATGGCGGTGGCGCTGGCGGTCTCGTCGTCCGTCACCGCGCCGACGGCGCGCCAGCGCGCGATCGCGCGCGCGTACAAGGAGGTCGCCGGATATCTGGGCAACACACCAGCGGTTTGCCGCAAGTCCTACGTCGACCCCAAGGTCGTCGACCTGTTCGAGCAAGGCGTGACGATCGCGCCGGCGCTGGAGAAGCTGGGCAGTGAGCCGCAGTACGGGCTGGCGACGCAGGGCGCGGTCGAGCGGGCGGTGTTGCGGCTCCTCACGACCGCCCCGCGGCGCCCGGCGAGGTCGCGGAAATAGCTGGTCGTTCCGCAGCGCCGCCCCTAGCACTTCATCACGGCGACGGCCATGATCGAGCTGATGCCAATCGACAAGCCCTCTGAGGACGTCTTGCTCACGGTCACCACGGCCGAAGGCGGCGCGTGGGCGATCGTCAGCGTGCGCGGTGAGATCGACGTGTCCACCGCGAGCTCGCTCGAAGACGCGCTGCGCGCCTGCGTCGCGTCGTCCGGCAAAGTGATCATTGATCTGTCCGGCGTGCGGTTCATGGACTCCACCGGCCTGAACGTGCTCATCCGCGTGCAAAGCGGTGGCCCGGGCCAGCCGCCGCCGGTGCTGCGGCTCGCGGCCGTTCCCGAACGGGTGACGAAGTTGTTGCGACTCACCCAGCTCGACTCAGTTTTCGCGGTGTATCCGAGCGTCACCGCAGCCGAGACGGCGCCGCTCGCCTAGTGGGCGGCGATCACGAGCGCCACCGCGACAAGCACCACGCCGCAGGTGATCGCGCGCAGCGCGTGCTCCAAGGGCCGCACCAGGTCGGACGACGTGAGCTGCTGCTCGCCGCCGTCCGCGAGCGTCGCGATCGACGTGACCGCGACCACGCGGCGTCGCAGCCACCGCGCCGGAGTGCTCAACGCGCGCTGTCCCAAAGTCAGCGCGAACGCGGCCGCGCTGGCGACGACGGCGGACACCGAGACCGTCCAATGTTGGGCGTAGTAGCCGGTGAGGGTCGGGAAGGCGCCCCACGCCAGGCCGAATCCGATCGCGTTGTGAGCGAAGCCACCGAACCACTCGAGGTTGTAGGCGAAGGCGAGCGAGGCTCCGACCACGATGAACGGCGCCACTCGCAGCCCTCCGACGAGCCATCCGATCGCCGCGGCCGCGCCGATCGCGGCGACCGCGACGGCGAGCAGGCGGCGGTCGGGAATGCCGGTGTTCAGGGGATGTCCGCGAACCTCGTCTAGCGCGTGTGCGCCCACACCTAGGCCGAGGAAGAACGCCAGCAGCGTCCAGCCCAGTCGGTCGTAGCGCATGGGCGCGGCAAGGGCCGCGCCGATCGCCACGTAGCTGAGGTGCCAGGCCGTGTAGGGAAGGTGAAGTAGCGAGACCCAATCGCCGGGTCCGCCATCGCCGTTGCCGAACGCGTAGAACGCCGGGCGTGGTGACCCGACCGTGACGTCGCGCGGCCGGCTCATCCGACGTCCGACTTCGTCGCCGAAATCACGACGCCGCCGCCGAAGCTCATCGGCTGGACCACGACGCTGCGCAGACCGGCCGCTTGCCACGCCGCGACGTGAGCGGCGATGGGGTGTCGGGCGTAGTGGTTCGTGATGCTCGGGCCGAGGAATCGGCCCACCTGGTACCAGGGCCTGCCGCCGAGCAGGAATCCGAGCGCCGGCAGCCCGAGCCGGGTGTAGGCCAGCCAGGCGAGATGAGCTGGCGGCCAGGCCGGAACGCCGAACTCGAGGCAGGCGATCGCCCCTCCTGGTCGCAGGCAGCGCGCAAGCTCGCGGATCGTGGCCGCCGGGTCGTCGACGTAGCGCATCAGGTACGAGAACGAGATCGCGTCGAACGCCGCGTCGGTGAACGGCAGTTGCTCGGCGCGCGCGACCGCGAGCCTGATCCGGGCGCGGTAGGGGCTGCCCGCCACGTTGGCCAGCCCACGCCGCAGCATCTCCTCGGTCAGGTCGACGCCGATGACGCCCGCGTCGGTCGCGCGGGCGATCGCGAGTGTCACGCCGGCCGGCCCGCAGGCGACGTCCAGCACCCGTTTCGGTCTGGCGGCGGCGACCCGACTGACCACCTGCGCCCGCCAGCGCCTGTCCTGGCCGAACGAAAGCAGATACGCCAACGTGTCGTATCTCGAAGGCAAGGCGTGGAACAACGAACGGGTGAAGCGGTTGAGCTCGGTGCTCGCGCGCTGCGCGCTCATGAGAGCACGATAGGCCGGGAGGTCGACATGACCGAACGTCAGCTGGCCACTCGGGCGGCGCGCGGCGGTCTGCCCGCCGCCGACGGGCGGTGGTGCTCGCTCGTCGACGCGTGCGCCCTCGTCGCCGGCCCCTTCGACCCAGCCCTGCTGTTGGCCTGGCGAGCCGAGATGGATCGCGCGCAGGCTCGCGTCGCCGGACTCGGGGACGCCGAGCGCGCCGGTGACGCGTCCGACCGTGAGGCGCCCGACCCGCTGCCGGTCGGGGTGCACGCGCTCCTCACGCTGGCCGGCGCCCGGGTCGGGGAAATCTGGCGCACCACCCAGCTCATCGACGCCGCCGCCGCGGTCGAGCTGGCCCGGCGGGCGGTGCTGCAACACCAGGCGGTGCGCGACAGCGACCTCGACGCGCGGCGGCTGAACCGACGCCACGTGTTGTGCGGCGATTGGTGTATCACCCAGGCGTCGCGGCTCGTCGCCGACATCGGCCCGTCGGCGTATCGCGTCTTGGTGCGGGGTTGGGGGAGCGCGCAGCTGACGCGGCTGCGCACAGGTGCGACCAGCCGAAATGATGTGCTTTTTGACACAGCGATTTCGTTAGGCGCATTAACGGCCGGTGTGCCTACGGAGGTGGCGCTCCTCGCTCGCCGACAGCCAGGCGCCATCCGACGGGTTCACGACTGGGCCGCTCGGCTTTAGCGGTTGACGCGCTTGGCGTGGCCGCGTTGCGCCCGTTGGCGCATTCGGTGGGAACGTGTCCGCACAACGGGGCCGCTTGGTGGCATGGTTAGGTCTCGAATCGGCAACGGCGGCGTAGAACACCTTGACAGTAAACGGGCCTCTATCGACACTCAGGTCGATCAGGAGTGGGAACGTGACCACACCGCGTCGCTCATTTGTCGGCGTTCTTTTAGCTAGAGCCCTGCGAGGAGGGCTCACAGGAGGGGTCCATGTCCATGGCTCGTAAGAGGCGGCAAGCGCTCATCGGCGCGGCCGTCGTGGCAGCCGTCGCGCTCGCCGGTTGCTCTTCGTCCACGGGGTCGTCGCCGCAGGCGTCTGACACCGGCTCACCCACGTCGGCCGCTAGCTCGAACGCGTCGAGCCAGCCGTCCGCCGACAACACCCCGATCACGTTGACGATCGGCTTGTTCGGCACCTTCGGTTTCAAGGAAGCCGGCCTGTACGACGAGTACATGAAGCTCCACCCGAACATCACCATCAAGGAAGACGACGTCGAGCAGTCGGCCGACTATTGGACCGCTTTGCAGACCAAGTTGGCGGCCGGTAGCGGCGTTGACGACATCCAGGGCATCGAGATCGGCTTCGTCGCGGACGTCGTGGCAAACCACGCCGACCAGTTCGTCGACTTCAACAAGGCGCTCGGCGCCGACGCGCAGAAGGTCAAGGACTCGTTCTACGACTGGAAGTGGCAGATGGCGAGCACGCAGGATGGCAAGACCCTTGGTCTTGGCACCGACGCCGGCCCCGAGGCGATGTGCTACCGCACCGACCTGTTCAAGGCCGCCGGCCTGCCGACGGACCGCGACACGCTCTCACAGCAGTGGTCGACGTGGGACGGCTTCCTCAAGCTCGGCAAGCAGTACGAGTCGTCGCCGACCAAGCCCAAGGGCAGCTCGTTCATCGACAACCCGGCGAGCATCTTCGCCGCCGCGGTGTACCAGGGCAAAGAGGCCTACGACACGGCTGACGGCAAGCCCGACTACAAGAACAGCGATGGCGTGAAGACCGCGTGGCAGTACGCTAGCCAGGCGGCGGCAGACGGCATCACCGCCGGTGTCGCGCAGTGGGGCGACGACTGGAACAAGGCCTTCGCCAACGGCACGTTCGCGACCATCTCCTGCCCGGCATGGATGCTCGGCTACATCACCGGCCAGGCCGGTGACGCGTACAAGGGCAAGTGGGACGTCGCGTCGCTGCCCGGCGGCGCCGCCAACTGGGGAGGCTCGTGGCTCGGCGTTCCCACCGCGTCGAAGCACCAGGCCGCGGCCGTGGCACTCGCGCAGTGGCTGACCGCGCCTGAGCAGCAGGTGAAGATGTTCACCTCGCAGGCGCACTTCCCGTCCAGCAAGACCGCCGCTGAGGACCCCGCCGTGGCCAGCGCCACGAGCGACTACTTCAACGGCGCCCCGATCGGCAAGATCTTCGGTGACTCCGCGTCGAAGCTGCAGATGACGCCGATCGGTCCGTTCGACACCCAGATCCAGCAGGCGATCACGAACGCGCTTGTCACGATCGCGACCAACAAGGTGAAGCCGGACGACGCGTGGAAGGCGGCGGTCAACGCTGCCGATCAGGCAGTCGGCGGCTGACGCTCACCCCGGTGAGCAGCGCCAGATAGCCCGACACGGGTGTGGGCGTGGAGTTCTCCTCCGCGCCCACACCCGCATCACAAGGAAAGCTAGGGTCCGGTTTACGGGCCCGTGACCTGGACCCGGCGACGGGGCCAGCCGAAAAGGGTCGATTGATGACCATCGCGAGTAGCACCGCCTCCCGCCAAGCCGAGGTCTTGCACGGCGCACCAGCCAGCAAGCGACGGCGCCGTCGGGCGCAGATGGGCAGCCGCGCCGGATATCTGTATGTGGCGCCATTCTTCGTGATCTTCGCGGCGATGGGGCTGTACCCCTTCATCTACACGGCGTGGGTTTCGCTCCATAAGGTCTCGCTGGCCAAACCCAACGTGATGACGTGGGTTGGGTTCACGAACTACTCGCATCTGTGGAGCAACCATTTCTTCCTGAACGCGTTGAAGAACACGTTCACGATCGGTGTTATCTCCACGGTCCCGCAGTTGCTCATAGCGCTCGGCGTCGCGCACATGTTGAACTACACGATGCGATGGCGCACGTTCTTTCGGGTCGCGTTGATCTTGCCGTACGCCACGAGCGTCGCCGCCGCCACGCTGGTGTTCAACCAGATCTACAGCCGGCAGACCGGCCTGGCGAACTGGCTGTTCGGGCTGATCGGTGTCCACCACATCGACTGGCTCAACAACAAGTGGGCCGCGCAGATCGCCATCTCGACGATCGTCACTTGGCGATGGGTCGGCTACAACGCGCTGATTTACCTCGCGGGCATGCAGGCGATCCCCGGCGATCTGTATGAGTCGGCGGTGATCGACGGCGCCTCTCGGTGGCAGCAGTTTCGATACGTCACCCTGCCGGGGCTGCGGCCGACGATTCTTTTCACCGTCATCATCTCGACGATCGGCGCGACCCAGCTCTTCGCGGAGCCGTTGCTGTATAACAACGGCACGCCGAACGGTGGCGGGCTCAACCAATTCCAGACGCTTGGCTTGCTCATGTATCAGCAAGGCTGGGCGAACAGGAACCTCGGATTGGCCGCGACGACCGCCTGGACGATCTTCTTGCTTATCGTCGTCCTCGTCGTGATCAACGTGTTCTTGATGCGACGAATCACCCACGAGAAGAGGGGCTGAGTCCAATGGCGTCGATGACGACGACGGTCGCGGCTCCACGGCGGAGCCGGTACGCGCGCAGCCGGCGGGCGGGCGGCCAGCAGCGGGCCGGCAAGTTCACTTACTTCTTGATCGCGATCATCACGCTGCTGTCGATCTTTCCGCTTTACTGGACGCTGGTCGCTGGTTCGCACACCAACGCCCAGATGGCGACCTCGCCGCCGCCGGTGATTCCAACCACCGACTTCTTCCACAACTTGTCGCTGGCCATGCAGCGTCAGGATCTGTGGCGGGCGCTGCTCAACAGCACGATCGTCGCGTCGGTGGTCGCTGTCAGCAATGTGCTGTTCTGCACGCTGGCGGGATTCGCGTTTGCAAAGCTGCGTTTTCGCGGTAGCAACATTTTGCTGATGCTCGTCGTCGGCACCTTGATGGTGCCGTTGCAGGTGGGCATCGTGCCGCTGTTCATGCTGGCGGCGAAGTACCACCTGATCGGTCACCTGCAGTCCGCGATCGCGCCGTATCTAGTGTCCGCCTTCGGCGTCTTCCTGCTTCGTCAGTACCTGATTGCCGCGCTGCCCACCGAGTTGGTCGAGGCTGGCTGGGTCGACGGCGCGTCGACGTTCCGCATCTTCCGCTCGATCGTGCTGCCGATCGCCCGCCCCGCGATGGCGGTGCTGGCGATGTTCCAGTTCTTGATGGCGTGGAACGACTTCTTCTGGCCGATCCTTGTGCTCAACAACCGCAACCCCACGGTGCAGGTGGCGCTCAACGGAATGGGCACCGGTTACGTGCCGCAGACCGCTGTCATCATGGCCGCGACGTTCTTCGTCACGTTGCCGGTGCTCGTCGCGTTCGGCTTTCTCGGTAAGCAAATCGTCGGAGGAATCATGCAAGGAGCGGTTAAGGGATGACGCAGATCGAAACACTCCAGGACGCCGAAGAGCGCGCCGCGATGGGGGGCCTCGCGTTTCCCGAACGCTTCGTGTGGGGCACTGCCACCGCGTCGTACCAAGTCGAAGGCGGGGTGGCGGAGGGTGGCCGCACGCCGTCGATTTGGGACACCTTCAGTCACACCCCTGGCAAGGTGTTCGGCGGCGACACCGGCGACGTGGCGGCCGAGCACTACCACCGCTACCGCGAAGACGTGGCGCTCATGTCGGAGCTTGGCGTCAACTCCTATCGCTTCTCCGTGTCGTGGTCGCGGGTCATCCCGACCGGCGTCGGTCCCCTCAACCAGGAGGGCGTCGACTTCTACTCGCGGCTCGTCGACGAGTTGCTCGGCCGCGGCATCACGCCGGCGTTGACGCTCTACCACTGGGATCTTCCGCAGGAGCTTCAGGACGCCGGCGGATGGACTTCCCGGGAGACCGCGTACCGGTTCGCCGACTATGCCTCGGCGCTTGCCGGCGCCCTCGGCGACCGGGTCGGACTTTGGACGACGCTCAACGAGCCGTGGTGCGCGGCGTTTCTCGGCTACGCCGCGGGCGTGCACGCGCCCGGCCACACCTCTGGCGCCGAGGCGCTCGCGGCGGTGCACCACCTGCTGTTGGGACACGGTCTGGCGATTCAGAGCCTGCGGTCAGCGCTGCCGACCTCCGCGCAGCTTGCGATCACGCTGAATCCGGCGGTCGCCAGGCCGGCGACCGACAGCGTCGAGGACGCCCGAGCGGCGTCGAAGATCGACGGCCTGCAAAACCGCATCTGGTGGGATCCGCTGTTCGACGGCCGCTACCCCGACGACGTCCGCGCGTTCACGGCGGAGGTGAGCGACTGGAGTCACGTGCGCGACGGCGACTTGGAGATCATCTCCTCGCCCTTTGACGTTCTCGGAGTCAACTACTACAACCCGGTGGTCGTGGCGCATTACGCGGGCACCGGCGTCCGCTCGCAGGCCGACGGCCATGGCGACGGCGCGGGGGAAACCTGGCCAGGTTGCCGCGACGTCCAGTTCATCGACCGGCCAGGGCGGCACACGGCGATGGGTTGGCCGGTCGACGCCAGCGGCCTGCGCGAGCTGCTCGGCCGGCTATGGCAGGCCTATCGCAAGCCGATGCTGATCACTGAGAACGGCGCCGCCTACGACGACCAGGTTTCGCCCGACGGTCGGATCCACGACGTCGAGCGCACGCAGTACATCCATGAGCACCTTGCCGCGGTTCACGACGCCATCACGGCCGGCGCCGACGTCCGGGGCTACTACCTGTGGTCATTGCTCGACAACTTCGAATGGGCGTACGGCTATTCGAAGCGATTTGGCATCGTGCGGGTCGATTTCGAGAGCCAGCAGCGCACCGTCAAGGACAGCGGTCGCTTCTACTCACGAGTTGTGCAGGCGAACGCGCTGCCCAACCCGTGAGGGGCTGACGACGCAAGCAACAGGTCAGCTTGAGTCGCGCACCACGAGCTCGGTCGGCACGATCAAAGAAGCCGGTCGCTTGCCCGGATCACGCAACTGCGTGAGGAGGAGCCGGGCAAGCGACCGGCCGATCTCCTCCATCGGCTGGCGCACGCTGGTCAGCTGCGGATCGGTGAGTTGTGCTGCATGTGAGTCATCGAACCCGACGACAGCGACGTCGTCCGGCACCTTGCGGCCCCTGGCGCGCAAGGCGCGCATCGCGCCAACAGCCATCAGATCGCTGGCCGCGAAAACTGCGTCGAGATCGGGGACCCGCTCAAGCAACTCGTGCATGGCCCGCTCGCCGCTGTCTTGGGTGAAGTCCCCGAGCGCGACCATCCGCCGCCAGGACTTCTTCGCGCCCGCGGGGAGGGCGTCGCGGAAGCCATCGAGACGGTCGACACCCGCGATCATGTCGGACGGGCCGCTGATCGTCGTGATCCGGGTGCGGCCGGTGGCGACGAGGTGTCGCACGGCCATCGCCGCGCCCGCTCGGTTGTCGGCGTCGACGTACGGCGCGTCGTCTCCAGCGAACGGCCGGCCGGACAGCACGACCGGCGCCTGGGTTCGTGTCAGTAAACGCAACAGCGGGTCTTGCTTGTGCAACGACATGAAGATCATGCCGTCGGCATGCCCGTTCATGATGTAACGCTCGATGCGGGTTATGTCGCCCTCGGCGCTGAGCAAGACAAACGCGTAATCGGTGCGAGCCAATTCCTCGTTGATCCCGCGCACCGTGCCGGCGAAGAACGGCTCGGAGAACAGTCGCGATTCCGACTCGGAGACGATCAGCGCGATCGTGTCGGTGCGCCGGGTGACCAGCGAGCGGGCCGCGCGATTGGGCACATAGCCAAGTTCCTCAATGGCTTGCTCGACCGCCGCCCGCGCTTCGGCGGAGACGCGCGGGGATCCCGTCAGCACCCTGGAAACGGTCGTCTTCGACACGCCTGCGGCCGCGGCCACGGCCCAGACCGTCGGACGGCGCGCCGGTTGTTCGATGGACACGCTTGCTGGCACCGTCTTTCACTCGTTGGCGGTCGGCGTGACTGCCAACGACCATGATTCCACGTGTGGAACCGGTATTCCCACCCTTTCAGTGCTCAGCGCGCCATTGATTTCCTTGCCTGCCGGGCCATCTCACGGTCTTCGCGTGCCGCGATCACCAAGGTCCGGGCGGCCGCGCCGTCCGAGCTGATGTCGGTCAGCGCAGCGTCACCGCGCGCTGCGGCGTTCGCCTCGGCGTCGATGTCAATCCCCAGAAATCCAAGACCGGCTGCGGCGTCCAGCCGGATGCTCGCGGCGTTCTCGCCCACCCCACCCGTGAAGACGCAGATGTCGATTCCCCCGAGGCTGGCCGCCATCGCGGCGATCCCCTTGCGGAGCCGGTGAATGTAGACGGCGATCGCCAGCCGCGCGGCGTCGTCAGTGCGGTCGAGCAGCACGCGCATGTCGCCGGTGCCGGCCAGGCCGGTCAGCCCTGACCTTTCCTCAAGCGCTTGTGGCACGTCGACTTCGCGTTCCGACAGCCAGTTGATGAGGCCTGGGTCGATGTCGCCGGAGCGGGTGGCCATCACCAGCCCCTCGAGGGGTGTGAAGCCCATCGTTGTGTCGATCGAAACGCCGTCGAGCACAGCGCACAGTGAGGCGCCCGCGCCGAGATGGCAGGTGACCACCCGGCGCGCGTCGGGCGCGTGTTCATGAGCGAGTCGGCTTGCCCAGGCATGCGATAGACCGTGGAATCCGTAACGGCGGATTCCGTAGAGCTCATTCCATTCACGTGGGATCGCGTAAGTGTTGGCGGGCGCCGGAATTGTGGCGTGGAAGGCGGTGTCAAAGCAGGCCACATGAGTCGCGTTTGGCAGCCGCTTTGCGAACTCCTCGTACGCCTCGAGGGACTTCGGCTGATGGAGCGGCGCCAGTGGAGTCAGCGCGCGTAGGTCGTCGAGCACTGCCGCGTCAATGACGCACGCGTCTTGAAACTGCGCACCGCCATGGACGACGCGATGTGCGACCAGGCGAACGTCCGGCAGCTCGTCGGGGACGCTGTCCCATGACGCGCGCAACTCGTCGTCCGCGTTGAGCAGCCGCACTTTCAGGCTGCTCGATCCTGCGTTGACGATGAGAACGTCGCTGTCCATTAGTACGGCCAAGTCCAGTTCTTGATGTCCGGCGCGTCGTCGCCGTGCTCACGGGTGTACTGCCGCTTGCGCAATCGCTCATCCTGCAGCTGCTGCCGCACTTGTGCGGCGCGCACTCCGAGCGACGGAACACGGTCGATGGCGTCGATGACCAGGTGGTAGCGGTCGAGGTCGTTGAGCATCACCATGTCGAATGGCGTCGTGGTGGTGCCCTCCTCTTTGTAGCCGCGCACGTGGATGTTGCTGTGGTTGGTGCGGCGGTAGGTCAGCCGGTGAATGAGCCACGGGTAGCCGTGGTAGACGAAAAGAACCGGCTTGTCCGTGGTGAACAGCTGATCGAAGTCACGGTCTGACATCCCGTGCGGATGCTCACTTTCGGGCTGCAGCCGCATCAGGTCCACCACGTTGACGAACCGCACCTTCACCTCGGGGAAGTACTCGCGGATCATCGCGGTGGCGGCGAGGGCCTCGAGCGTTGGAATGTCGCCCGCACTCGCGATCACCAGGTCTGGTTCGCCGACGCCGTTCTCATCGTGGTCGTTGCTCGCCCAATCCCAAATACCGATACCCCTCGTGCAATGCGCGATCGCGTCGTCCATCGAAAGGCACGTCAGCGCCGGTTGCTTGCCAGCCACGATGACGTTGACGTAATTCCGGCTGCGCAAGCAATGGTCGGCCACCGACAGCAATGTGTTGGCGTCCGGTGGCAGGTAGACCCTGATCACCTCGGGCTTCTTGTTCATCACGTAGTCGATGAAGCCTGGGTCTTGGTGGGAGAAGCCGTTGTGGTCCTGCCGCCAGACGTGGCTTGACAGCAGATAGTTCAGGCTCGCGATAGGCCGCCGCCATGGGATGTGCCGGGAGGTCTCAAGCCACTTCGCGTGTTGGTTGAACATCGAGTCGACGATGTGGATGAAAGCCTCGTAACTGTTGAACAAGCCGTGCCGTCCGGTGAGTAGGTAACCCTCCAGCCAGCCCTGGCACATGTGCTCTGACAACACCTCCATCACCCGGCCGTCGACCGCCACGTGGTCGTCGGTCGGCAGGATCTTCGCGTTCAATCCGCGGTTTTCGGTCTCGAAAACGGCTTGCAGCCGATTCGAGGCGGTCTCGTCCGGCCCGAACGCCCGGAAGTTGCCGGCGTCGACGTTGAGCTTGAACGTGTCGCGCAACAGGTTCCCGAGAACGCGGGTCGCTTCCGCGAAGGTGGTCGCCGGCTTTTCCACCGGCACGGCGTATGCGCGAAAGTCGGGCAATTTTAGGTCTCGCAACAACAAGCCGCCGTTGGCGTGCGGGTTGGCGCCCATTCGACGTTCGCCGCGCGGAGCCAAGTCCGCGAGGTGTTGGCGCAGCCGGCCGTTGTCGTCGAACAGTTCTTCTGGTCGATAGCTGCGCATCCACGTCTCCAGCTCGCGCAGATGCTCGGGTTTCTCGGCGAGCGAGGCGAGCGGCACCTGGTGCGACCGGAAGCTGCCCTCGGTCGGCAACCCGTCGACCTCCCGGGGCCCGGTCCAGCCCTTCGGCGAGGCGAGCACGATCATCGGCCACGTTGGCCGCGGTTCGCCGTCCGGCGCGTGGCTCCTCGCCCGGGCCTGGATGGCGCGGATGTCTTCGATAGCGTCGTCGAGCGCGGCGGCCATCAGTTGGTGCATGGTCGCCGGGTCGTCGCCCTCGACGAGCAGCGGCCGGTATCCGTACCCGCGCATGAGTTCCAGCAGCTCGGCGCGTGGGATGCGGGCGAGCACGGTCGGATTGGCGATCTTGTAGCCGTTCAGATGCAGGATCGGCAGCACCGCGCCGTCGCGCGCCGGGTCGATGAACTTGTTCCCGTGCCAACTGGTCGCCAACGGGCCGGTCTCGGCCTCGCCATCGCCCACGACACAGCACACGACAAGGTCTGGGTTGTCGAAGGCCGCTCCATACGCGTGCACGAGGGCGTAGCCGAGTTCGCCGCCCTCATGGATCGATCCGGGCGTCTCGGGTGCGGCGTGGCTCGGAATGCCACCAGGGAAGGAGAACTGCCGAAACAGCTGTCGCATGCCGTTGGTGTCTTGCGTGATGTGCGGGTAAGCCTCGGTGTAGCTGCCCTCCAGGTAGGTGTTCGCCACCATTCCCGGGCCACCGTGCCCGGGGCCGCAGATGTAGATGGCGTCGACGTCGTAGCGCTTGATGACCCTGTTCATGTGCGCGTACACGAAGTTCAGCCCGGGCGTGGTGCCCCAATGGCCGAGCAGCCGTGGCTTGATGTCCTCGATCGTCAACCGGTCACGCAGCAGCGGATTGTCGAGGAGGTAGATCTGCCCAACCGAAAGGTAGTTCGCGGCTCGCCAGTATGCGTCGATGAGGGCGACGTCCTCGTCGGTGAGCGCGTTGGTCGCGGCGTTGCGGGTCTCAGACATGGCGCTCCTCGGGCGACGACGGGTGCGGGGGTCCAGCGGCCGCCGCGACGATCCCTACCCTGGCAGCGTCGGGCAATCACCGACGTGAGGATGACGACTGCATTTGGCGAGGACCAAGGTCCCCGCCGACCGTGACGTACCGCACTTGGATGCGACAAGTCGGGCGTGGCTTTCTGACGGTATGAACAGTAGTCGCGCCATGCTCTCGGCGCTTCGCGACCACCCGTTCCTTTCGGAACTGCCCGCCGCGTCGCTGCGGCGGTTGGCAGCGCACGCGTACCGCGTCGACTTCGCGCCGGCGGAGACCATCTTCCGCGAGGGCTCCTGCGCTGACCGCTTCTTCCTCATCAGGCGCGGGAAGGTCCGACTGGAGATGGAAGTCCCGGGTCGCGGCGCCGTCGAGGTCGAGACGCTTGGGGCTGACACCGCGTTGGGCTGGTCGTGGCTGGTGTCGCCATACCGGTGGCACCTGTCCGCCGTCGCGCTCGAACGCACGTCCGCCGTCGTCATCGACGCATCGGTGCTCCGGTCGCTGATGGCTGCCGACGCCGTCATGGGATACGAGATCATGCGCCGATTCGCCGCGGTCATGTTTGATCGGCTGCAGGCTGGTCGCGCTCGACTGTCGACGAGTCCACCCGACGTCGCGTTGCCCGAGGCGCCGGTGGCTGGACCTTGGGCGGGCCTTCGGGCGACCGTCTCCGCTTTGCGCTGAGTCATTTCGTTTCCCTGACGCCGACCGTTGCTAGAACGCTGGTGTTTGCTCGGCGTCGACTCCTTTTCGGAGTCTTGCGCCGCGCGTCTGCGGCGAGAGAGATGGTCCCGCGAATGCGGGTCTGTTGCCTTGGCGGCACGGGACTTTCGGCCGGGGGTGCGCCGGTTGCGGCGGGCCGATAGTGGTCTCGTTCGACGGATGAAAGCGCGAGCCGGGAGTGGTCCGGCGGGACTTTGAGGAGGTCGTGATGCGCCGCAAGACGTTCGATGCACTACTCACCACCGGTGGCTTGTTGATCGCCGCCGTGCTGCTGGTCGCCGGAGGGCTGCTGACCTGGGCGCAC
>DASVDW010000160.1:0-12596 GCA_036380925.1 Acidothermaceae bacterium
CTTCTCGTTCTTCGAGGGCAATGAGGCGGGTCGCGTGCCGCAGCTGGTCTACGAGCTGAAGCAGGGCCAGCAGGTGCTGCTGATCACCGACGCAGGCATGCCGTCGATCTCCGACCCCGGCTATCGGCTCGTCAACGCCGCTATCGACGCGGGAATCCCGATCACCTGTGTCCCTGGCCCGTCGGCGGTCACCACCGCGCTGGCGCTGTCCGGCTTGCCGGTCGACCGGTTCTGCTTCGAGGGGTTCCTGCCGCGCCGCGCGGGCGAGCGCGGCAAGCGCCTGGAATCGCTGCGCACCGAGCGCCGGACGATGGTCTTCTTCGAGGCGCCGCACCGGTTGGCCGCGACGCTGCGCGCGCTCGCCGAGGCCTTCGGTGGCGCGCGGGCGGCGGCGGTGTGCCGGGAGCTCACCAAGACCTACGAGGAGGTCCGCCGAGGCGGTCTGGCCGACCTCGCCGCCTGGGCTGACGCCGGTGTGAAGGGCGAGATCACCGTCGTCGTCGAGGGGGCCTCGCCGCTGGAGGCGGGCGAGTACGACGCCGACACCCTCGTCGAGTTCGTCGAGGTCGCGGAGCTGGCCGGTATGAGCCGCAAGGAGGCGGTCGCCACGGTCGGCAAGACCACCGGTGTCGGACGGCGTGCCGTCTTCGACGCGCTGGTGTCGCGCAAGCGGCACGAATAGCGGTTTGCGGGTGATCGGTAACCTTGAATGTGTGACCGCTGAACCCGCCGCCGCCGTCCCCGCTTCTAAGGCGTTCTACCTCACCACGCCGATCTATTACGTCAACGACGTCCCGCACATCGGCCACGCCTACACGACGGTCGCGGGCGACGTGCTCACCCGCTGGCACCGGCAGCGCGGCGAGCGGGTGTGGTTCCTCACCGGCACCGACGAGCACGGCGAGAAGGTGCTGCGCAGCGCGCAGGCCCACGACGTCTCGCCGCAGGCGTGGGTCGACCGCCTCGTCGAGGACTCATGGCGACCGGTGTGGCGCTCGCTGGAGATCGCCAACGACGACTTCATCCGGACGACGGAGCCGCGGCACACCGAGCGGGTCCAGGCATTTCTGCAGGCGCTGCACGACAAAGGCGAGATTTACGAAGGTGTTTACGAAGGTCCCTACTGCGTGGGCTGCGAGGAGTTCAAACTCCCGGGTGATCTCGTCGACGGCGTCGGAGACTACGCAGGGCAAAAGGTCTGCGCGATTCACGGTCGTCCGGTTGAGCAATTGAGTGAGTCCAACTACTTTTTCCGGCTGTCGAAATACGCGGACGCGCTGCTCGCGCACTACGCCGACCACCCCGACGCGGTGGAACCGGAAAGCGCCCGCAACGAGGTGCTGCAGTTCATCCGCTCCGGTCTGACCGACCTGTCGATCTCGCGGTCGTCGTTCGACTGGGGCGTCAAGGTCCCGTGGGACGACTCCCAGGTCGTTTACGTCTGGTTCGACGCGCTGCTCAACTACGCCACCGCGGTCGGCCTCGAATCCGCCGACCCCGCCGACGCGGACAAGTTCAACGCCACCTGGCCGGCCGACGTGCATCTGGTCGGCAAGGACATCCTCCGTTTCCACGCGGTCATCTGGCCGGCGATGCTGATGGCCGCCGGTGTCGCCCTGCCACGCAAGGTGTTCGCGCACGGCTGGCTGCTCGTCGGCGGGGAGAAGATGAGCAAGTCCAAGCTCACCGGCATCGCGCCGTCGCAAATCACCGAGCACTTCGGATCGGACGCGTTCCGCTACTACTTCCTGCGCGCCATCCAGTTCGGTCAGGACGGCTCCTTCTCCTGGGAGGACATGACCGCCCGGTACAACGCCGAACTGGCTAACGGGCTTGGAAATCTCGCGTCTCGCGTGACCGCGATGACGCAGCGCTACTTCGCCGGCGAGCTACCTTCACCGGACGACGCAGGCGCCGCGGAGGAGCGGATCGCGCAGATCGCGGCGTCGGTCGTGACCCGAGCCGACGAGGCGATGGTCGCGCTGGACTTCTCCGGCGGGCTGGCTGTCATCTGGGAGCTGGTCAACGCGCTGAACCTCTACCTGAGTGAGCAAGAACCGTGGAAGGTGGCAAAGGCCATCGACTCCGACGCCGCGGCGAGGGCGCGGGTGGCGACCGTGCTCCACACCGCCGCCGAGGGGTTGCGCGTCCTGACGGTGTTGCTGAACGCGGTCATGCCGAAGTCGTGCGCTGCGCTGTGGGAGTCGCTCGGCGCCGCGGCGCAGTTGGGCGAGCTTGCCGCGCAGCCGCTGACCGACGCCGGTCGGTGGGGGCAGCTGCCCGCTGGCGCGCGGCTGACCAAGGGCGACTCGCTCTTCCCGCGGCTGGCCGACGAACCAGCGACGCCGTGACGCCGACAACGATGCTTGCGCCATTTCCTAGTTGTTTTCACAGGCATGCCTGAGGGCGAGCCGCCGCCGGCGCCGGAGCCGTTGCGGGTCGACACCGTCGACTCGCACTGCCACCTTGACGCGATGGCGGTCTCGGTCGTTGACGCGGTGGCGGCCGCGCAAGCGGTTGGTGTTCGCCGCATGGTGACCGTCGGCGACACGATGGCGTCGTCGCGTTGGTGCGCCGAGACCGCGGCCGAATTCCCCGACGTTTATGCCGCGGTGGCAGTGCATCCCAATGAGACGGCCGATTTCACCGACGCCGACGCCGACGAGCTGGCGGCGCTCGCCGCCCTCCCGCAGGTGCGCGCGGTTGGTGAGACGGGCTTGGACTACTACTGGGGGCGTGTGGCGCCTGACATCCAACAGGCGGCGTTCCGCCGGCACATCGAGCTTGCCAAGCAGGTGGGCAAGGCGCTGGTCATCCACGACCGCGACGCGCATGAGGATGTGCTACGTGTGCTGGAGTCGGAGGGCGCGCCGGATCGCACCGTGTTCCACTGCTTCTCTGGAGATATCTCGATGTCGAGATACTGCGTGGAGCGCGGATACTTCCTGTCGTTCTCCGGAACGGTGACGTTCAAGAACGCGGCGGCAACTCGGGAGGCGGCGTCCGTCGTCCCGCTCGAGCTGATGTTGGTCGAGACGGACGCGCCGTTCCTCACGCCGACGCCGTATCGCGGTCGGCCGAACGCCCCCTATCTCGTGCCGCTGACCGTTCGCGCGTTGGCCGAGGTGAAGGGCGTCGGCGAGGACGAGTTGGCGGCGGCGTCCGCGGCCAACGCCGAGCGGGTGTTCGGCCCATGGCGTTGACCACATCCGTCACATCGGTAACAGATCAGATTGCGAGCGCGCGCCCGATGAGGTGAAACGCACCCTAAGATTCGGGCAAACCGCGTCAAAGGTCTGAGGTTATGAGGTCTCGGACTTGCCGAATACCGGATTCGCCGGTTACGTTCGCCGAAGTGTTCAGCCGGGGTGGGGAAGCCTCAGCGTGAATTCGCTCGGTCTTCGAGGTGTGCTGCAATAGCGATTTCGCCTCGTCCGAGCATGCTTCCCATGTCACCGGTTCCTGAGAACAACGGAGTCAGGTGCGTAACAAGCTCGTCATCGGTGCGATGTACGGCGTGATCACGGCTGTCGTGATCGCCGGCACCACGGCGTACGTCACTCTCGACAAGACCGTGCGGGTGTCCATCGACGGTCAGGTCGCCGAGGTCCACAGCTACGCGAGGTCGGTCGGCCAGCTGCTGAAGCGGCAGGGGATCGAGGTCGGCGAGCATGACGCCCTCACGCCCTCAGCCTCCTCGGTCGTGCGCGACGGCGAGACCATCACGATCAAGCGTGGGCGGTTGCTCAATCTGATCATCGACGGTGACCAACGGCAGGTCTGGGTCACCGCCACCAGCCTCGACGAGGCGCTCGCCCAGGCCGGCATGCGGGTGTCGGGCGCCACCTTGTCCGTCGATCGCAGCGCTCGGGTGCCGCTCACCGGGCTGGCCGTCGACATCAACCTGCCGCACACGATCACCGTTCAGGTCGACGGCACGTCGCAGGTGATCGTGACCACGAAGAGCACTCTGCGCGAGGCGCTCGACGAAGCGGGGATCGCCCTTCATCCCGGCGACGTGGTCTCCAGCCCGCTCGACGCCCGACCCAGCGACGGACTCGGCGTCGTCATCGTCCGGGTCACCAGCGGTCAGATCCCGGTCAACCTCCCGGTGCCGTTCCAGACCGTGACAAAGAGCGATCCGAACCTGTACGTCGGCGTCAAGAAGGTCGTCCAGCAGGGCCGCAACGGCACGCGGGTCCGCACCTATCAAATGGTCTACGCCGATGGGAAGCAGACCGCCCAGACGCTGGTCTCCGACGTCGTGACGGTGCAGCCGGTGCAGCAAGTCATCGCGGTCGGCGCCAAGCCGAAGCCCAAGCCGCAGCCGATGGTTTATCCCACGAGGGCTGACGGCCTGAACTGGGCCGCCCTCGCGGCGTGCGAATCCGGCGGTCGGCCGAACGCCGTCCAGGGTCCGTTCTACGGCCTGTATCAGTTCCGGCTCAGCACGTGGCGCGCGGTCGGCGGCACCGGGTTGCCAAGCGACGCGTCGGCGAGCGAGCAGACCTACCGCGCTCAGCTGCTCTATCAGCGGAGCAACTGGCGTACACAATGGCCGACATGCGGCCACCTGCTGTTCAGCTGAGCGACCAGTCGGGCGCGCTGCTCGGCGCCGCGGAGATCCGCCGGCTCGCCGAGTCGATCGGGTTGCGTCCGACAAAGACGCGCGGGCAGAACTTCGTGATCGACGGCGGCACGGTGCGCCGGATCGTGCGCGTCGCGGGCGTTGACGCGCGTGACGTGGTGCTTGAGGTCGGCCCGGGTCTGGGATCGCTGACTCTCGCGCTCCTGCCTGCGGTCTCGCGGGTCGTGGCGGTGGAGATCGACGAGCGGTTGGCGGCGCTGCTGCCCCAGACGGTTCGCGCGCACGCGCCGGATGCCGCCGACAAGCTGACCGTCGTCCGAGCCGACGCGCTGCGGTTGAGCGACGTGCCCGGTCCGCGGCCGACGGCCATTGTGGCCAACCTTCCGTACAACGTCGCCGTCCCGGTGCTGCTGCACCTGCTCGCCCGGCTGGAAAGCGTGCGGCGGGTGTTGGTGATGGTGCAGCTCGAGGTGGCGCAGCGGCTGGCCGCGAAGCCAGGCGAGCAGGCGTACGGCGTCCCGTCGGTGAAGGCGCGCTGGTACGGCGACGTCCGGCTGGCGGGGACGATCGGCCGCCAGGTCTTCTGGCCTGCGCCGCGCATCGACTCGGGGCTGGTGTCGTTGGACCGCCGCGACCCGCCCGCGACCTCGGCCCCGCGAGAAGAGGTCTTCGACTTGGTCGACGCGGCGTTTCGCCAGCGTCGCAAGACGCTGCGCGCGGCGCTCGCGGAGTGGGCGGGCTCGGCGGCCGCCGCCGAGGACGCGTTGCGTCGCGCGGGCGTCGATCCCGGCAGGCGCGGTGAGACGCTCGATGTCGAGGACTTCCTGCGAATCGCAGAGCAGCGGCCGAGCGGATCGCGCCGATAGCATCGGTGGTTGTGGCAGTCACCGTTCGCGCGCCCGCCAAGGTCAATCTGCATCTGGGCGTCGGCGCGCGGCGTCCCGACGGATTCCACGACCTCGCCACCGTCTTTCAGGCCGTGTCGCTCTACGACGAGGTGACGGTGCGGCCGTCGTCCGAGCTCCGTGTCGAGGTGAGCGGCGAGGGCGCCGACCAAGTTCCGGACGACGCGACGAATCTGGCGGCGCGCGCCGCCGTCGCGCTCGCCGCGTTCGCCGGCCGCGACGCCAACGTGCGAATCGAGATCCGCAAGGGAATTCCGGTGGCGGGCGGGATGGCGGGCGGTTCGGCGGACGCCGCCGCCGCGCTGCTGGCGTGCGACGCGCTGTGGCAAACCGACGTCGGCCCCACCGTGCTACACGAGCTGGCCAGCAGTCTCGGCAGCGACGTGCCGTTCTGCCTCATCGGCGGCACCGCCTTGGGCGCGGGCCGCGGCGAGCGGCTCACCACGGTGCTTGGCCGCGGCGCCTACCACTGGGTTTTCGCGTTGGCGGAAGGCGGATTGTCGACGCCCGCGGTGTACGGCGAACTCGATCGGATGCGCGAGGAGACGCCGGCTTTGCAGCCCGAGGTGCCGCCGGAGCTGCTGGCGGCCTTGCGCACGGGCGACGCGCGTCGCCTCGCGCCGTTGCTGTCGAATGATCTGCAGGCGGCGGCCTTGCGGTTGAAGCCCGCGCTGCGGCGCTCGCTCGAAGCCGGTCGCGACGCCGGCGCGTTGGCCGCGATCGTGTCAGGATCCGGGCCGACGTGCGCGTTTCTCGCGGTTGACGAGGCTGCCGCCATCAACCTGGCGGCCGCCCTGCCGGCGTCCGGCGCCTGTCGCGCGGTGCGGCGGGCGCACGGTCCGGTGGCCGGCGCGAAGTTGGTGTCGGGCGCCGATCTGTGAGCGCGACGAACCTGCTCAGCGCCGAGGCGGTTTCCCTCTCGTACGGCGTGCGCCCTGTGCTGGACGACGTGTCGCTCGGCGTCGCCGACGGCGACCGGGTGGGCATCGTCGGCCGCAACGGCGCCGGGAAGACGACGCTGCTGCGGGTGCTCGCCGGTTTGGAGTCGCCGGACACCGGCCGGGTCGCGATGGCGAGCGGCCTTCGAGTGGGAATGCTCGCCCAAGGCGACGAGCTCGCACCGACGTCGGTGGTGCGCGACGCGGTGCTTGGCGAGCGCCGGGAGCATGACTGGGCCGCGGATCGATCGCGGCGCGAGATCGTCTCGACGCTGCTGCATGAAGAGATCCTCGACCGCACCATCGCGACATTGTCAGGCGGCGAGCGGCGGCGTGTCGCGTTGGCCAGTCTGCTCATTGAAGACCCCGATCTGCTGTTTCTCGACGAGCCCACGAACCATCTCGACGTCGAGACAATCGCCTGGTTGGCGCGTCACTTGGCCGGACGACGCGGGGCGCTGGCCGTCGTCACGCACGATCGCTGGTTTCTCGACGAGGTTTGCACCCAGACGTGGGAGGTCGACGCCGGCTCGGTCATGCGTTACTCGGGCGGCTACGCGGCGTACGTGCTGGCTCGGGCCGAGCGAGAACGGGTGGCGGCGGCGACCGAGGCTCGCCGGCAAAACCTGCTGAGGA
The DNA here is from genome assembly GCA_036380925.1 of Acidothermaceae bacterium. Lineage (GTDB taxonomy): Bacteria > Actinomycetota > Actinomycetes > Acidothermales > Acidothermaceae > JAICLV01. Next base: position 7,068 of record DASVDW010000160.1, read on the forward strand.
AGGAACTGGCCTGGTTGCGGCGCGGCCCGCCGGCGCGCACGTCGAAGCCGCAGTTCCGCATCGAGGCGGCGAACGCGCTCATCGCCGACGAGCCGCCGGCGCGTGACCGCCTGCAACTGGCGACATTCTCGTCGGCGCGGCTCGGCAAGTCGGTGTTCGACCTGGAAGCCGGGTCGGTGCGGTTCTCCGACCGGCCCATCCTCGACGACGTCACGTGGCGCCTCGGCCCCGGCGACCGCGTCGGGCTGGTGGGAGTCAACGGCAGCGGCAAGACCACGCTGTTGCGAGTGCTGGCAGGCGCGCAGGCGCTGGACGGCGGACGGCTGCGGGTCGGCCAGACCGTGCGGCTGGGCTATCTCTCGCAAGATGTCGCCGAGCTCGATCCGACCATGCGGGTGCTGGAGGCCGTGGAGTCGGTGCGCCGGCGGATGACGCTCGGCGACGGCCGGGAGCTTTCGGCGTCCGCGCTGCTCGAACGGTTCGGCTTCGCAAGCGATCGGCAATGGACGCCGGTCGGCGAGTTGTCGGGCGGTGAGCGCAGGCGGCTGCAGCTGCTGCGGTTGCTGATGGATGAGCCGAACGTGCTGTTGCTCGACGAGCCGACCAACGACCTAGACCTCGACACCCTCACCGCGCTCGAGGATCTGCTTGACGGCTGGGCAGGCACCTTGGTGGCCGCCTCCCATGACCGCTACTTCCTGGAACGGGTCTGCGACGAGGTCGTCGCGCTGGTGGGTGGCGGCGCGCTGGTCGGCTTGCCGGGCGGGGTCGACGAGTACCTCGCCGCACGAGCCAAGTCGAGTGCGTTCGGGCCGCCTGCCGCGCGCGACGTCGGCCAGGCGGCGCGACCCGGCGCGGCCGCGGCACGTGAGGCGCGCAAGCAGTTGGCGCGTGTTGAGCGGCAACTCGACAAGCTGCACGAGCGTGAGTCCGCCCTGCACGAGCAACTCGCGACGGTCGCGGCCGATTACCAGCAGGTCCAGGCGTTGGACGGCGAACTGCACGCGTTAGCCGACGAGCGCCGTCAGCTCGAGGAGGAGTGGCTCGCCGCCGCCGACATCGTCGAAGCTGGGCAGCAGTAGTCGGAGACTTCACGACTTCTAGCTGTTCGCGTTTGACGCGCGAGAAGCGCGGGGAGGACCGGCCCATCTTTTGCGCTTGGGGGGTTGGTCGCTATGTCGCGCGTCGTTCGTCGTCTCACGACGGCATCCTTCGCTTCGATCCTTGCCGCGGGCAGCTCGGTGTACCTCGCCACCGCGAGCTCAGCGGCGACACCGGGCGACTATCAGGGCCCGTCGTCCGCCGGCGCGGGGTCGGTGAGCCACTATGCGCCGACCGGGCAGAAGCCGGAGAGCAAAGATTGGTTCGCCTACGGCTACTGGTGGGCTGACCTGTGGTCGGCGAGCGGTGGCCACCACATCTTCCAACTCGACCGGACGAAGAACGCGTGGGTGGACACCGGCGTCTCGATTGACCCGCGGCCGAACACGAGCGCTGACGCGCTCTTCGACGGCCAGCATCTGTTCATCGCCTCCCACGTGTACACGGACTCGAGCGGCGGGCAGAGCGGAAACCCCGCGTGGCTGTATCGGTACGCGTTCGACGGGACCAAGTGGTCCGCTGACATGGAGCCGGCGCAAATCAACAACATGAGCTCCGAGACGCTGACGATCGCCGAGGAAGACAGTGGCAGCCATCGGATCTACGCGACATGGGCGCAGAGCAAAGCGGTCTATGTCAACGCCACCACAGGCGACGCGCGGACAGGCGCGGTGTCCTTTGGCGCGACGCCTCTCGCTTTGCATCTGCTGCCGCAGCCGGTGCCGAACAGCGACGGGCTGACCGCCGATGACATCTGCGCCGTCGTTTCCTATCCAAGTCACATCATGGTGACGTGGAGCGACCAAACGCCCGACGCGTCCGGTGAGACCGGCTTCTACTACGCGATCCACGACAACAGCGAGGCGGCGTCGGGGAACTGGGGCGACTCAGGAGCTGCTGCCGCCGGCCCGCTGGAAGCGGACGACCACATCAATCTAAAGGCGGCCGGTGGACTCGTGTTCGCCGCTGTCAAGACAAGCAGGGACGACCCGGGAAACACGAGCTCGACCCGGACCTCCGATCCCCTGTTGCAGTTACTTGTGTTCACCCCCAGCGGCGACACCGGTGGATGGACGCCCTACACCGTGACGACCGTCGGCGACCACGGCACGCGTCCGATCGTCGAGGTCGACCCGTCCGCTGGCGTCGTCCACGTCTTCGCCACGACGAGCGACAGCGGGGGATCAATCTTCGAGAAGACGGCGCCACTCAGCGATCTGTCCAGCTTCTCCGCAGCCGACACGGTCATCGCCGATCCGCAGTCTTCGGACATGAACAACGCGTCAGGCACGAAGCAGACCGTCGATTCGTCGACGGGGATGGTCGTGCTCGCGAGCAACACATCGACGCAGCGGTACTGGTACTTCGACGACGGCCAAGGGCCCCAGACGCCGGTGACGGTTGCCCCGACCGCGTCGTTCACCGCCGCCCCCACGTCGGGGCCGGCGCCGCTCACCGTGCAGTTCACGGACACATCGACCGGCTCGCCGACCAGTTGGGCGTGGGACTTCGGCGACGGCGCGACGTCCGACGCGCAGAACCCGTCGCACGAGTTCGCCGCAGGCGGCCCGTACAGCGTGACCCTGACGGTTGGGAACGCTGCCGGCTCGAGCACCAGCGTGCCGACCACCATCACGGTCACCTCGCCCACCGGCGGAGGCGGAGGTGGCAGCGGCGGCGGTGGCGGCGGCACGGGTGGCGCCGGGGAACCGGTGACCGTCGCAGGCGGCGCGGTCGAGCGGATCGCCGGCGCCGACCGCTACGCCACCGCGGTCGCCGTGAGCCGCGCGCAATTCCCGGACGGAAACGCCGGCGCCGTGGTGCTCGCCCGCGGTGACGACTACGCCGACGCTCTCGTCGGCGCCCCATTGGCGAAGGCGAAGAACGCCCCGCTGCTCCTGACGACAGGCGCGAGCCTGCCGGCCGGGGTCGAGACGGAGTTGCATCGGGTGCTGCCGACCGGCGGCACGGTCTACCTGCTTGGCGGCACTGCGGCCGTTCCCGCATCGGTGGCTGGCGAGATAACCGGCCTCGGATATCAGGTCGTGCGGTACGGCGGCGCCGACCGGTTCGCCACCGCGGTGGTGGTTGCTGGCGCGCTCGGCGATCCCAGCACGGTTTTGCTCGCCACCGGCACGAACTTCCCCGACGCGCTCGCGGCCGGACCGGCGGCGGCCCACGTCGGCGGCGCGGTGCTATTGAGCAATGGTTCGCAGCTTCCGGCGGCGACGTCGGCGTACCTCGCCGCGCACTCCGGTCCCGTCTACGCGATTGGCGGACCGGCGTCGCTCGCGGTCCCGACAGCCACCGCCGTGTTCGGCGCCGACCGCTACGCCACGGCCGCCGACGTCGCGGCCAAGTTCTTCGCCTCGCCCGCCCGAGTCGGCATCGCGACCGGGGTGAGCTTCCCCGACGCGTTGTCGGGGGGCGCCTTGCTGGCTGGCGCTGACGCCCCGCTGGTGCTCGCGACCACCACCGCGCTGCCGAGCGCCACGTCGTCCTACCTGGTCGGCGTGACCGCCGCGACCGCGTACCTGTTCGGTGGCACGAGCGTCTTGGCGCCGAGCGTCTCGAGCGCGGTGGAAAACGCGCTCGGGACGTAGTTCGGTCGGCCCGGACGACGGACCAACTAGGCCTGCTCGAACGCGGCCATCGCTTCGGTCACGGCGGCGGCCAGCTGTTGCCGTTTGCGCGTGCCGAGCGCGCCGAGCGCGTGCGCCTCGGCCTTTCGAACGTCGCCGCGCGCCTGGTCGACGCGCCGCCGACCGGAGGTGGTCAGCCGCACCAGCACTCCCCGCCGGTCTGCCGGGTCGGGCTCTCGGGTCACGAACCCACGCCGGGCCAGCCGGTCGATCCGGTTGGTCATCGTGCCCGAGGCGACCAGTGTCGCCGCGATCAGCGCGCTCGGCGACAGGCCAGCCGGCTGGTCGGCTTCGCGCAGCGCGACCAGGACGTCGTACTCCCACACTTCCAGGTCGCGCGCCGCGAGCGTCTCGCGTCGTCCGATCTCAAGCTGGCGCGCCAGCCTGATGACGGCCGCGGTCAGTGCGTCGGTTTCGTCCATGCGGGGCAGTGTACGCACTGCCCGCGGTTATCTTGACGTCGAGACACTTCACACTGGATCGGCGTCGAGGCGCGAGAGGCCGTTCCAGGCCAAGTTGACGACGTGGGCGACGATGTCGTCGCGCGCGGGTTCGCGGGCGTCGAGCCACCACTGGCCGGTGAAGGCGACCATCCCCACGAGCATCTGGGCGTACATCGGCGCGAGCGATGTGCGGAACCCGTGGACGGCGAACGACATCGAGAGGATGTCCTCGGCGCGCGCGGCGACGTGGTCGAGCAGACTCGTCAACGTCCCGGTTGACGACCCGACTCCAGAGCCCCGCAGCAGGATGCGAAAGCCGTCGGTGCAGGTCTCCACATACTCAAGGAAGGCGGTCGCCGCCTGCTGCAGCACCTCGCGGGGGTGGCCGTCGGTCAGCGCCGCGGTGAGCATGCCCAACAGCCGTTCCGACTCGCGTTCGACGACCGCGGCGTAAAGCCCCTCCTTGCCGCCGAAATGCCCGTAGACAACGGGTTTCGACACGCCGGCGCGGTGCGCCACCTCTTCGATGGAGGTGGCGTCGAAGCCGCGCTCGGCGAATAACGCGCGCCCGACGTCGAGCAGCTGTTCGCGGCGTTGCGCGCCCGTCATCCGGGCGCGGCGGGGTGCGGGCACCACGCGATCGGCGACCCCTGGCGGTGCGGTCACGACGCCCGCGCGGCGAGCTGGCGTTCCCGTTCTCGCTCGGCCACGAGCCGCGCCTTGATGCGCTCGGCGGACGGCCACCGCACGTCGCGCACCCAGCCGAGCTTCTCGAACAGCCAGATGATCCGACCGCTGGAGTCGAGTTGCCCGCGCAGCACTCCGTGGCGCGCGGAGGTGGGGTCGGCGTGGTGCAGGTTGTGCCACGACTCGCCCATCGAGAACACCGCGAGCCACCACACGTTCCCGGACTTGTCGCGGCTGCGGAACGGGCGTTGCCCCGCCGCGTGGCAGATCGAGTTGATCGACCAGGTCACGTGGTGCAGCAGCGACACGCGCACGAGCGTGCCCCAGAAGAAGGCGGTGGCCGCCCCGGCGAGCGACATGCTCCACAGCCCGCCGACCAGCGGGGGCAAAACCAGTGACAGGGTCACCTGGAGCCAGAACAGCCGCGAGACCCGGACGATGTCGCGGTCGGCGATCAGGTCGGGCGCGTACCGTTTGGGGTCGGTTTGCTCGGGGTCGAACAGCCAGCCGATGTGCGCGTAGGCCAAGCCCTTGATCAGCGCGCCGACGCTGTTGCCGAAGCGCCACGGCGAATGCGGGTCGCCCTCGCGATCGGAGAACGCGTGGTGTCGCCGGTGGTCGGCGACCCAGCGCACCACCGGCCCTTCGATCGCCAT
>DASVDW010000161.1:0-28123 GCA_036380925.1 Acidothermaceae bacterium
AGGCCACGCATGCGCGCCAGCGGCGGTCCACCAGGGCGCAAAGGGAGCAGGCGAGGAGGGGCACAGCGAGGCAGATTTCGTGGAAGTCGACGTTCACCGCCTGTTGGAGACCCCAGGCGATGCCGTACGCGGCGCCAATCGCGATGCCGCGTGCCGCGCTGGTGTGGCGCATGGCGAGTTTTGTGATCGGCACGACTGAGATTGCAAACAAGGCCGCCTGGCCGACTTCGAGGGTGAGCGCCGAGGGAAACACGCGATACACGGGCGCGAGCGCCGCGAGCAGCGGGCTGAAGTGGTCGCCGAGGATGAGAAAGTTCACGCCCTTGATGTGCACAACCGGCGCGTGGAGGGTCGCGTACTGTCGGACGGCCTCGTCGAAGATGCCGAGGTCATAGCTGTGTGCGGCGAAGCGGTTGTAGTTGGTGATCGTCAGTGTCGCGTAGGTGCCGAAAATCAGCGCGGCGAGCAGCCACGGCACCCCGCGCCGGAGTACTGGCCGTGTAGTGTGCGACGCTCCGCTGATTTGGTCGCGGTCGTCAGGCTCGCGCGTGCGACGCGAGGTTGCGACCAGTGCCGGTTCCGTTAGCGTTTCGCGGCTCATTTTCCACCCTTCGAGCAGGTAACGCGTCTAAGAACGCGATGAAATAGCTATTAGAGGAATCGCGGGCAGCATCAAATAACCGTCTCTGCGGCACGGATTTCAGGGTGCGTATATTTACCGCGCGGCGTCCGTTGAGACCGGCGAAATCGTTGCGGAAATTCACCTATCTAAATTCCGAGAAGTTTGTTGACCTCCGTCCCTGCTTCTGCTCTTATTCGTTCGTGATCGGGCGTCCGCTCGATCACGAACGGGAGAAAAGGAGGTTGTCATTCGCAAAAAGACGATCGGAGCCGTGGGCGCGACCGTGGCGATGGCTGCGGCGAGCCTTATGGGCCCGTGGCTTGCCGACACCGCGGGCGCGTCGACCCAGGTCAAGGAAGACTGCCTGAGCGGGTACGCGTGTGGGCGGAAGGACGCCGATTTCGCAAACTACGAGTGGGGCCGTAGCGCCATCGGCGACTACAACCTGGCGGGCACGAGTGCCGACAACAACATCTCGTCTGTCTTCAACCACTCCGGAAGTCTGTACGCGATCTACTTCGACTACGCGGGCTCGTCTAACCACCTCTGCGTGCCACCCGGCTATCAGAACCAAAACCTGGCTGGCACCAACATGCAGGACGACATCAGCTACATCCAGATAACTGGTTACACCGCCTGCTAGACAAGGTGGGGCGGGCCGGGAATGCCACTTCTTGTGTTCTCTGGCCCGCCCTGCTTTCTGCGTTTTGAAGGGCGCGGGGTCAGGCGTGTGCGCCGCGAACTGCGCTGGCGTCATTTCGATTCCTGGATTCGCGAGAGCGCAGCTAGTTGCAGACTGCGATATTGAGTAAGCTGTTTCGCGAATGTGGTTGTCACGCGGGATAACGCCCGCCCTGCGGCGGCTGCATTTTCGGCGTCCCAGTTCGTGCGAGCGCGGCAGGTGGCATCAGCGACAGCGATCGCTTTTGGTGTTCCCGAGGTCGAGACGCCGGAGGTGTTGGCGGCTGCGGCAGCTGCGGCGATCGCATCGGCTGGCGAGTCGAATGGACGCCCGGCAGCTGTCATGCAGTGGCTCCATCGGGTCGTCGCGGTCGCCAGCTCGGCGTCGGCCGAGGTGCTGAATTGACGTTGGCCAGTGAGGTTGAAGATGAGCAGATGCAGCGGTGCCCATCGCTTGCGGTCGCCGTAGACCGCTCGTTCTGCCTGCGACTGGCAGCCCGAGTTCGGCATGAGAACGCTGCTGCCGTTGACGCTGATGGGAATCTTGTCGTGGTCGGCGCCGACGAGAGCGGTCCGATACCGTCGGCTGTCCGTCTCGGACAACGACGCGATGTACACCTCGGCTGCCGATTTGGGCTTGGGGAGAAGCTGCGGATATCCCTCTCGGACTGCGGTTGCTGTCGTGAGCGGTTCGGTCAAGGGTTGGCCGTCTTTCGAAGGCGGCGGCGGTGGCACATATTTGATGTGCTCACGTGCCATGCACTGCTCGATGAGGCTTTGTTCGGCCTGTTGGAGCGCCGGCTCATCGCGCAGGATCACTTTATAGGTGCCCAGCGGGCTGGTCGCCGTTGACGAGTTGGGCGTGCTCGCCTGCGTTGAACAGCCGTAGAGGAGAGCAGCCGCCAGGAGCACGAAATGCGGGCGTGCCAAGGTAAACCCCCTTCGTGTCGGTAGCGTCTAGCCGGCGACGGTGGTGTGTTCGGAGCCGAGGAGCAGCCGCCAAGCTGGCTTGGTTTGCTGGTCGGTTATCCCGACAATCCGCGTCTCGTCCGTCGAGACCGCCAGCCACCATTGCGACGACATCACAAGCGGCGTCAGGGGAATCAACGTGACCCGCTCGCCGTCGGGAGCCGTCGCCGAGGTCACCGGGCCTTGCGCGACGGTCTTCGCGAGGTCGATGACGTCTTGTTGTTGTTGCGCGCTCAGGGCGCGGGCGAACAGCAGACCGACCAATCGTTGGCTGATGTGGCCTTTGTCGTTGCCGCCGGCCGCGAGGTAGGCACGTAGCGCCGTGCCTGTGGGGACCGCACCGGGATACTCCACCGGCTCGACGTCGGTGCCGCTCGTGGGCACGGCTGTCGCGGACGCAGCCGCCGAAGCCGGTGAGGTTGTTTTCGTCGTCCCGGTTGACGATGCGGTCGGCGGGGCGATCGTCACGTCTCGTGTGACCCGCCCAGTCGAGTTCTTCTCGACCAGGCGGCCGTGCCCGTCGGAGCTGATCCAACGGTCGACGGTGTCCACCAAACGGCCATCAGACCAGTCCTGCCACCTCACGTGGTCGAAACCCGGGATGGCAGAAGCGGGTACCGACACCGATGTGCCGACCTTCGGGTTAGGGCCGGGGTGGTAGTAGGCGTTCGTCGCCCACACCCCTCCGGCGGCCAGCACCGCTACGGCCGCGGCGGCGGCGACACCGGTCCCGCGCCGACGAAGCTTTGATCGCGGAGTGCGGCGGAAGTCGATGACGTCTGCGCGCTCTTCGCGGGCGCGGCTTTGGGGCCGCGCCGGGTCGAACGGGCGAAACACCTCACGAAGAAACTCTTTGTCGTCGCTCATCTGGCCTCACCTTCTCGGCGACGGTCCTCGGTGGCGATGACACGAAGGCGGTCCTCGACACGCTTACGCAGGCGATGCAGCCGGACATGCGCGGCCGACACGCTGCAGCCCAGCACCGCTGCGGCCCGCGGCACGTCGAGGTCTTCCCACACCACCAGCCGCAGCAGCTCGGCGTCGAGAGGACGCAGCGCGGCGATGACCTCATCAACCCAAAGCGCGTCGACGACAACCTCCTGGTCATCGACGCGGACCTGCGTCGGCTCGGCCGCGAGCTCGACCGCCAACCTCCTGGCTTGCGCCCGCCGGCGGCCAACCTTCAGCACCTCGAATCCGGCGATTCGATACAACCAAGGCAACGCGTCCGCCGGCATGTGATCGATCTTGCGCCACGCGATCGCGAACACGGTGGCCACGACATCGCGGGCCTCTTCCGCGCCGGTGCGGCGGGTCACGTAGCGCAGCAAATCATGCTGGTACGCCACGAACGCCTCGGACAACCGCTCCGCGTCTGCCGTCGCCGGCCGATCCATCATCGCCGCCACACCCGTCTTCCCCCACCTCGACGCCGATTTCTTACACCACCGGCGTGCGAAGCCTGTTTGCGGCACCGAGTGCGTCACCCCGACGAGGTCGCTCAGTCTTGTATCGACGCGGCCGCGTGGGGCAGCCGCTAGCGCCTGTCTACGAATGTCGCGTGCGCCGGGTTCTTGCTGTCAGCTTCTTCGCTCAACGCCGGCAGGTCGGAAGTGGGTGAGTTCGGTCCCGAGCGCGGCGCGAGCGAACCCAGCTACCGCGCACCGCGCGCGTCTTCTGCCGAGAACGCGTGCGGGGGTCGGTCCTCTACTTCCCTCGGCCGCGACCAAACGCGCACCCTGTAGAGGATCAACCCGCACAGAGCAATCGTCGCGACGCACGCCCCGACGATCAAACAGCGCGCCCCCCAATCAGGCACCTCTGAGTTCGACAGCGCGAAGAGCGCGCCGAGCTCCGTGAGGCCGGCACTTCCGATCACCGCATACCAAAAGGCGACCGGGCCAGCGCCCTGACGGCCACGGCGCCGCCGCAGCTCCGCCAGGCGCGCCTGTAGCCCGGCATCGACCACGATCGCGATCAGCAATGCCGGCATGACTTGCGCGATCACAGCCACGACCTCGGGCTTGGACATCGTCTCGACCTCCTGCCTTCGTCATCGGGCGGATAGTCGAGATGCTTATGTAAACGCGGCGACGTAGACGCCGCGACGCCGTTCGAGTCAGCGGCGTTCCCCGGCACGCCGGCGGCGCCAATCGGTCAAGAACAGGACCCCGTAGGTCACATACATGACGAGGAATACGGCGAAAAACACACACATGAGCCAAACTGGCATAGGGCACCTCCGAAGATCACAGTCCAGGTGCCTCAGGAAACCGCAAGGGTCATTCCAGCACAGAGGATCGGCGTAGCTGCGCCCCGCTAAATGCGTGCGAGCGGCCGTCAGCCACGCCGCGACCGTCAGCGGTGAGTTCACTGCGCCGCGGAACGCGTCGACGAGATCGCGAGCCCGGCAGCAGCTCGCGCGCCGTCGAACTGGGCCAGCGGGTACACCGATTGCCCGTCTCGGTTACGCACGCGCAGCTGATGCCGTCCGGGGGTCGGCATGCCCCGACGCGTGTGGGAGGCAACGTGATGGACGACTTTGAGGTGCCACCGCACAGAGCGTAGAGCCGTTGGCCGGCGAGCGCAGACCTCGGCGATGCTCGCTGGCAGCCGAGCGGCTCACGCGGGAGTGGGCGGAGCGGGTGTGCATTGGGCGGCTGGCCGCTCGGCGGCCAGCGACGACGACACGGCGCTACCGATCCGGGTCGACGCGAACGCGGAATCGCGTCGCCGGGTCTTCCCTTGCCGAGCGACGGGCTGGGCCCCTGGGTCGATGTCGATCGCGCACGCTGGACGTGCCGCAGCGGGCAGCCGACCGGTCGCGCGGTTCCGCAACCGGTCGGGAAGCGCCTGACCTAGGGGTGGCGGTGACGATGACTGGTGGCGGCGTCTACTCGGCTCGTGAACACCTCCGCAATTGTGAGCGCACGCGCCGATGCGAATGTGTGGAACGACGGCGCGAATTTGTGTGGAAGGCCGAGAGTCCGTTCTCAGAAATCGGGCTCTGACCTTGCCGTTCGCAGTTTCGTCACCACCCCGCCACACGATGTGACGAAATCCGCCCCCCAGCTGATGCCTGAGGGGCGGGTTCTCGTTGTGTAGGACGGTGTCGCGGCAGTGGGGTGAGTTCGGCTGCCCCTAGGGACAAGGCGATCTCAACAGGTACCGACGGTACGGCTAGTCAGTTCGCCCAAGAAAACCTGAGGTCGAGGGAACCGAGGGTGTTCCCGGCCGCGTCGCGGGCGGTCGCAGATTCTGCGGCTTCGCCGCTGGGCAGAAGCGCCAGCGCGAAACCGGGCGTGGTGACGGGAGCCGTCTGGGTCGTTCCGTCGGCGAACCGAATGATCACTTCAGTCGCGGCGGTCGGCGCGTGGAAGAAGACGTAAACACCGTGGTACTGAGTTGACCCACCACCCGCCACTAGTTTGTCGGGATCTGGCAGCGCGTCGACCTGGACGCAGGATTGCCCGAGGGAACGCCACGGTTCACCGACCGGTTGGATGATCCACTGCTCGCATTGGGCCTTGCTCGTCGCGCTAACGCCCAGCCAATACTGCATGCGGGTGCCGTCGGCGCCGACAGCGGCGGCAACGAGCTTCGTGTTCGACGCCGGGATGTCCCACACCGGGCTCCACTGTTTGGCGACGTCGAACCCGTGCTTGACGATGCTGGGCGCGCCGCCGTTCGCGATGGCGACGGCGCCGCCTGTGGCTGCCGCGACGGCGACCGCGGGAATCGCCAGCCAGCGCAGCTTGCGACGGGCCGTGCGCGGGGGAGCGGCTCCTTCGGCCCGCGCGTACAACGTCGCGACCGGCGGCACGTCGATGGTGTTGCCATCGGCAAGCGACGACAGTCCTGAGCGCACTTGGCTCTCGAGGTCAGTCAGCATCGAGATACTCCTTCATTGCAGCAAGTCCTCTGGACACGAGCGATTTGGCGGTGCCGGGCCGGCAGCCAAGGACGCGCGCCGTGTCGGCCTCGGTCAGGTCTTCGTAATAGCGCAGCACGATCGCGGCGCGTTGCCTCGAGGTAAGTCGTCGCAGCGCCGCGCGGATCACCAACGCCGTGTCCTGATCTGCTCCGACGCGGTCATCAATCCGCTGTCGCTTCTCAAGTCGGCGGCGCCGCCCCCATGACCGGCAACGGTTGACGAGGCTCACCCGAAGATAGGCGGCTGGTTCGTCGATCCGCCCCCAGGCCTGCAGGACCTCGACGAACGTGTCCTGGGCCAGTTCCTCAGCAACGGCGCGTGAATCGACGAGGAGCATCGCCACGCGTACGGCTCGAACGTAGTGAGTCGAGTAGAACGCGGCGAAGGCGGCGCGACCATCCTGCGGTACCTCCGCAGACCGTGCGTCCGCCGCCAGCGAGTCCGTCGCCTGTTCGGTGTGCATGACAGGTAGGCGCACCAGCGGCCCGGTCGGTTCCATCGGGCGCCCACGTGTCTGTTGACCGGCTCCGCTCGTCACGGCGGGAGTGGTTCGGCCTGGGACGATCTCTCCATGCGCATCCTCACAAGCGGGCCCGACCCGTGATGAAAGCCTACGGATGTGAGCGCTCTGAAGCTGGTCGCCAGCGACCACCAGCCGCTCAGTTCGCTGGACGGCGGCGCTAGATGGCATGGACGTGCTGCGGCGGGTGGCGGCCCGGACAGCGGGATCGCGCCGTCGGGCTCTTGTGTCAACGACCACGACGTCTGATCCTCGAGCCAGGTTTGGTTGAATCCCGCACACCGACATTCAGGTATCTTTCGAAAAACCTGAATGGGGGCGACCTCTCGGTTTGCTTGAACTGACGCGGCTGTGATTCAGGTTTGGTCGCGTATCCTTGAATGGTGGACGTCGATGCACTGAAGGCCTCGCCCATCGGCCGTGCGGTCAGGATCCTCGTTCCTGAGCCGGGAGGAACCGAGGCGACCGTGCCCTACTGGGCTTACGTCCCGGACCCTCTACCGCCTGCGCCAGCTCTCGAGTTGGCTACGCTCGCTGTGGCCACCGATGCCGCGATGGCCGTCGCCCGGCTTGACCAGGCGTTGGCGCAGTTGCCCAATCCAGGCCTGTTGCTGCGTCCCATCATCCGCCGCGAGGCAACGAGCACGTCAGCGCTCGAAGGCACATACGCCGAGTTCGACGAGGTACTGGAGGCTGAGTTCCTTGATCCCCGCCAGCTAAGTGGCGAGCAGCGGGAGATCCAGAACTTCGTGCGCGCCGTCGACCATGCTGTCGATCAACTTCAAACCCGGCCCATCAGCCGCAAGCTTCTCGGAGAACTTCAGCAGATCATCGTTCGGGGCACGTCTGGCGAGACCTATGACGCAGGCGATCTTCGTCAGCGACAGGTCTATATCGGGCCGAAGAACCGGCCAGTGCAGGACGCGCGATTCGTCCCATGCCCCAACGGCGAGTCCCTCGTCGAAGGGTTCAGTGATTGGGAGAAGTGGATCAACGACTGCGAAGCTGTGCCGCTCGTTGTGCGGCTTGCGCTCGGGCACTACCAGTTCGAGACACTCCACCCGTACGCGGACGGCAATGGTCGGCTCGGCCGCTTGATCGCGGTTCTGCAACTGCTCGAGGGGAAGGCGCTGTCGTCGCCGGCGCTGAACCTGTCGCCATGGTTCGAGGCGCACCGGCAGGACTACATGGACGGGTTGTTACGCGTCACCCACACGGGCGACTTCGACACGTGGGTCCGCTTCTTCTCGACGGCCGTCGAGGCGCAAGCCAGAGACGGCGTGCAGGTGATAGGCGAGCTCATCGGCTTCAGGGACGCGACATTGGAGCGTCTTCGCGCGGCCGGCATGCGCGGCAGCGGTCTGCAAATTGCGGAGAACCTGATCGGTTATCCGGTGCTGGACGTCCGTACCGCGCGAGCAATGATAGGAAAGAGTTTCGAGGCAGCCAACCAGGCCGTGGCGCGCCTGGTCGAGTTGGGCGTGCTACGTGAGATAACCGGCCGTCGGATGAATCGGCTCTTTGTGTGTCGACCCGTGTTCAACATCGTCAACCGCCCGCCCGCAGGCGCAGCCCGCTGAGTCGACGACGCGCCGTGAAAGCGACCAGACGCGCGAGCGCCCCACGGCTTGTCGCCAGGCTGCGCGCGGCCGGCTGCGTCTTCGCCGAGGACGAAGCGGCGATGCTGATCGAGGCGGCGGGCTCGGCCGCCGAGTTGGACCGCATGGTGTCGCGACGGGCCGCCGGCGCCCCGCTGGAGCAGGTGGTCGGCTGGGCCGAGTTCTGCGGGTCGCGCATCGTCGTCGCGCCTGGCGTCTTCGTCCCCCGTCGGCGCACCGAGTTCTTGGTCGAACAGGCGCTTGCGTTGTTGCCGCCGCAGGCCGTCGTCCTGGATTTGTGTTGCGGGGCAGGGGCAATCGGCGCCGCGTTGCTTACTCGCGCGCCCGGCATAGAACTCCATGCCGCGGACGTCGACCCCGCCGCCGTCGCGTGTGCGCGACGCAACCTCACCGCGCCCGTCCACATCGGAGACCTGTATGACCCGCTGCCGCCGCGACTGCGCGGGCAGGTCGACGCGATCGTGGCGAACGTGCCCTACGTTCCGAGCGCCGACGTCGCGTTCTTGCCGAGCGAGGCGCGCGTCCACGAGCCGCTGACCGCGTTGGACGGCGGCCCTGACGGGCTTGACGTGTTGCGGCGCGTGGCGGCCGGCGCGCCGGACTGGCTGCGGCGTGGCGGCCGTTTGCTGATCGAGACCAGCGAACGCCAGGCCGCGGCCGCCGTCCACGCCTTCGCCGGGTCTGGGTTGCGCGCGCGGACGACGACGGATGACGAGCTCGGCGTGACCGTCGTGGTCGGAACCTTCGCCTAGCGCGGGATCGCCGCGTCGATCAGCAGTTTCGCGATGCCGAGGGCGTCACGCGCCGGTTTCGCCGAATTCTCGACCAGCGACTGCGCTTGGCCGCCCTCGAACACCACCATCAACTGCCGTGACAGCAGGTCGGGATTGGTCGCCCCTGCGGCGCGGGCTCGGTCGCGCATCCAGCGCCGCATCCGCTCCTTGTGCCGGCGCACCACCTCGACCGCCGGGTGGTCGGGCTCGGTGAGCTCGGCGATCCCGTTGATGAACGGGCAGCCGCGGAATTCGTCCGAGCCCACCGCGGTCACCAGCTCGGCGAAGATGCGCTCAAGCTGACGACGCGGGTCGTCGCTGGATCGGGTGGCGGCACCGGTGAACCGCTCGAACACCGGGTCGTCGAGCGTTTGGAACGCCGCCGTGATGAGGCCGTCCTTGTTGCCGAACCGCTCGTAGAGCGTGCGTTTGGAGATGCCCGCGGCCTTGCTCAACGCCTCGACCCCGGTGGCGGTGATGCCGTGCTCGTAGAACAGCTGCGCGGCAAGCGCCGCGATCCGGGCGTCCGCCTCCTCCATGGCCTCCATGCACCCATGGTACCGATCGGTTTCCAAATATGTGGCGTGATCGGCACGCCGTCTGTATAGTCGGCGGCTCCGGGTGAAAACCGATCGGTTTTCCAACCACTGGCTCAGGAGAGTCGCATGTCCCAACTCCATCGCTGGCGCGCGTTCGCGGTGCTGGCCGTCTCGTTCTTCATGACGATCGTCGACCTGACCATCGTCAACGTCGCGTTGCCGACGATCGGCGCCAAGCTGCACTTCTCCGAGTCGAACCTGCAGTGGGTCGTCACGGCGTACGGCGTGAGCTTCGGCGGGTTCCTGCTGCTCGGCGGTCGAGCCGCCGACCTGCTCGGTCGCCGCCGCGTCCTGATGGTTGGCTTGAGCGTCTTCACCGCCGCATCGCTGGCCTGCGGCCTTGCGACGAGCGACGGCTTTCTGATCGCGATGCGCGGGATCCAGGGCCTTGGCGCCGCCATCGTGTTGCCAGCCGCCCTCTCCATCGTCATGAACATGTTCGAAGAAGGCGCCGAACGCAACAAGGCGCTCGGCATCTGGGGTGGCATCGGCGCGGCCGGAGCGACGTTCGGCCTCATCGCAGGTGGCCTGCTCACCCGCTACGTCGGCTGGGAGTACATCTTTGTGCTCAACGTCCCGATCGGCGCGGCCGCGCTGGTGCTCGCGCCACGGCTGGTGCCCGAAAGCAAGCTCGACGCGGTTCGCCGTCGCTACGACCCGTTCGGCGCGCTCACCGTCACCGGTGGGTTGCTGCTGCTCGTCTACTCGATCTCCCGGGCGCCGCAGGTGGGCTGGAGCGCGGCCAGCACGGCACTGCTGCTCACGTCGTCCGCCCTCTTGCTTGTCGCCTTTCTGGTCATCGAGACCCGCGTCGAACAGCCTTTGATGCCGCTTGGCATCTTCCGCCGCAAGACGCTGGCCGGCGCGAACGCGGTCGGCCTGTTGCTCGGCGGCAGCTTTTTCGCGTTCATCTTCATCGGCACGCTGTACATGCAGCAGGTGCTTGGCTACTCGGCGTTGAAGACCGGCATCGCCTGGCTCACCGCGTCACTGACCTCGGTCGCGCTGGCCGGTGTCTCGCAACTGCTCGTCACGCGCGGATCGGCGAAGCTGGTGATGGCGCTCGGCATGGCGTTGATCGGCAGCGGGGTGCTGTGGGCGAGCCAGGCTCCGGTGAACGGGCACTTCTGGCCCGACCTGGCCGGTCCGTTCTTGGTCGCGGGCGCGGGCACCGCCTTTGCGTTCATCCCGGTCTCCATCGCCGCGCTCGCCGGCATCAAGGAGCACGAGGCGGGACTCGCGGCCGGTCTGCTCAACACCGCCCAGCAGCTCGGCGGGGCGGTGGGGGTCGCGATCGCCTCCACGATCATCGCGACCCAACTGAAGTCGCTGCAATCCGCGGGGCACGACCCGGTGTCCGCGCTCAACGGCGGCCTCGGCTGGGGGATGGCCGTCTGCGCGGCGATCGGGCTGTCCGGAGTGCTGGTCACCTTCGGGCTGGTGCGCAAGCGTGAGATCGCGGACGCCGTGGCGCTTGCCGGCCTGGCCAAGCCTGAGCCGGTGCTGGTGGCCGCCGACTGAATCAACCACGCCTGCCCGTCCCAACCGACCGGCGTGCAGTCTCGGGGCGCTAACCCCAGAACTGCACGCCAGTCACGGGAGGATCCGCGGGCCGAGGGGCGCGGCGGACTCACAATTGGCCGTGCTCCGACGTTTACTGGGCAGGCAGGATGGAGCCCGAAGGAGGCGGCGATGCGCACGCACACGATGATCGACTCGCCGATCGGCGTCTTGACGCTGGTCAACGACGACGACGTGTTGTGCGGCCTGCACATGGAGTACCGCACGCATCCACCGGCGCCGTCGTCGTTCGGCACGCAGACCGCCAAGGGCTTCGAGCAGGTCAGCGAGCAGCTGGGTGAGTACTTCGCGGGAGAGCGCACCGAGTTCAGCGTTCCGCTGGCGCCGCAGGGCACCGACTTCCAGCGCCGGGTGTGGGACGCGCTGCTCACCATCCCCTACGGGCGCACCCGGTCGTACGGCGAGATCGCCAGGCAGATCGGCGAGTCCAGCTGGGAGGCGGCGAGGGCGGTCGGCGCCGCGAACGGGCGAAACCCGATCGCGATCGTCGTCCCCTGTCATCGGGTGATCGGCGCCGACGGCTCGCTGGTCGGTTATGGCGGCGGCCTTGAGCGCAAGAAGTTCCTGCTGGAGCTGGAAAATCCGGCGCGCGCGAAGACGCCTGTCCAAGAGTCGCTGTTCGCATGAGTTTGCCGCCGTTCGAGCAGGTGGTCGAGGAGCACGGGCCGCGGGTGTTGCGGGTCTGCCGGGCGATGCTCGGTTACCACGAGGCCGAAGACGCCTGGTCGGAGACGTTTCTCGCCGCGCTGCGGGCCTATCCGCAGCTTGATCCCAACGCGAACATCGAGGCTTGGCTGGTCACCATCGCGAAGCGCAAGGCGATCGACCACTACCGAAGCGCCGCCCGCACGCCGTCGCCGGCGGCCGAGTTGCCCGACGGCGTCGACACGTTGCCGGAGGGCTACGACGAGCTTTGGACGGCGATGAGGTCGCTGCCCGCCCAGCAGCGCGAGGCGGTGGCATACCACCACCTGGCCGGTCTGCCGTACACCGAAATCGCCGAAATACTAGGGAATTCTGCGGCGGCGGCGCGCCGCGCGTCGTCCGATGGAATGAAGAAGCTGCGCGCTATTTATCAAGGAGCTTCGCGATGAACAACGTCTTCGCGGCGTTGCCCGAGGTCGACGCCGACGCGAGCCGCCGATTGCACGCGCGGTTGGTCGCGGCCGCCGAGGACGCCGGTTTGCTCGACGTCGCGTATCGCACCGTCGACTCACCGGTCGGCCCACTGCTGCTCGCCGGCACGGGCGAGGGAGTGGTGCGAGTCGCTTTCGAGTGCGAAGGCCACGACGACGTGCTCGCGACGCTCTCGGAGCGGGTCAGCCCGCGGATCCTCAACGCGCCAGCGCGCCTCGACGCCGTGGCGCGTCAACTCGACGAGTACTTCGCCGGACGACGCTCATCGTTCGACGTCGCCCTCGACTTCCGGTTGGCGGCGGGTTTTCGCCGATCAGTGCTCGAGCAACTGCGCCACATCAGCTACGGCAAGACGGCAAGCTACGCCGAGGTCGCGGCGAAAACCGGCCACCCCAAGGCGGTCCGCGCGGTCGGAACGGCGTGCGCGCTCAATCCGCTGCCGCTCGTCGTCCCCTGCCATCGCGTCGTCCGCTCTGACGGCGCGGCGGGGAACTATCGCGGTGGCGCGGAGGCGAAGCTCACCCTGCTCGCGCTCGAGGCCCGGCGCTCGTGAGCCAAGCGCTGCTGCCGCGCGAGCGACGGGAGATCGCGCCCGGTGCGGTGCACGTCCCCGACTGGCTCTCACTGGAGCGGCAACGCGAGCTCGTCGAAGCGTGCCGTGCATGGGCCACCGGCCCGGCCCCGATGCGGCACGTGAAGCTGCCCACCGGCCATCAGATGTCGGGGCAGATGGTCTGCGTCGGCTGGCACTGGCAGCCGTACAAGTACACCAAAACCGCGGACGACGTCGGCGGCGCGCCGGTCGCCGAGTTCCCGGCCTGGCTCGCTGAGCTCGGGCGGTCCGCGCTGGTCGACGCATATCGCGACCCGCACGCCGGCGACGGCTACCACCCCGACGTCGCTCTGGTCAACTTCTACGACGCCGCAGCCAAGATGGGCATGCACCAAGACAAGGACGAGCGGTCATCGGCGCCCGTCGTGTCACTCAGTGTTGGCGACGCGTGCGTGTTCCGGTTCGGCAACCCGCAGACCCGCAACAAGCCGTACGTCGATATCGAGCTGGGGTCGGGCGACCTGTTCGTCTTCGGGGGGCCGTCGCGGTTCGCGTATCACGGCGTGCTGCGGACGCGGCCGGGCACCGCGCCGTCCGGGTGCGGTCTTGAGAACGGCCGTCTCAACATCACCATGCGCGTCACCGGAATGGAGTAGTAGGCCGCCCGGCGGCGTTGCCGATACGCCATTTGGAGCACTGGCCGATCCGCCAACTGATGGTTATCTCGGCGGATTTTGGCTCAGTGCGATGCGTCTGCGGCCGATAGGTAAGACGCTAGAGAGCACGGCGTGAAGGTGAGGTGACCAGTCGTGAGAGACGCCAGGCACTCGGGCGCGGCAGGCGAGCGCGTAGAAGGGCTCGCGAGCCGGCTCTACGACGACGTCACGGTCACCGAGGTCATCCGCCCCGCCGCGGTGCTGTCCGAGACCAACGCGCGCCGGGTGCTCGAAGGCTTGATGCAGGACGACGTCCGGTCGGGCGGGCGCTGGCACGCCGAGCCGGGTTGCTGGCGGCTGTTCGAGCGGCCATGGAAGGGTCGCGACGAGCGATCGGCCGAGGCGGCCGGGCTCATCGGCAGCATCCAGGTCGCCTATGGCATGCCGACCCGCTACGAGATCACCATCTTCCGCGCGACGGTCACCGTGGCCGGCACCCGCGCCGGCTACACCGTCGAGTCGCTGTGCGACGCGGCGTTGGGGTATGCCGATCTGACGCTCGCCACCTGCCCGCGCATCGACATGCAGCCGCCGCCGCGGCCGTTTCGCATGCGCTGAGGTCCGAACGTTGATCGCCGTGGACCCCGAAGCGCGCGCTTGGACACTGCCACGGCGAGGTCCACGCACGAGTTTCCGGGCCTAAGGCTCGGCCGCTAGATCAGCTGCGTCCGGGGTCAGTGGTGCGGCAGACCCCGCACGCTCTTGGCGAACGCCTTCACCCGGGCCTTTTCTTGCGCGCGCAGCCGCCGGTCGCGTCGCGCCTCCTGCCACCGCTGCTCGCGCAGCAGCTTGTTGTAATCGGCGAGCCGGGACGGCGCGAGGTCGCCGTCCGAAATCGCTTGGACGACGGCGCAGCCCGGCTCGGTGTCATGCCGGCAGTCGGCGAACCGGCAGTCGTCGGCGAGCGACTCGACGTCGGCGAACGTGGCGGCGATGCCGTCTTCGGCGCCCCACAACGCGAGGCCGCGCAGACCCGGCGTGTCGATGGCGATCGCCCCCGACGGCAGGACGACGAGCTCGCGCGCGGTCGTGGTGTGCCGGCCCTTCCCGTCGTCGCGGATCGCCGTGGTCATGAGCGAGACCGCGTCGTCGGCGAGCGCGTTGGCAAGCGTCGATTTTCCAGCGCCAGAAGGGCCGATCATGGCGAAGGTGTGTCCGGGCCGAAGGTACCGGTCGAGCTCGTCGAGCCCCTCGCCGGTGATCGCGCTGACGGCGTGGACGTCGACGCCGACGGCGTCGGCGCGCGTCGCGTCGGCGCGATCCGCCGCGTCGTCCGCGAGGTCCTTCTTGGTCAGGACGACGACGGGCGTGGCGCCCGATTGCCAGGTCAGCGCGAGGCAGCGCTGCACCAACCGCGGCCGCGGTCGGCCGATCAGCGGCGCGACGACGAACACCGTGTCGACGTTCGCGGCGACCACTTGCGCGATCGCCGCGCCGCCAGCGTCACCGCGCTCAAACGCCGACCGGCGCGGCAAAATCGCGACCGCCACCGGTCCGTCGACGGCCACCCAGTCGCCGACCGCCGGCGTGCCGCTGACGGCGGTCCCGCCGTCGGCGTGGAACAACCGACCGGAGAGCCGGACGCGCTCATGGCCGTCCGCGGTGATGACGGTGATGGCGGCGCGGTCGACGCGGGCCACCCGCGCCGGATGCAACGCGGGAGCAAAGTTCGCTTGTAACTCGGCGAATTCGGCGATGCGGGCGTCGTCCCAGCCAAGGGCTCGCAGGTTGAAAGACATGGTCGAGCGGCTCCAAGGGATGGGCGCGCTCGAGGGTGGCGTTAGCCGACGCGGCCGAGCGCGAGGGTCGGGGCAACGTGAACCGAGACGTTCATCGGGCCAGCTCCTCTCACTCGGTGGGCTTGCGTTAGGGCCAATGTAGCTCGCCATCGGGGCGACGGCATCGGAGTTTCAGCGGTACCGGTGGGGCATTCCGATCCGGACGTCGACGCCAGGGGAGTAGTACGCCAGCGGCTCGCCGGTCGGCGCCGGCAATCCGGTGTCGGCCACCAACCGGTCGTCGAGCTCGCGGACGGCCGCACGGCGCAACGGCCAAGGATCGTGCTGCGCGTGGGCGTACCGGCGGAATCGGCCGCGCGCGCCGCCGACGCTGAACAACGCCCAGCGGGCGGTCAAGAAGTGGTCGCGATCGGTGAGTTCCTCGGCGGCGAGCGGCGCGCCGATGCCGACCGTCACCCGGCTGGTCACGCCGCCCTCGGGCCAGCGACGCCGGGTCGTGTAGGTGATCGTGTCGCCTGCGTCGTCCAACCGCATGTCAGACCACATGTATGGCAGGCGAAACCCAAGCCGGGCGGCCGCGACGGCGGGAAATCGCTCGGCGTCCAGGGAGAAGAACCACACTCCGGACTGGCCGAGCTCGTCGCGGACGTACGTGCGCACGTTCGTCTCGCAGAAGTGCGAAATCCACGGCAGGCGCGGGATTCCAGGCGCGTTGATCCGCATGAAGAACGGCACCAAGCCGACCCAGGCGACGCCGTCGTGCGTCTCCACCGACAGGCCCGGCGGCAGCAGCCGCTGGACGGCGTCCGCCGGATATCGCCAGTGCAAGAAGGTCACTCGCTCCCAGCGATGCAGCATCAACGGTCGCTCGACGGTCAGCGGGCAGGTTGGCGAGTACTGCTCTACTTCGGCCATCTGCTTATCGTGCGACGCCGCGGCGGGCTGGAGCGTCGATCTCGTGCTCGGCGGCCCAGCGCCCGTGCTCGCTCGCGGCCCACTGCGCGGGAACGTAGCCGGTGCGCATCCCGGCGAGCGCGTCCGGGTCGCGCAGCGCCATGTAGATGTGGCCGAGCACCACGGCCAGGATCGCGTACGCCGTCCAGTCGTGCGCGAACGTGGCTCCCGTCCGCCAGTCGATCGGCCAGTGGTTGGCGAACCGCATCACCGAGCCGGTCAACATCATCACGAAAATCGCGCCGAGCTGGAAGTTCGCGTTCAACTTCTGCCCTGCGTTGAACTTGCCGACGTCCGTGCGAGTCGCTCGAAAGTCCCTTGATCGCAGCCATTCCCAATCGGCGGGCGTGAAGCGGTTGAGCCTGCGCACGTCGTCCCGAAAAGCTTTGGCCAGCAGGCCGACGACGAATGGAGCCGGCAGCGAAAGGCCGGCGATGACGTGGACCCATTCGACGACCGCCCGGTAGCCGATCGCGCGAGACAGCGCGCCCACGTAAAGGATCGCCGCCGTCACCAGGCAGACGCCCATCAGCACGGCGGTGGTGCGGTGCACCCAGCGTTCGACGAGGGTGAACCGCAACAACTTAAGTGGTTGGGGCATCGGCGCGCCCGTTCGACTTGCCGACCCAGGCGTCGACGTCGTAACCGTTGCGCTCCCAGTAACCGGGGACGACCTGGGAGGTCACCTTGACACCACCAAGCCACTTGCACGACTTGTAGCCGTACATGGGCGCGACGTACAGCCGGACCGGGCCGCCGTGCGCCTTGCTGACCGGCCCCCCGAGCATCTGGGTCGCGACCAGGACGTCGCGCCGACGCGCCTGCTCGAGGGTGAGGCTCTCGGTGTACGCGCCGTCGAAGGAGGTGAACTGCAAAGCGGTCGCGCCTTTTTGCACGCCCACGTGGTCCAGCAGATCGGGCAACGCGACGCCCGCCCAATGCACCTTGGGGACCCGCCAGCCGGTGACGCATTGAAAGTCCTTCACCAGCGTGGTCTGCGGCATCGCGTCGAGGTCGGCGAGGGTGAGCGTCGCCGGGCGCTCGACGAGGCCGTCGATGGTCAGGGTGTAGTCGGACGCCGCCCGCTGCGGCTCGTCGCCGGTTATCGAGTAGAACCGGAAGGTGTTTCCGGCGGGGATCAGCGAGCTCAAGCCGGTGGGGTCGCGTTCCTCCACCGGGCGCAGGACGGCGCTCTCGATGTTTTGCAGGTGGTCGCCGAACGCGACGCCGAGCACTCCGAGGCCGAGCATGCCGAGCACGATCCGCCGTCCGACGGGACGACCGTCATCGACCCTTGGATCAGCCATCCGATCTTCTCCGCAAGCTTCGCGCGGTCAGCGCTGTCGTGTACTAGCCCATCATGCGGTCGCGCCGGCGCCAAAGAGCCATCGATCTTCTTAACAAAATGCGAACGGGCGGCCGCACCCCGTCAGGGGTACGACCGCCCGCTCGAATTGGTTCAGATCGGCCGAACGTTCTCCGCCTGGGGGCCCTTGGGGCCCTGCGTGATGTCGAAATCGACCTTCTGGTTCTCCTCCAGGCTGCGGTACCCGTCCGCCTGAATGGCCGAGTAGTGGACGAAGACGTCAGCGCCGCCCTCTACGGCAATGAAGCCGAAGCCCTTCTCAGCGTTGAACCACTTCACTACACCTTGCGTCACGTGCTCTCCCTAACCAGGATTCGGCACCCGCACCGCGCGGTTGCCGGGCCGGCGCGGACAGTCTCTTTGGGGGCCCCGAAGATCACCAACCGCGCTGACGTTCCGCGGCGTGAGAACACGTACTTGGAACTGCGACCGCGATCACGGTAGCAGGTCGAAACGCGCCGCACCATAAGTCGCGCGGGGGGATATCCGGACCAGACATGAGCGGTTCGTCCAGCTTTACCGGGGGAATATGTTGCGAACGCAATCAGGGCTGTGACTGGACGGCAAGCCGGACCCCAAAACCGATCAACACCACGCCGGTTAACCGCTCGACCCGGCGCCGCAGCGTCGAGCGAGTGAACAACTCGCGGGCCGCGTGGATCGCGGTGGTCAGCGACAGGTACCACGTGCAGTCGCACGCGACCCAGATCACCGCCAGCAGCAAGCCGGTGGCCAGCACCGGCGCGCCAGACGGGATGAACTGCGGCAGGAAAGACACCGCGAACACCCCGGCCTTGGGGTTGGCCAGGTTGGTCACCAGGCCCGCGCGGTAGGCGGAACGGGTCGAGTCACGACTGATCCCGACAACCGCGCTGGCCGCCGCCAGTTCGGCTGCCGGCTCTTCCGCTTGCGTCGACCGTGACCGGAGAATCGCTTGCACGCCAAGGAAAACCAGCATGACCGCGCCGCCGACGCGCAGCACGGTGTAGGCGATCTCGGACGCCGACAGCAGCGCTGTCACGCCGAGCGCGGCCATCACCGCCCAGAAGAACACGCCGGATTCGATGCCGGCCACCGTTGCGAAGCCGCGGGCGCGCCCATGCCGAATCGTCTGCCGCAGCAAGACCGCGGTGGCCGGCCCCGGCGCGATCGCGAGCAAGAACGCGGCGCCGGCGAATGCCAGCAGATGCGCGGCGAACGTGGACATCCGCTCAGCTCCTTCTGCGCAGGCAAAGTGCCACGGTGACCATCACTGTGCACAACAACAGGGGCGGCGCGAAACCGGATTTCCAGATGTCGAGGGCGTGGGGATCGCGCCCTGGCAGGTAAGCGATCGCGAGCACCGCCGTCCAGAATGTCAGCACCTTGTCGAAGGCGGACGACGGGAGCGTGGCGAGCAACGCGAACGGCAACACCGCGTACCACGGCAGCACGTACGGCGCGGTGAGCAGCCACGCGAGCACCAAGACCAGCGCCGGCCGGGCTGGGTGACCGCGGCCGGGCAGGCCACGCCTCAGTAGCAGCGCCATGACGACGAAGCCGATCCACGCGGCGACGCGGATCAGGGTGCGCGCCGTGCTCTTGCCCAGCAGCGACTCCAGCGGATGGGTGACGATGCGCCACGGGTCGGCGAAGGAGACGAAGTTGCTCGCGTGACGCAGCTGGTCGAAGGCGTGGCCGCCGGCGAGCAGATAACCGGGGATCAGCACGGTCGCGGCGCCCAGCGCGAGCGCGATCAGAGCGGTGCGCCGACCGCGGGCGTGCCGATGGCAGGCGATGGCGATCGCGAAGCCGCCGCCGGCCAGCGCGGCGGACGCCTTCACGGCGGCGGCGGCGCCCCCGAGGACGCCGGCGCCGAACGCCGAGGCGATCCCGCGGTGGGCGAGCAGCACCAGGCCGCCGACCACCAAAGCGGTGAGCAGGACGTCGACGTGCGCGCCTGCCACGCCTTCCAACAGCAACAACGGGTTCAGCGCGAACAACACGGCCACTCTTCGTCGTCCGGCCTGACCTGCCGCGAGCAGGTGGAGCAGCGCGGCGGCGGCGATGAAGGCGACCGCGCCGATCAGCCCGAGGACGAACACCGCGCGGCCCGGCGCGCCGGGCCCGTCGCCGGCGAGCTTGGCCGCCAGCCACTGCTCGCCGGTCGCGAGCGGACCGTACACGCTGGTCGTCGTCCGCCAGGGTGGTTCGGCCGCGTGCGCGTACGCGTCGGTGAGGGCCGACGGCGGGGTGGCGTACGGGTCGTGGCCGGTCGCGGCCAGCCGACCGTATGCGACGTAGCTGCCGGGGTCCGCCGACCCGATCGGAGTGAGGACGCCGAGCACCGCGGCGGCCGCGGCGCCCGCGATCAGCAACCGCTTGGCGTCGGCCGCCCAGCCCCGGCGCAGCGCGTCGAGGCAGCCGGCCAGGCCGTACGCGCCCGCGACGACGGCGAAGACCAGCAGCGCGGTCACCGTCGCGGTGCTCGGGCGCGCGTCGGCGTGCAGCGGGAGCGGGCCGGCGAACGGTTGCGCCGCGGCGCTTGGGCCGAGCGCGGCGGTGACGACGATGGCGGCGATGGAGGCGCCGACCGCGGCGAGCGCCAGCTTCGGCGGCCGGCCGGGGGCGAGCGCCCGCACGGCGTGACGTCTGACCAGCCACCAGGTCGCGGCGGCGGCGGCTCGGCCGGTTGCGGTGAGCACGGTCATCGTGATCGCCGCTCCCGAATTCAAGACCCGGCCGTGGTGGCGGACGGCGTGAGCGGAGGATGCGGGATTTGAACCCGCGAGAGGTTGCCCTCTACACGCTTTCCAAGCGTGCGCACTCGGCCACTATGCGAATCCTCCGCCGTGCAGGGTAGCCGATGTCCGGTCCGCTCCGGTTGGCGCTGCGCGCCCGCCCCCGGCAACCACCGCGGCCGCGACCAGCGCCAACCCGGCCAGACAGCTCGTGGTCGCTCGGTAACCGGCGGCGCCGCCGCCGCCGATCGCGTAGGCCAGCGCGCCGATCGCGACGCCGAGCGCGGTGCCGAAGGCGCGGGTCATGTTCAAGACACCGCCGGCCACGCTGGCTCGCGCGGCTGGCGCGCTGGTCATGATGGCCGCGTTGTTCGCGGGCGTGAAGAACCCGGAGCCGGCGCCGACGAGGGCGAGCGCAGCGGCGACCACGCCGACGTCGTCCGGGACGACGGCGACGGCGGTGAAACCGCCGGCGGCGAGCAGCATGCCGATCGTCGTGGGCAACCGGGCGCCTTTCGCGTCGGCGAGCCTGCCCGCGAATGGCGTCGACAGCGCGATGCACGCGGGCAGGACGGTGAGCAGCAGCCCGGTCGCGTCAGGGCGCCAGCCGAACGTGCGCTCCATTTCGAAGGGCGTGATGAACAACATTCCGAACAAGATCAGGTAAGACAGCAGCCCGGCCAGGATCGCCCGGCTGAAGTCGGCGCGCGCGAACAGGTCGACCGGGAGCAGCGGCTCGGCGCCGCGGCGCAGCAGCGCCTTGGTGTGACCGCGCAGCGCGAGGGCGGCCACCACGGTGATGGCCAGCGGCGCCAGCACGAGGGCACGGGTCAGCGAACCGTGCGTGGCGCTGGTCAGGGTGAGCAGTGCCGCGACGACCAGCGGGACGAACAAGATGAGCCCGCGGTAGTCCATCCGCTCGATGCGGCGAAGCTGCTGGCTGCGCGGCAGGAACAGCAGCCCCGCGACGACGCCGATCACGCCGACCGGCGCGTTCACCAAGAACACCAGCCGCCAGCCGCCGAGGTGGACGAGCGCGCCTCCGACGGAGGGGCCGAGCGCCAGGCCGAGCGCCTGGGCGACAGCCTGGACCCCGATGCCGCGGCCGACCTGGCCGGGCGGCATGGACAGCCGGATCAGCGCGACGCTGTTCGCCTGCAGCATCGCGGCGCCGATCGCCTGCACCACCCGCAGCGCGTCGAGCGCGCCGATCGACGGTGCCAACGCGCAGCCGACGGAGGCCAGCGTGAACACCGCGAACCCGTAGACGTAGAGCATCTTTCGGCCGGCCGCGTCGGCGAGCCGGCCGATCGGCACGACCGCCGCGACCAACGTCAGCAGGTACGACAAAGCGACCCACGACGCGGCGGCCAGGCTGACGTTGAAGTGCTCCTGCAGCGCCGGGGTCGCGAGGGTGACGATGCTCGCGTCGAGTTGGCCCATGAACGCGCCGACGCAAACTGAGGCGACGACCAGCCAGTGCGCGTTGCGCAGGGCGCGCACCCGTTCGGGGCGGGGCGGCTCGACCAAAAACCGCTGCCACCCAGCGGTCGTCATGCGGGTCGCCCGGCGGTCACGAGCCCAGCGTTCCGCGTATCAATCTGATAGGTCAAATAGCGAGATGGACCTTTGGAGATAGGCGGTTACTATGACGACGTGGACCGCCGCCAACTCCGCTGCTTCGTCGCCGTGGTCGATCACGGCGGCTTTTCGCGAGCGGCCGACGAACTGGGCGTCGCGCAGCCCAGCCTGTCGCAATCGATCGCCGCGCTGGAGAAGAAGATCGGTGTCGAGCTCTTTCACCGGCTGGGCCGAGGCGTGCGCCTCACCGCCGCCGGTGAGGCGCTGCTCGAGCCGGCGCGGCAGATCTTGCGCGACTTCACGGTCGCCGAGGATTCGGTGGCGCGCGTCGGTGCGCTTGCGGGCGGCACGCTCGACGTCGCGGCCATCCCGACCCTGGTGCAACCGCTCGCCGAACTCGTCGGCGTGTTTCGCCGGGATCACCCCGAGGTGGTGGTGCGGGCGCCTGAGGTGTCGGCGGTCGACGGCGTGGAGTCGGCCGTGGCCGCGGGCGTGTGCGAGCTCGGGCTCACCGAACTGCCTTGCTCCGCCGAGGATTTGCGGTCGATCGAGTTGGGCCGCCAGCCGTTTCAGCTGGTGCTGCCGCCGTCGTCCGAGGTCGTCGATCCGTTCCCGCTGCGGCGCTTCGACCGGCTGCGGTTTGTCGCGACCCCGACGGGCACGTCGTCGCGAAGCCGGCTCGACGAGGCGCTGGCCCACTCCCGGGCCGGTGCCGCCGACGTCTGCGTCGAGACCGGCCATCGCGACGCGCTGATCGCGCTGGTGCTGGCCGGCGCGGGCGCGGCGTTCTTGCCCGAGCCGATGGCCGCCGACGCGCGAAAGCTCGGCGCCGCCGTCGCTTCGACCACGCCGGTGATCAGTCGCCGCTACGGGATCGTGCATCGTCCGGCGCCGCTGTCACCGGCGGCGCAAGCCTTTGTCGGCCTCGCGCGAGAAGGCGCCACCCCGTAGCCGATCTCCCTGGGCCCTGAAACTCGTGCTTCAGCCCTGCCCGGCCGAGGTCCAGGCGCGAGTTTCGAGGTCGATGGCTTGGTAGGAGGATCGACCGGCGCCGCGGTCCACAGCGGGCGGCTCGCGTTGGCGTCGTCCGCCAGTAGACTCGCGCACAGACCCCTCGCGCGGCGTCCATCCCACGAACCCCCCCAGGGCCGGAAGGCAGCAAGGGTAAGCGGGCCCTGACGGGTGCGCGGGGGGTCCTTTTCGATCGGAGGACCCGAAGCTCGTGAGTCTGGCGCTGTACCGCAAGTACCGGCCGAGCACGTTCGCCGAGGTGATCGGCCAGGAGCACGTCACCGAGCCGTTGCAGCAGGCGCTGCGCAACAACCGGGTGCATCACGCGTACTTGTTCTCCGGGCCGCGCGGCTGCGGCAAAACGTCGTCCGCCCGAATCTTGGCCCGCTCGCTGAACTGCGAGCAGGGCCCCACGCCGGAGCCGTGCGGGAAGTGCCAGTCGTGCCTCGACCTCGCGCCGTCCGGGCCCGGCAGCATCGACGTGATCGAGATCGACGCGGCGTCCCACGGGCTGGTCGACGACGCGCGTGACCTGCGCGAACGATCGATGTACGCGCCGGTCAGCTCGCGCTTCAAGATCTACATCATCGACGAAGCGCACATGGTGACGACGGCCGCGTTCAACGCGTTGCTGAAGCTGGTCGAAGAGCCGCCGCCGCACGTGAAGTTCATCTTCGCGACCACCGAGCCGGAAAAGGTCATCGGCACGATCCGGTCGCGCACGCATCACTATCCGTTCCGGCTGGTGCCACCGGGCGCGCTGCGCGACAACCTGGCCCGCATCTGCGAGGCCGAAGGCGTGCCGATCGAGCCGGCCGCCCTCGGGCTGGTCGTGCGCGCTGGCGCCGGTTCGGTGCGTGACGCGCAATCGGTGCTCGACCAACTGGTCGCCGGCGCGGGCGAAGAAGGCGTCACCTACAAGGGCGCGGTCGCGCTGCTCGGCTACACCGACGCCAGCCTCATCGACGACGTCGTCGACGCGTTCGCGGCGCATGACGGCGGCGCGGTGTTCGAGATCGTCGACCGCGTCATCGAGGCGGGGCACGACCCACGCCGGTTCGCCGAGGACTTGCTCGGCCGGTTGCGCGACCTGATCGTGCTCGACGCGATCCCGGAGGCGGGCGAGAAGGGGCTGCTCGACGTCCCAGCCGACGTGTTGGAGCGGATGCGCCGGCAGGCCGGTCAGCTCGGCCGCGCTGAGCTGACCCGGGCCGCCGACCTGGTCAACGCCGGTTTGACCGAGATGCGCGGCGCGACGGCGCCTCGATTGTTGCTCGAGTTGATCTGCGCGCGGGTGTTGCTGCCGGGCGCGAGCGACGACCCGGCCAGCCTGTTGGCGCGCGTCGAGCGGTTGGAGCGGCGGCTGACGGCGAGCGGCGGTTCGACGCCAGCGGCGCCAGCGGCGCCAGCCTCAGCACAAGCCGCGCGCCCGCCGGCGGCAGCGGCGAAGCGGGCGGCCGCGACGACGTCGGTCTCCGAGCCGGCAAGCCCAGCGAAGCCCGAACCGCGCCAGGTGCCCGCGGCTGACTCCCCGGCCGCCGCAACGTCCGAGCCGACGCCGGAGCCGCCCGCGCAAGCTGCCGCGTCGCAACCTGCCGCGCCGCAACCTGCCGCGCCGCAACCTGTTGGCGCCGTCGACGCCGCCGGGCTTCGCCGGTTGTGGGACGACGTGCTCGAAGCCACCAAGAAGCGTCGCCGCACGACGTACGCGCTGCTGCTTTCCGGCCCCGCGCAGGTGGTCGACGTCAAAGGCAACGTGCTGGTTTTGGGCTTCGTGACCGGCCCGCTCGAGCGGCAGTTCAAGCTCGGCACCGCCAACGAAGACGCCTTGCGGGAAGCGTTGAAAGAGGTGCTCGGCAGCGACTGGCGGATCGAGACCACCCTCGCCGGTGGCGGCGGCGCCCCGGCGGCGCCGTCGAGCCCGCCGCCAGCCGCACGTCCCACCGGCAGACCAGCCGCGCAAGCTTCGCAATCCCCTCCGGCCGCGGCGGCCCCCACGCCGTCCGACTTTCCCGACGAGCCCGACTTCGACGACGACGACGCGGACGACGGCGCCTCCGGGCTCGCGCTGTTGCAACGCCACCTTGGCGCCACGGTCATCAACGAGGGGGAAGCCGACGGCTGACTCCCGTCGGTGCTCGCGTCGATCGTGCGGTTGTGACAGCGTGTCGGGACGTGAGTCCCGTTATCCGCGGTCTCCGCCGCTCCGGTCCTCGCCCCGCTGCGATCCTCGCTCCGCTGCGATCCTCGCTTTGGAGCCCGCGTGAGCGCTAGCGTCGTCAGCCCGGTCTTCGTCGGGCGAGCCAGCGAGCTGGCCGCGCTCGAGGCGGCGCTCACCGCCGCGGCCGACGGCCAGCCCGGCGTCGCGCTTGTCGGCGGCGAAGCCGGCGTCGGGAAGACCCGCCTCCTCGACGAGTTCACCACGCGCGCCACCGACGCGGGTTTCGTCGTCCTGGTCGGGCATTGCATCGAACTCGGCGCCGACGGACTGCCGCTCGCGCCGCTCGTCGACGCGTTGCGGGCGTTGGCCCGCGGTCGCTCGACCGAAGAGCTCGCCGACTTGTTCGGGCCGACCAGGCGGGGGTTAGCCCGGCTGTTGCCCGAACTCGATCCGGACGCCGGCGCGCAGCGGGCAGATCGCGACGGTGGCCAAACCGCTCAGCTGCTGGAGTTGGTGCTGGGCCTGGTGACCCGGCTGAGCGCCGAGCGACCGTTGCTGCTGGCCATCGAAGACCTGCACTGGGCTGACCAATCGACTCTGGAACTGGTTGCCTTCTTGGTGCGCTCGATGCGCGGGATTCCGGTGCTGCTGGTCGCGACGTACCGCTCTGACGAGCTGCATCGACGCCACCCGCTGCGGCCGCTGCTGACCGGTTGGGAGCGGGTGCGTTCGGTGCGGCGCGTAGAGCTGCCCCGCTTCGACCGCGCCGAGGTCGGCGCGCAGCTCGACGCAATACTTTCGCGGACGACGAAACCCGAGCTGGTCGACGTCATCTTCGACCGTTCCGGCGGAAACGCCTTCCTGGTCGAGGAATTGGCCGGCACTGTGCAAAGCGGCGGTGACCCGACCGACCTGCCCCCGTCGTTGCGCGACGTTTTGCTCAGCCGACTCGACTCGTTGAGCGATCCGGCGCGGCGGCTGGTGCGCACCGCCGCGGTCAGCGGTCGCAGTGTGTCTGAACAACTGCTCGCCACAGTCGCCAAAGTCGAAGGCCCGGCGTTGTTTGACGCGCTGCGCGAGGCGGTCGAAAGCCACCTGCTGGTCGTCGATGAGACCGGGCGGGGCTACGCGTTTCGGCACGCGCTCGCGCGCGACGCCGTGTACGAGGACATGCTCCCTGGCGAGCGCGTGCAGCTGCATATGGCCTATGGGGAGGCGCTTTCCGCCGCCCCGCAGCTGGTTGACGACGCCGCCGCGCTGCCTGCGATTCTCGCCTTCCACTGGTACGCGGCGCTCGACCTGCCGCGCGCCCTAGGCGCTTCGGTCGACGCGGCTCGGCTGGCGATGAGCAGGTACGCGCCGGTTGAGGCGCAGCGGCACCTCGAGCGGGCGCTGGAGATCTGGCCTCGGGTGCCGGACGCGCCGCAGCGCACCGGACTCGACCTCGTCGAGTTGACCCGGCTCGCCGGAACCGCCGCGTACGACGCGGGCTCGGTCGACCGCGCGGTCTCGCTGTTCGACCAGGCGCTGTCGGAGCTTCCGCCGGACTTCGATCCGGTGCGCCGCGCGCTCATCTTGGTGCGCAAGGCGCGGGCCATCGCCGACGCCGGCGGCGAGCGAGAGAGCGAGGCGCCGCTGCGCCAAGCCCTCGCGCTGCTGCCCGAGGGCGAGACGTCACAAGCGCACGCGGTGGTGCTGATCTCGCTCGGTCGTTATCAGATGCGAATCGGCGCGATGCAAGCGGCGCTGCAAACTTCGCAACAGGCGTTGGACGCCGCACGGGCCGTCGGCGCCACTCGCGAGGCCGCCGACGCCCTCGCCACCCTCGGCATCGCGCAGGCCTATCTCGGCGATGCGGACGACGGGGTGCGGCGGCTTCGCGAGGGCGTCGAGCTCGCCATGGAGCACGACATTTTCGTGGCGTTGCGCGGGTTGGTGAACCTCTCCGACGTCCTCGAGATGCTCGGCCGGCACGCCGAAGCGGCCGCCGCCGCACGTCAGGGGTTGGATCTCGCCGCCGACCTCGGCATGAGCCGGTCACTTGGCGCCTACCTGGTCAGCAACATGGTGGAGCCTCTGGTGCGGCTGGGCCGCTGGGAAGAGGTGCCCCAGCTGATCGCCGGTGCGTTGGCCGGCGACCCCGAGGGCGTTTTCGCGGCCACGTTGTACGTGACCCGTGCCGAGTTGCGCCTGATGAAGGGCCGCTACGACGACGCGCTCGCCGACGCCCGCGACGTGCGTCGGCTGGTCGGCGGCAGCAAGGACACCCAGTTCACCCAGTCGTTGGCCTATGTCGAGGCCGCGCTCGAGCACAGCCGCGGCGAGCACGAGCGGGCGCGCGACATCCTGGCCGAGGCGCTGCGCAACACCTCGGTCGACGGCTTCACCCCGCGCTACACCTGGCCGCTGCTGTGGCTCGGCATGCGGGTCGAGGCCGACCTCGCGGTGCGGGCGCGCGACCGGCGGGCGCCCGAGCCGGTCGCCTCCGCCGACCGGCGACTGTTCTTGGAGCTCGCCGACAAGCTCACCTTTGTCGCGATCCCGGAGCTGGCTCGTCGACAGCTGTTCCTCGCCGAGCAGGCGCGATTGCACGGGGCGGGCGAGGTGGAGGCGTGGCGGGTCGGTGTCGCGGCTTGCCGCGACGCCGACGAGCCGCCCCTGGTCAGCTACGCGCTGTTCCGGTTGGCCGAGGCGGCCTGTGCGGACGGCGACCGCGACGCCGCGGCAGCGGCAGCGCGGGAGTCGGCCGGGATCGCCGTTCGTCTTGGCGCCGAGCCGGTGCTGGCCGAGGTTCGCGCGCTCGCCCGCAGGGCGCGGCTGCCCATCGACGACGAGCCGGCGCCTCCGCAGCCGGCCGAAGAACCGGCGGACCAGCTCGCCGGTTTCG
>DASVDW010000162.1:0-9025 GCA_036380925.1 Acidothermaceae bacterium
TCCCTCGGTGCCGACCTCGCGGGCGACGCGGGTGACCTCGTCGGCGAAGGAGGACAGCTGGTCGACCATGGTGTTGATGGTCGACTTGAGCTCGAGGATCTCGCCTTGCGCGTCGACGGTGATTTTCTGCGACAGGTCGCCCTGGGCGACCGCGGTGGTCACCTGGGCGATGTTGCGCACCTGGGAGGTCAGGTTTCCCGCCATCGAGTTCACCGACTCGGTGAGGTCGCGCCACACGCCCGACACGCCGCGCACCTGGGCCTGGCCGCCGAGCCGGCCTTCGGTGCCGACCTCGCGGGCGACGCGGGTGACCTCGTCGGCGAACGACGACAGCTGGTCGACCATCGTGTTCACCGTCGTGCCGATGCGGAGGAACTCGCCCTTGACCGGTTGGCCCGCGATCTCGAGCGCCATCTGCTGGGTGAGATCGCCCTCGGCGACCGCGGCGATGACCCGCGCCACCTCGGTGGTGGGGCGCACCAGGTCGTCGATGAGCGAGTTGACCGCGGCCGCGCCCGTGCTCCAATCTCCGTCCGCGCCCAGCTCGTCCAGTCGCTCGGTCATCCGGCCCTCGCGACCGATCACCCGGCTGGCGCGCACCAGCTCGCGGGTGCGCCGCTCGTTGAGCGACGCGAGCGTGTTCACGCGCGTGACAAGCTGCCCCATGACGCCGTCGCGCGGACGCAGACGCACGCTGAAGTCACCCGCGCACTGGGCCTCCAAAGCCGTCAGCACCTCGGAGAACAGCTCGTCGAACTCGCCATCGATATCGTCGACCGACATGTCCAACCTCTCACTGAGTGCGCGCAGACGCGGGGACGTGAGTGCTCGGCCCGACTCTAGGAGAAGGAGCGCCCAGCCGAAGATCTCGCAGCCCTGGGTACCCCTTTTGCCACACCAATATCACTCGACGGGCAGCCAGATCCGCCGGGCGCGAGCAGTGAGCGACGAGCCCTTGAGCGACGAGCGACGAGCGACGAGCGACGAGCGACGAGCGACGAGCCCTCACTCCTCTTTGTGCTCGGCGATGACCTTGGCGGCCAACTGGTGGGGCATCGGCTCGTAGCGCACCTCGCGCCGGGTGAACGTCCCGGTGCCGTGTGACAGCGAACGCAGGTCGATGGCGTAACGGGTCACCTCGACCTGTGGCACCTCGGCCCGCACCAGGGTTCGCCCGCCGCTTCCCACCGGCTCCGTTCCGGCGACCCGCCCCCGTCGTCCGGACAAGTCGCTCATCACCGCGCCGACGTACTCGTCGTCAACCAGCACGCTGACCTCGTCGACCGGTTCGAGCAGCATGACCTGGCCGGCCTTGGCCGCTTCCTTCAGCGCGAGCGCGCCCGCCATCTGAAACGCCATGTCGGAGGAGTCGACCGAGTGCGCCTTGCCGTCGACGAGCGTCACCCGGATGTCGACGACCGGGTAACCGGCCGCGACACCGCGCTCCATCTGGGCGCGCACCCCCTTCTCGACCGAGGGGATGAACTGCCTCGGCACCGCGCCGCCGAAGATCTTGTCGACGAACTCGAACCCGCTGCCTTGCGGCAGCGGCTCGACCTCGATGTCGCACACGCCGAATTGCCCGTGGCCGCCGGACTGTTTGACGTGGCGCCCGTGCGCGCTCACCTTGGCCGCGAACGTCTCGCGCATCGGCACCCGGAGCGGAACCGTCTCGACCTCGACGCCGTACTTGGTCTTCAACCGGTCCAGCAGGACGTCGGAGTGCGCCTCACCCATGCACCACAGCACCAGCTGGTGCGTCTCGGGGTTCATCTCGAGCCGCAGCGTCGGGTCTTCGGCCGCGAGCCGCGAAAGCCCTTGGGAGAGTTTGTCCTCATCCGCCTTCGACTTCGCCCGCACCGCCACCGGAAGCAGCGGTTCAGGCATCTCCCACGGGCTCATCAGCAGCGGGTTTTCCTTGTCGGACAAGGTGTCGGAGGTCTCGGCCCGCGCCAGCTTGGCGATCGCCACGATGTCGCCCGCGACGCAGTGCGAAACCGTGCGCTGCGCCTTGCCCAACGGCGAGCTCAACGCGCCGACCCGCTCGTCGACGTCGTGGTCCTCGTGCCCGCGTTCGGACATGCCGTGCCCGGACACGTGCACCGCGGAGTCGGGGCGCAGCGTTCCGGAGAACACCCGCACCAGCGACACCCGGCCGACGTAGGGATCGGTGGTGGTCTTGACGACCTCGGCGACCAGCGGGCCGGCCGGGTCGCAGGTCAACGGCGGCAGCGGAGTGCCGTCGAGCTTCGTCACCGCGGGCAGCGGGTGCTCAAGCGGCGACGGGAACGCGCGCGCGAGCAGCTCGAGAAGTTCGGCGGCGCCGAGCATCGACGGCGCCGACGCGCCAAGCACTGGATAGAACGAGCCTCGGGCCACCGCCTTCTCGAGGTCGTCGACGACCACCTTTTGGTCGATCTCCTCGCCCGCCAGGTAGCGGTCCATCAAAGTCTCGTCTTCGCTTTCGGCGATGATGCCCTCGAGCAACGCGTTGCGCGCGTTAGCCGCGGCGTCGATCTCGGACGGCGTGGCGTCGCGGACCACGCGCCGTCCGTCGGTGTGCTCGCCGACCTGCCGGGTGATCAGGCCGAGCAGCCCGTGCGGCGCGGCTTCGGGATTGGCGCGCACCGGCAAATAGAGCGGCAGCACACCCTGCCCGAATGTCGCCTGGCACTGCGCGACGACCGCGTCGAAGTCGGCGCGCGGGGAGTCCAGCTTGGTGACAACGACGGCGCGCGGCATGCCGACGTGCGCGCATTCCTCCCACAGCATGCGGGTGGAGCCGTCGATGCCGTCGGCGGCCGACATGACGAACAGCGCCGCGTCGGCGGCGCGCAAGCCGGCGCGCAGGTCGCCGACGAAGTCGGCGTAGCCGGGGGCGTCCAGCAGGTTGATCTTCACGCCGTCGTACTCGACCGGCGCGAGCGCGAGCGACACCGAACGTTGCTGGCGGATCTCGGCGTCCTCGAAGTCGGTGATGGCGGTGCCGTCCTCGACCCGGCCCGCGCGGTTGATCGCGCCCGTCGACACCAGCAGCGCTTCGACGAGCGTGGTCTTGCCGGAACCGGAATGGCCGACCAGCACCACGTTGCGAATTCCGGCCGGCTGGTCGGCCACCGGTGCTCTGCCGGCGGCGCCCGGCACGGTCGCCGCGGCTGCGGATTTGTCTGCCATGGCTCACGCTCCTTTGTCGAGGGCTGACTTGCAGAAGGCTTAGTGAGCCGAGTCTTCGCCTTCGGCGGCGACCGGACAAGAGGTCAAAGGTCGCGCGAAGCGGCGCCGGCGGTCGAGGTCGCGCACGGCCGCGACGGCGGTCGAATGTCGCTGGCGATCCGGGCCGGTCGATAGCATGAACGACGGTGGGCTCAACGGTCGGGCAGACGGGACGGACATGCTCAAGCGCGTGCGGCAGCCGCTGCAGCGTGTGCTCGGACCGCTCGGCGCGGCGCTGGCCCGGCGAGGCGTCAGCCCGAACGTCGTCACCTTCATCGGCACCGCGCTCACGACGTCCGCCGCTTTGGTGCTTTATCCGCGCGGCGATCTGTTCTGGGGCTCCTTCGCGATCACCATCTTCGTGCTGTTCGACATGGTGGACGGCGCGCTGGCGCGGGCCCGCGGCATCACCGGAGTGTGGGGCGCCTTCCTCGACTCCAACCTCGACCGGGTCTCCGACGCCGCGGTGCTGAGCGGGCTGATCTGGTGGTTCGCCGGCCGCGGCCACGAGCCGATTCTGGCCGGGCTGTGCGTGTTCTCCCTGGTGGCGGGCAATCTTGTCTCGTACGCGCGCGCCCGCGCGGAAGGGCTTGGGCTGCGCGGCGACGTCGGCGTCGCGGAGCGCACCGAGCGGCTGATCGTGATCCTCACCGCCACCGGCGTCTCCGGCTTGGGGGTGCCGTACATCCAGGCGGTCGGGTTGTGGCTGTTGGCCGCGGCCACGACGGTCACCGTCGGGCAGCGGTTCCTCGCGGTGCACCGGCAAGCGCACGCCCGTGGCGCCGAACCGGATCCGGTGGCATCCAAGCCGGTCTCGACGCCGTGAAGGCCGCCCGGGCCCGGTTCCAGGCGGCCGCCTACGCGGCGCTGGCCGCGCTCGCCACGACATTGCCGGAGTCGGCGCTGCGGCCGTTGTTCCGGCTCGGGGCCGACGTCGCGTGGCGGCGACGCGGGCGCGGCGTGCGCCAACTCGAGCGCAACCTGCGGCGCGTCGTCGGCGCCGGGGTCCCGGACCACGAGTTCGCCGCGCTGACCCGCGCCGCGATGCGGTCGTACGCCAGGTACTGGTTGGAGTTCTTTCGGTTGCCGGTCTTGCGCCGCGAGCGGATCGTGGGGCGGATGAACGTCGAGGGCAAGGAGCGGCTCGACGCGGTGATGGCGGCAGGGCGCGGCGCGATCCTGGCGCTGCCGCACATCGGCAACTGGGATCACGCGGGCGCGTGGGTGGCGCTGCAGGGGTACCCGTTCGCGACGGTCGCTGAGCGATTGAAGCCGGAGTCGCTGTTCGACCGGTTCGTCTCGGTGCGGGAGCGCCTCGGCATGGAGGTGATCGCGCTGACGGGCGGGCGCAACGCGTTCGCGGTGCTGCTCGAGCGGCTGCGCGCGGGCAAGCTGGTGTGCCTGGTCACCGAGCGCGACCTCGCGTCGTCCGGCGTGGAGGTGACGTTCTTCGGTGAGTCGACCACGATGCCGCCGGGCCCGGCGGCGCTGGCGGTGGCGACCGGCGCGGCGCTTTTCCCGGTGGGCATCTGGTTCACCGACGACGGCGGGCCGGGCGGTGGCTGGGGCGCGACGATCCACCCCGAGATCACCCCCGCGGCCGGCGTCGACCGCCGCACCCAGATCGCGCGGATGACCCAAGCGTTGGCCGACACGTTCGCCGCGGACATCGCGGCCCACCCGCAGGATTGGCACATGTTGCAGCCGCTGTGGCCGGCGGATCGGCACACCGTCGGGTCAGCCGAACCGGTCGTCGCGAAGGCGCGGCGGGCGCCATGAGGGTGGGCCTGGTCTGCCCCTACACGTGGGACGTCCCGGGCGGCGTCCAGGCGCACGTGCACGACCTGGCGACCGCGCTGATCGCCCTCGGTCACGAGGTCTCGGTGATCACCCCCGCGGACGACGACGCGCCGCTGCCGCCGTACGTCGTGTCGGCCGGGCGCGCGGTGCCGGTGCCGTACAACGGTTCGGTCGCCCGGTTGGCGTTCGGCGTGCTGTCGCTCGGCCGGGTGCGGCGCTGGCTGCGCGACGGCGCGTTCGACGTCGTCCACGTGCACGAGCCGGCGGCGCCGAGCTTGAGCCTGCTCGCGACCTGGGCGGCCGACGTCCCGATCGTCGCGACCTTTCACACCTCGATCTCGCGGTCGCGCGCGATGGCCGCCGCCTACTCGATTTTGCAGACCGCGCTGGAAAAGATCAGCGGTCGCATCGCGGTCTCCGAGGCCGCCCGCCGAACCTTGGTCGAGCACCTCGGCGGCGACGCGGTGTTGATCCCGAACGGCGTCCAGGTCTCGGCCTTCGCCACCGCGCAGCCGCTGCCGGATTGGCCGGGCGACGGCGGCGCGATCGGATTCCTCGGGCGTATCGACGAGCCGCGCAAGGGTTTCCCCCTGTTGCTGGAGGCTTTTCAACTGATGGCGGCGCAGCGGCCGAAGCTGCGGCTGCTGGTCGCGGGGCCAGGCGACGCCGACGACGTGCGCAAGTCGTTGCCCGAGGAGCTGCGGTCGCGAGTGCGGTTGCTCGGCCTGGTGAGCGACGCCGACAAGGCTCGCATGCTGCGTTCGGTCGACTTGTTCGTCGCTCCCAACACGGGCGGGGAGAGTTTCGGAATCGTGTTGCTCGAGGCGATGGCCGCGCGAACTCCCGTGCTGGCAAGCGATCTGGACGCGTTCCGGGTGGTTCTCGACGACGGCGAGGCTGGCGCGATGTTCGCGACCGGCGACGCGGCGGCGCTCGCAACGGCGGCCGGCGCCTTGCTCGACGACGGCGACCGGCGGGCGCGGTTGGCCGCAGGCGGGGCCCGGCGGGCGCTCGACTACGACTGGTCGACGGTCGCCCGCGACATCGTGCGGGTCTACGAGACCGTCGCGCACGCCGCGGTGCGCACCCCGACGGTGCCGCGTCAGGGGCGGTAGGAGTCACTCATGCCGTGGTGGTTTTGGCTGCTCGTCGCGTTCATCGTGCTGGCGAGCTACGTGGGGGCGACCAGCAATCGGCTGGACCGGCTGCACGCCCGCCTCGACGCCGCGCGGGCGGCCCTTGACGCGCAATTGGTCCGGCGGTCGGCGGTGACGCTGGAGATCGCCGCGTCCGGATTGCTCGACCCGGCGACCAGCGTGCTGCTCGCCAGCGCGGCGCACGAGGCGCGCGCGTCGTCCGGTGACCAGCGAGAGCTGGGTGAGAGCGCGCTGACCGGCGCGTTGCGGGCGGCGTTCACCGAGACCGATGCCGCGGCCGCTCTCGCGGCCGACCCGTCCGGCGTGGGGTTGCTGCGCGAACTCGACGCCGCGATGACCAAGGCGCCGCTCGCCCGCCGCTTCTACAACGACGCGGTGCGCGCGACGCTGGCCGTGCGCCGGCATCGCGTCGTCCGGTGGCTGCGGTTGGCCGGGCGGGTGCCGCCGCCGCGGTTCTTCGAAATGGACGACGAGCCGGCCGCGCGGCTCGGCGTAAAATGAAGCATTCGCCCGAACTCCTTGAGAGGCATGTCGTGAGCAGCGAGAACGTGGGATCCGGGTCGGGTCAGACCGGCACCGTGCGCGTGAAGCGCGGCATGGCCGAGATGCTCAAGGGCGGCGTCATCATGGACGTCGTCACCGCCCAGCAGGCAAAGATCGCCGAGGACGCCGGCGCGGTCGCGGTGATGGCGCTGGAGCGGGTGCCGGCCGACATTCGCGCGCAGGGCGGCGTGGCGCGCATGAGTGACCCCGACCTGATCGACGGCATCATCAACGCGGTGTCGATCCCGGTGATGGCCAAGGCCCGGATCGGGCATTTCGCCGAGGCGCAGGTGTTGCAGTCGCTGGGCGTCGACTACATCGACGAGTCGGAGGTGTTGACCCCGGCCGACTACGCCCATCACATCGACAAGTGGGCGTTCACCGTGCCGTTCGTCTGCGGCGCGACCAACCTCGGCGAGGCGCTGCGGCGCATCACCGAGGGGGCGGCGATGATCCGGTCGAAGGGTGAGGCGGGCACCGGTGACGTGT
Source organism: Acidothermaceae bacterium (assembly GCA_036380925.1). Taxonomy (GTDB): domain Bacteria; phylum Actinomycetota; class Actinomycetes; order Acidothermales; family Acidothermaceae; genus JAICLV01. The sequence continues at coordinate 7,203 of DASVDW010000162.1, forward strand.
CGAACGCGGTCACCCACATGCGGCAGATCCGCGACGAGCTGCGCAGGCTCACGTCGCTGCCTGAAGACGAGTTGTACGTCGCGGCGAAGGAGCTGCAGGCGCCCTACGAGCTGGTGCGCGAGGTGGCGTCGGCCGGCAAGCTGCCGGTGGTGCTGTTCACGGCCGGCGGCATCGCGACTCCCGCCGACGCGGCGATGATGATGCAGCTCGGCGCGGAGGGCGTGTTCGTCGGCTCGGGCATCTTCAAGTCGGGCAACCCGGCGCAGCGGGCGGCCGCGATCGTCAAGGCCACCACGTTCCACGACGACCCCGACGTGGTCGCCAAGGTGTCGCGCGGGCTCGGCGAGGCGATGGTCGGCATCAACGTCGACGACGTGCCGGTCGACCACCGGCTGGCCACCCGCGGCTGGTGAGCGCTCCGCGGATCGGCGTCCTCGCCCTCCAAGGCGACGTGCGGGAGCACCTCCGCGCGCTCGAGGCGGCGGGCGCGGTGGCCGTCGCGGTGCGTCGTCCAAGTGAGCTGGACGACGTCGACGCGCTCGTCATCCCCGGCGGCGAGTCGACCACCATGTACAAGCTGGCGATGGCCTTCGAGCTGCTCGAGCCGCTGCGCAAGCGGCTGGAGGAAGGCATGCCGGCGTTCGGCAGCTGCGCCGGGATGATCATGCTCGCCGACCGGGTGGCCGACGGCATCGAGGGGCAGGTCACGCTCGGCGGGCTCGACGCGACCGTTCGGCGCAACGCGTTCGGGCGCCAGGTCGACTCGTTCGAGTCGCCGGTGGAGCTGGCCGGGGTCGCCGGCGGGCCGTTCCACGCGGTGTTCATCCGCGCGCCGTGGGTGGAGTCGGTCGGCGGCGGCGTCGAGGTGATCGGCAGGTCCGACGGTAGAATCGTGGCCGTCCGGCAGGGCACCGTCATGGCCACTGCCTTTCACCCTGAACTCACAGGTGACCAGCGCGTTCACGCGCTCTTCGTTGACATCGTGCGCGAGTACTTGAAGGGAAACCGGTCATGAGCGGCCACTCCAAGTGGGCGACCACGAAGCACAAGAAGGCCGTCATCGACGCCAAGCGCGGCAAGCTGTTCGCCAAGCTGATCAAGAACATCGAGGTCGCCGCGCGCACCGGTGGGGGAGACCCCGGCGGCAACCCGACGTTGGCTGACGCGATCGCGAAGGCGAAGGGCCAGTCCGTGCCCAACGACAACATCGACCGCGCGGTCAAGCGCGGCGCCGGTCTCGAGGCCGGCGGCGCCGACTGGGAGCCCATCACCTACGAGGGCTACGGCCCCGGCGGCGTCGCGCTGCTGATCGAGGCCGTGACCGACAACCGCAACCGCACCGGCGCCGACGTCCGCCACCTGCTCTCCAAGCACGGCGGCTCGCTCGGCGAGCCGGGCAGCGTCGCCTACAACTTCGACAAGAAGGGCACGATCGTCGTCGACGGCGACCGCTACTCCGAGGACGACCTGATGGTCGCCATCGACGCCGGCGCGCAGGACATCTCGCTCGACGACGACGTGTTCGAGATCGTCACCGAGCCGTCGGACCTCACGGCCGTGCGCCAGGCGCTCGACGAGGCGGGCATCGAGATCGAGACCGCCGAGGTGTCCCAGGTGCCCAAGGCGCGCGTCCCGCTCGACGAGGACGCCGCCACGAAGCTCATGAGGCTCATCGACGCGCTGGAGGACAACGACGACGTCGACGCGGTCCACGCGAACTTCGACGTCGACGCCGAGGTGCTGGAGCGGGTGGCCGCCGCCTCGTGATCGGTCACTCGTACCGTTCCCGGTCACCTGCTCGGTAGCCGTGGGCCTCGCCGTCC
>DASVDW010000163.1:0-5384 GCA_036380925.1 Acidothermaceae bacterium
GCGGTTGAACCGGGCCTGGTAGATGGCGGCGAGCGGCCCGAGGCCCATCGAGACCGTCGGGAACTCCCAGAAGTCGGGCATCAGCCGCGGGTGCGGGTAGCTGGGGATGCCCGAGCGGCTGATCTCCTGGCGGAAGCCGTCAAGCTGGTCTTGCGTCAACCGGCCCTCGAGGAACGCCCGAGCGTAGATGCCCGGGGAGGCGTGACCCTGGAAGAACACCTGGTCGCCGGAGGTGCCGTCGGCCTGGTGCTTGCCGCGGAAGAAGTGGTTGAAGCCGACCTCGTAGAGGCTGGCCGCCGAGGCGTAGGTGGCGATGTGACCGCCGACACCGAGCTCAGGCCGGTTTGCCCGGGACACCATGACCGCGGCGTTCCACCGCACCGCGCGGCGGATCTGCTTCTCGATGCGCTCGTCGCCGGGGAACCACGGCTCGGCCTCGGGCGGGATGGTGTTGAGGTAGTCGTTGCTGCGCAGCCCCGGCACGCCGATCTGCCGCTCGCGGGCCCGCTGCAGCAGCCGCAGCATGAGGTAGCGGGCGCGGGTCTTGCCTTGAGCCGCGACGACGGCGTCGAGTGACTCCAACCACTCCGTCGTCTCGTCGGGGTCGACGTCGGGCAGCTGCGTTGGCAGCCCGTCGCTGATCACCGGGTTGCGGTCGGTTGGTCCTGCTGCCACGTGCGGGGCCTTCCTCCGTCGGGCGGGCGCGCCCAGGGCGATTCGGGCGCGGGCCCAATTGTCTCATCCACGGGACGCGCGGGGCGGGTTTGCTCTTGAGCACTTGCGGATGGAGGCTTGGACGTGTGGACTACAGCGACCGGCGCAGATTCGCGCTGGTGACTGCAGCATGTTCACACGCCAAGGTGTCATCCGGAGGAGGGTGTTGGTGAGCGCGACCGCGGACCACGCGGAGGGACAGCGCAGCCGGGCCGAGAAGCTGGGGTTCACGGCCGGCCAGGTGGTCCAGGAGATCGGTTACGACGAAGACTGCGACGAGGAGTTGCGCGCCTCGATCGAGGAGGTCACCGGCGGCGCGCTCGTCGACGAGAGCTACGACGACGTCGTCGACGCGGTGCTGCTGTGGTGGCGCGACGGCGACGGCGACCTAGTCGACGCGCTGGTTGACGCCCTCACGGCGCTGGCGGACGGCGGCACGATCTGGCTCTTGACGCCGAAGTCGGGCCGCGACGGGCACGTGGAGCCGAGCGACGTCTCGGAGGCCGCGCCGACCGCCGGGCTCAGCCAGACGAGTTCGATCAGCGCCGGTCGCGACTGGTCCGGAGCCCGCTTGGTGGCGCCGCGCAGCTCGCGCAAGCGTTGACCGTCGAGACCGGCTCGCCGGCGCCCGACTTCGAGCTGGTCGACCAGCACGGCACGCCGGTGCGGCTGTCGTCGTTTCGCGGCCAGCGCGATGACGGCGGTCGCAACGTCGTCCTCGTGTTCTACCCGTGGTCGTTCTCGCGGGTGTGCACCGGCGAACTGTCGGCGTTGCAGGACGACGTGAGCGCGTTCGTCAACGACGACGTCGCGCTGCTGGCGGTGTCGGTCGACTCCAAGTTCACCCAGCGCGCGTTTGCAGAGGCGCGCGGCCTGACCTTCCCGGTGCTTGCCGACTTTTGGCCGCACGGCGAGGTAGCGCGCCGCTACGGCGTGTTCGAGGAGAATGCGGGGGCGGCGCTGCGCGGCACTTTTCTGATCGACCGGGAGGGCGTCGTCCGGTGGAGTGTGGTGCGGGGGATCGGCGAAGTTCGCGACCCAGCCGCGTACAAGGCGGCGCTGGCCGCACTCGGCGTGGTGCAGGATAGATAGGCACTCGCGGGCGCGTAGCTCAGTGGAAGAGCACCCGGCTTACAACCGGGGAGTCACAGGTTCGAACCCTGTCGTGCCCACGGCTGATCAGGAGACGCCTTGATCCACCTGCCCGCGCCGCGATCCGGGGCGACGTCGCATCAGCGGGTCATCGGCGTGATCCTCGCTCTTTGGTCGTTCGCCTACGCGGGCTACCGGGCCTATTACGCGGCCGGCGGCACTTTCGGCATGATCGGCGAGCCGGTCTCCGCGGCGCAATTCCGCGCCATCAACGCGTTCGGCAGCGTCGCGGTCGCGCTGTTCGGCGGGGTGTTGCCGCTCGTCGCGTTGCGGGTGCGCCCGTTACGGCAGGCGCTGCCGGCGCTGGGCTGGATCGGCGGGGTCGGCTGCTGCATGCACGCTCTGGTTGACGTCACGTTGCGGCTGTTCAGCGTCACCGGCGTGCACCCCACCCAGCTGCCCGCGAGCGCTTGGCGTTCGTTCGACCGGCGTGCCGCCGATCTGCAGGATCTGCTGCTCAACGAGCCTTGGTTCTTCGTCGCTGGCCTGCTGTGGGCGGCACTGGGCCTGGTTTCGGTCCGCGCCGTCAGGCGCCGCGCGTGGGCGGTCTCGGCCGTGGCCGGCTGCCTGCTGCTGACCGTCATCGGGATTCTGAGCGGCCTGGACGTCATCGGGTCGTTCGTGTTGTTCTGACGAACGCCTGCGAGACCAGTTACCCCGCAACTAGTGCCCACAGGCGTACCCACTCGGATTGGGACGCGGGAATGCCCGCTCAGCATCGCTCGTTGTTTCGGTTCGATTGGAGCTAAGACATGATGAGCACGATGTACGCCGAGTTGGCCGAGCGGTATGAGCGGGGAACGCTCTTCTTTGAGATGGGCAGGTACTTCGAGGCTGCTCGCGAACTCGAGCCGATCATCGATGCCGCGCCTGAGCATCTCGCCGCCAGGCTGTTGCTGGCTCGCGCTTACTTTCACTCGGCTCAGCTTGGCAGGGCCGAGGCGGCGACTCGTGAGGTGATCGCGCGAGCCCCGGCTGACGCCTACGCGCATTTGATGCTGGGACGCACGCTGCAACGCCAAAACCGTCACGCCGAGGCGGCCGGCCCGTTGCAGATCGCCGCCGCGATGGACCCCACACTGGCGGCCTGACGCCGTCAACCCCAGGCGCTGGGGTCGCGCGGACCCGGCGGCGTGAGCCGGGGCCTGAGCCGAGCGTTCGGCATGAGCGGCGCCGGCAGCCGCGGGATTCGACCGCGGTAACCATCGACGGTTCCAAAGCGGTCGGATGCCGCCTGCCATTCCTCGCGGAACTGGACGATTTCGTCGTGGCTGCGGCCGACGAAGTTCCACCACATCAGCAGCGGTTCGGTGAATGGTTCGCCGCCGATCAGCATCAACCTGGCTGGCGCGGTGCCCGGGTTGGTGAGTCGCAGGTGGTCGCTGCCCGGTGGCCGGTAGCCGAGTTCGGCGCGGCTCAGCCGCGTGCCGTCCATTTCGATGGCGCCGTGATCGACCAGAACGCCGTGCTCGAAAGTCGCGTCCACGTCGAGGTCGAGGGCGGATGTCGGCTGCAGGGTGATTTCGGCGCCGACCAGCGGCGAGTGCGTCGGCACCGGGGAGCGGTGACCTGCGAGTGTTCCGATCATCACCCGGATCGTGCCTGCGCTCACAAGAATCAGTTCGGGGACGTGGTGGGCGAAGGCCCGGTCGATGTCGCGAGCCGCGTCCGGGAGCGCGATCCACAGTTGCACGCCGTGCAGCTGCGTCGTGCCCGTGGTGGAGACCTCGGAGTGAGCGACTCCCGAGCCCGCGGTCATGAGGTTCAGCTCGCCAGGCTTGATCAGCGCACGCACGCCGCCGCTGTCGCGGTGCTCAATCGAACCGGCGAACAGCCAGCTGACGGTCTGCAATCCGGTGTGGGGGTGCGGTGGCACGTCCATTCCGCCCGTCGTCGCCACGTCGTCCGGCCCGTAGTGATCGATGAAACACCAGGCGCCGATGAGCGAGCGCGCTCTTTGCGGAAGGGTTCGGCGCACGGTCATCGCTCGCGGGCCGCCCAGCGGAACCGTTCTGCTCGTGATGACGGCGATGCGGCTCATGCTCCCACCCTTATGATCGGACCCAGTGTTGGCACGTAGTCGTAGTGTCCGCTCCCTAACCGGAAGGCAGCGTTGTAATGCGACACCGGGGGAGCCGCGCGCTGCTCGTCGGTTTGGCGACGGCCACGCTGATCGCGGGATGTCGCGCGTCGACGCCATCGGCATCGCCATCGTCGCCGGTCAGTCCATCGGCGAGCCTCTCGTCTCAACAACCGGCGTCCGCGAGTGCCGCGGCGTCGGCGTCGTCGTCCGCAGCGTCGTCGTCCGCACCGGCGAAGCCAATTGCCACGATCGTGGCGGTCGGCGACGTCGCGCTGGGCGACACGCCGGCGCTGCCACGCGATCCGGTCGGCTATCTCGCGCCGATGCGGGCGGTGCTGTCGGCCCCCGTCGTCTTCGGCAACCTCGAAGGCGCGCTCACGAACGCGTCGTCGTCGAAATGCCCGCCGCCGTCCCCACCTCCAACGCCGACGCCGTCCGGCACGTTCACGGCGTCGCCGAACACATCGCCGAGCACGTCGCCGACGCCCAGCGCGACGCCGAGCGCATCGCCGACGCCGAAGCCGCCGACCTGCTTCGCGTTTCGCATGCCGACGTCCTACGCGAAAGTCTTGCGCGGCGCAGGGTTCACGGTGCTCAACAGCGCCAACAACCACTCGCATGATTTCGGATCGCGCGGTGTCGCCGACACCACCGCCGCGCTGCGCGCCGCCGGCATCGCGCAGACCGGCCTGCCCGGCCAAACTGCGATCGTCGACGCCGGTGGCGTGCGCGTGGCGTTTATCGGCTTCGCGCCGTACGCCACGACGAACAACCTCTTGGACGACGCGCGAGCGCGCCAACTTGTCGCGTCAGCCAGGCAATCCGCCGACCTCGTGGTCGTGTACTTGCACGTGGGCGCGGAGGGCGCCACGGCCACTCATGTCACCGGCGACGACGAGTGGTATCTCGGCGAAGAGCGCGGCAATGCCAGGGAGATCGCGCACGCGGCGATCGACGCCGGCGCCGATTTGGTGGTGGGGAGCGGACCGCACGTGCTCCGCGGCATGGAGTACTACCGCGGCCATCTCATCGCATACAGCCTTGGCGACTTCGTCGGCTACCGCAACTTCTCCAACACCGGTTCGCTGGCGCTCGCCGGCGCGTTACGCGTCTCGCTTGACGGTTTCGGGCAACCCACTGACGCGCGCTTCATCTCGCTGCGGCTCGACGCCAATGGTCGTCCGGCGGTCGATCCCACGGGCGCGGGGGCGCGACTGGTCAACGACGTGTCTGCCGTCGACTTCGGGCCCGATGCGGTCGTGATCGGCCGTTCTGGTGAGATTCGCCCCGCTCGCTAATCGACATTCGCGAGCGTCGTCGCAGAAGTGTGAAACGGGTCGCGTCGCCTAGTTCGGCGTGCACCGGCGCGTGATCGTCAATGTCAGGTTGCGACATTTGATCACCGGTCATCTTTCGTGCGTTTCTCCTCAGCTAG
>DASVDW010000164.1:0-8857 GCA_036380925.1 Acidothermaceae bacterium
GACTCGAGGAACTCGCCCGGGTCGGCGGCCTCCTTCTGCCAGTCGAGCAGTTGGCGCAGCCACGCCATGTCGTTGCCGGACGACGACGTCGGGGCCTCGCCGCCGAGCGACTCCTCTTTGTACTTCCAGTGCGCAGCGATCCCGTACTCCGCGCGGCGGTGCATCGCGTGGGTGCGGATCTGCAACTCGACCGGCTTGCCGCCGGGCCCGATGACCGTGGTGTGCAGCGACTGGTAGAGGTTGAACTTCGGCATCGCGATGAAGTCTTTGAACCGCCCGGGCACCGGGTTCCACGTCGCGTGGATGATGCCCAGCGCCGCGTAGCAGTCGCGCACCGAGTCGACGAGCACGCGGACGCCGAGCAGGTCGTAGATGTCGCCGAGGTCGCGGCCGCGCACGATCATCTTCTGGTAGATCGAGTAGTAGTGCTTGGGCCGGCCGGTGACGATCGCCTTGATCTTCGCGTTGCGCAGCTGCTGGTTGACCTGGTCGATGACGCTCGCCAGATAGGTCTCCCGGCTCGGCGCGCGGTCGGTGACCAGCCGCACGACCTCCTCGTAGCGCTTGGGGAACAGCGTCGCGAACGAGAGGTCTTCGAGTTCCCACTTGAGCGTGTTCATGCCGAGCCGGTGGGCCAGCGGCGCGTAGATCTCCAACGTCTCGCGAGCCTTGCGCTCCTGCTTCTCCGGCGGCAGGTAGCGCAGCGTGCGCATGTTGTGCAGCCGGTCCGACAGCTTCAACACGAGGACGCGCGGGTCACGGGCCATCGCCACGACCATTTTGCGCACGGTCTCGGCGGTGGCGGCGTCGCCGTACTTGACCTTGTCGAGCTTCGTCACGCCGTCGACGAGCCCGGCGACCTCGTCACCGAACTCCTTGCGCAACGCGTCGAGCGTGTACGGAGTGTCCTCGATCGTGTCGTGCAGCAGCGCCGCGACGATGGTCGGCGTGGTCATGCCCAGCTCGGCCAAGATGGTGGCCACCGCCAGGGGGTGGGTGATGTAAGGGTCGCCGCTCTTGCGGAACTGGCCGCTGTGGCACTGCTCGGCGACCTCGTACGCCCGCTGGATCATGCGGGTGTCGGCCTTCGGATGCGCCGCGCGGATCCCGCGGATCAGCGGATCGAGCACCGGCGAGGAGACGGGGCCACCGCGCTGCGCGGCGAGGCGGGCCAATCGCGCCCGCACCCGGCGACCGGAGGAGACGGCGGGCTCGACCTGCGGATCCTCCGGCGGCGTTTCGACCGGGACGACGCCTTGTCGCTCAGTTGCCGGGCGCGCGGGCGAGTCGGGCGCGCTCACCGCGCCGTCGGGAATCGCCCCACCTTGCACCGGCACTCCTCGTCGCGGTTGCTTGAACACCGTCCGCGAGGTTTTCCAGTTTAGCGGCCGGGGGCTAGCGCGGTCAGCGCACGGACGAGCGCGTCACACCAGCAGCAGGGTGTGACCGGGTCACACCAGCAGCAGAGTGTGAATCGCCGCCGTGGGCAGCTTCTGCCGGCCGCCGAGCGCGGAGAGCTCGAGCAAGAACGACAATCCCGCGAGGCGCGCGCCGCACTGCTCGATGAGGTCCATCGCGGCGGCCGCCGTCCCGCCGGTGGCGAGCACGTCGTCGACGACCAGCACCCGCTCCCCCGGACGGAACGCGTCGCGGTGCACCTCGATCGTCGCGTTGCCGTACTCCAGCGCGTAGCTGGACTGGAACGTCTCGTACGGCAGCTTGCCCTTCTTGCGCATCGGCACGAACCCCGCCCGCAGGTGGTACGCGACCGGCGCCGCCAGGATGAACCCGCGCGCCTCGATGCCGACGACTTTGTCGACGCTGCCGGGGGCGTGCTGCTCGACCAGCGCGTCGACGACGGCGGCGAAGGCGCCGGGGTCGGCGAGCACCGGCGTGATGTCCTTGAACAAGATCCCCGGCGACGGGTAGTCGGGGACGTCGCGCACCAGCGCGGTCAGCAACTCCCGGACGTCGACCCCCACGGCGTCCGCCTACCGACGCTTCTTCTTTCCGGCTGGGCGGTTGCCCGGCCGGCGTTGCGCGGAGTTCGACCGACGCACCGCGGGGGTGCGCGCCGCGCCGGACGGCGTGAGCCCGGCGGTGGGTGCGGCCGGTTCGGCCGCTGGCGTCGGCGGGTTCGCCCGACCAGGCTCGCCGGTGGGCTCGCCAGCGTCGGCCGAGTCGGCGTCGGCGGCCGGAGTGGCCGCGGCGTCAGTGCCGGCGCCCGCCGCGGCGACGGCGACGGGAGTGCGCGCGGCGGCGCCCTGGCGAGCGGCGACGCGCCTGGCCAGCGCCTGGAACTGCGGCTCGCGCTCCTTGAACAGCGCGGCCAGCGGCGTGGCGATGAAGATGGAGGAGTACGTGCCGGTGGCCAAACCGATGAACAACGCGAGGGCGAGGTCCTTCAGCGAGCCCGCGCCGAGCAGGCCGGCGCCGACGAACAACAACGACGCCACCGGCAGCAACGCGATGACGGAGGTGTTGATCGACCGGACCAGCGTCTGGTTGACCGCCAGGTTGGCGGCCTGGCTGTAGGTCATGCGGCTGCCGCCCGCGATTTCCTTGGTGTTCTCTCGCACCTTGTCGAACACGACGACTGTGTCGTAGAGCGAATAACCGAGGATCGTGAGCAGACCGATGACGGTCGACGGCGAGACCTCGAAACCGACGAGCGCGTAGATGCCGACCGTGATGATCAGGTCGTGGATCAGCGCGATGATCGCCGACGCCGCCATCTTCCACTCGTAGCGCAGTGAGAGGTAGATGATGACCGCGACGATGAAGATGATGAGGCTCTGAATCGCCTTCTTGGTGATCTGGTCGCCCCAGCTGGACCCGACCGTGTTCGTCGAGACATCGTCGGCTGACACACCGAGCTTGCTGGTGATGGCGCCGACGACGGCGTTCGCGTCGTCCTTCGACAAAGCTTCGGTCTCGACCTGATAGCTCTTGGTGCCGACGCCCGCCTGGGTCAAAGTTTGGATGACCGGGTCGGTGATGGCCACCTGCGTGCCGGCGCCCGTGACGACATCGGCGATCTGCGCGTTGGAGAAACCCTTGTCCGGGAAGGTGAACTGGCTGCCGCCCTTGAACTCCAAGCTGAGATTGAGGCCGCGGACGCCGAGCCCGATCAGGCTGATGATGATGACAACGCCCGACAGCGCGAGCCAGCGCCGCCACTTGCCGACGAAGTCGTAGCTGACCTTGCCGGTGTAGAGGTTGTGCCCGATCGTTCCGAGGCGGCTCATGTCAGACCTTCCTGGCCGATGCCGGACGCCGGGTGGCCGCGGTCGCGACGCGCAGCTTGTCGACGCCGAGGTGTTCGGGATCGAGGCCCGAAAGCTTGTGACCCTCGCCGAAGAACTTCGTGCGGCTCAGCAGCGTGACCAGCGGTTTGGTGAAGTAGAAGACGATGAACAGGTCGACGATCGTCGACAGTCCCAACGTGAACGCGAATCCGCGCACGTCGCCGATCGCCAGCCAGTACAAGATGACCGCGGCGATGAGCGACACGAGGTCGGCCGACACGATCGTGCGTCTGGCTCGCACCCACCCCTTCTCGACCGCGCTGCGCAAGCTGTTGCCCTCACGCACCTCGTCACGAAGCCGTTCGAAGAACACGATGAACGAGTCGGCGGTGACGCCAATGGCCACGATCAGTCCGGCAATGCCGGCGAGGGTCAGCGTGTAACCGATGCCCTTGCCCAGCAGCACGATGATCGGGTACTGGATCGCGGCGGACAGCGTGAGGCTCGTCAGGGTGACCACCGACAAGCCGCGGTAGTAGAAGAACGAGTAGAGCAGCACGAGGATCAAGCCGATCGCGCCGGCGAGCAGGCCCGCGTGCAACTCGCTGCTGCCGAGAGTCGCGGAGATCGTCTGCGCCGTTTGCTGGTCAAACGCGAGCGGCAGCGCGCCGTACTTCAGCGCGTTCGCGAGCGCGCTCGCGTCCTTGTGCGTGAAGTTACCGGTGATCTGGGTGTCGCCGACGATCGCTCCCTGGATCTGCGGGTCGGACAGCACCTCGCTGTCAAGAACGATCGCGGTCTGCTTGCCGATGTTGGCCGCGGTGAACTTCGCCCAGACGCTTTGCGCGCCGCTCTTCATCTTGAGCTGGACGGTCCAGCCGTTGGTGCCTTGCGTGTCGAACTGGGCCTGTGCGCTGGAGAGCTCCTTGCCCTCGATCAGCGTGGGGTACAGCAGGTACTTGATGCCTGCGGCGTCGGTGTTCGCGGCGCCGCAGGTGACCATGAACTTGTTCGGGTCGTCCTTCGGCTTGGTCTCCTCGCTCAGCGGCTTTGAGCAGTCGAGCTTGTCGTACGCGGCGAGCTCCGCGGCGCTGGGCGCGGTCTCCTTGGCGCTCGACGACGGCGCCGGCGGCGCGGAGGACGGCGACGTCGAAGGGCTCGGCGAGTCGCTCGCCGCGCGGACGAACGAGGCGGGCTGAATCGCCACGCCCGCGTCGTCCGGGGCGCGCAACGACTTCGGGCTGGCGGGAGCGGACGTCGGCGCGCTGCTCGCGGCCCCGCCGCTGGGCGCGGCGGACGGCGCCGACGAGGTGCTCGGCGCGGGAGCGCTCGGGGCGGGCGTCGTCGGCGTGGGCCCGCCGCCGCGGCTGCTTTGGTAGACCTGCCGGATCGACAGCTGCGCGGTCTCGCCGATGTTGTTCAGGACCCCCTGGGTGTCCTTGCCGGGCACTGAGACGACGATGTTGTCGCCCTCGATCTTCACATCGGCGTTGCCGACGCCGAGGCCGTTGACCCGGTTGCGCATGATGCTGACGGCGGTGTTCAGGTCGCTCTTCTTGATCGACGCGCCGGCCACGGTCTCTCGCGGCTTGAGCGTGACGGTGGTGCCGCCGCGCAGGTCCAGGCCGAGCGCGGGCGAATGGGTGCCGCTGAGGAACATCCCGCCGAGCAACGCGATCAGCACGATCAGGACGAAGACCAGGGGTCTCCCCGGGTTCGACCTCTTGGCAGGTGGCACCTATCTCTCCTGATTCTGTGTCGGCTCACCGCATGCGCACCGCGATCGGCGCCCGCGCAGCCATGAAGTATCTCGGACGACGACCACGCGCGGTCAACCGACCCGCCCGGTGGCTCAGCCCGCGGACTCGTTCACCCGGTGGAAACGGATCCCGCGCCGGGTTGGTGCCCGTCGACCCGCGCGCGGGCGGCGTCGTCCGATTTGACGGCGTTGTCCTCGGTGCGGACGTCGACGGCCTCGTCGGCGGCGCCGCCATCGAGACCGTCCTCGACGCCGTCGTCGGAGTCGTCGAGGTGGTCGACGTCATCGAGGTGGTCGGTGTCGTCGACATCATCGAGGTGCGGCACCACCTTCATGATCGCCGCCTTGGCGAACCTGACGTCGACGCCCTCGGAGATCTCGACGACGATCGAGTCGGGCTCCACATCCTGGACGATGCCGTAAATGCCCGAGGTGGTCATGACCCGGACGCCAGGTTCGATGGCGGCCTGCATCGCGGCGGTGCTCTTACGCCGCCGGTTGTTTTGCACCATCGAGAAGACCAGCAGCACAACGACGAAGATCAGCAGCAGGTACACGAGAAGAAGTTCCTTCCAGCGCCCGTCAGGGGCGGGATGCGGCAGCGATGTGCACCGCCGCGCAATGTGGAATTGGAGTGCGCTCGCCGAGTCTATGCGATAAGCGGCCGGCTATCGGGCGGCCGCGCGCAGTCACTTCTCGATGTCGACGTCGAAAAGGGTCACATCGGATGACCCGGCTACGCCGGGGTGACCAGCACCCGGGGTGGCCCCAAGGGCGGCCGGAGGGGGCTTGAGTCCCAGGTGCCGCCAGCCGGCCGCGGTGGCGACCCGCCCGCGCGGTGTGCGGGCGATCAGCCCGGCCCGAAACAAAAAGGGCTCGGCGACCTCCTCGACGGTCTCCGGCTCCTCGCCCACCGCGATGGCCACGGTGGTGAGTCCGACCGGACCGCCCCCGAACCGGCGCACCAGGGCGTCGAGCACCGCGCGGTCGAGGCGGTCGAGGCCCTCTTCGTCGACCTCGTAGACGGCCAGCGCGGCCGCGGCGACGTCGCGGGTGATCACGCCGTCGGCCCGCACTTCGGCGAAGTCGCGCACCCGGCGCAGCAACCGGTTCGCGATGCGCGGCGTGCCGCGCGAGCGCCCGGCGATCTCGGCCGCGCCGTCGGGCAGCAGCCGGACGTCGAGCAGCCCGGCCGACCTGATGAGCACCCGCTCAAGCTCGTCGGCAGAGTAGAAGTCCATCCGCCCGGTGAAGCCGAAACGGTCGCGCAGCGGTCCGGGCAGCAGGCCGGCCCGCGTGGTGGCGCCGACGAGCGTGAACGGCGCGAGATCGAGCGGAATCGCGGTCGCGCCGGGCCCTTTGCCGACGACGACGTCGACGCGGAAGTCCTCCATCGCGAGGTACAGCATCTCCTCGGCCGGCCGCGACATCCGGTGGATCTCGTCGAGGAACAGCACCTCGCCCTCGGTGAGCTGGGTCAGCACCGCGGCGAGGTCGCCGGCGTGCTGGATCGCCGGCCCGCTGGTGACCCGAAGCGGCGTGCTCAGCTCGGCCGCGATGATCATGGCGAGGGTGGTCTTGCCGAGGCCGGGCGGGCCGGACAGCAACACGTGGTCGGGCGGCCGGCCGCGCTGCTTCGCGCCGTCCAAAATCAGCGAAAGCTGCTCGCGCACGCGTTCCTGACCGACGAACTCGGTGAGCTGCTTGGGGCGAAGCGCCGCTTCGACGGCGCGTTCGTCGTCCGCGGCGTGGGCGTCGACCAGCGTGAGGTCGTCGCTCATGCGCGACCCAGCGAGCGCAACGCGAGTCGCAAAAGCGCTGACACGTCAGGGTTTTCATCGGCTTCAGGCGCGATGGCGACCAGCGCGTCGTCGGCTTCGCGCGCTGAGTAGCCGAGGCCGAGCAGCGCGCTGTGCACGGCGTCGCGCCAGGTGGGCGTCGCCCCGTTCGGCAGCGCGACGACGTCGTCGCCGAGCGCGGCACCCGCCAGTTTGTCTTTCAGCTCAAGGACGATGCGCTGCGCCGTCTTCCGCCCGATGCCCGGGACCATGGACAGCGCGGCGAAATCGTCGGTGGCGACGGCACGGCGCAACACCGCTGGCGGGTGCACCGCGAGCATCGCTTGCGCCAACCGCGGACCGACGCCGCTGGCGGTCTGCAGCAGTTCGAAGACGGTGCGCTCGTCGTCGTCGGAAAACCCATACAGCGTGAGCGAGTCTTCGCGGACGACGAGGGAGGTGGCGAACCTCGCCGGGTCTCCGACTCGGGACCTGGCGATCGTGGCGGGCGCGCAGATGAGCTGGACGCCGAACCCGCCGACCTCCACGACGACGGAGTCGGGGTTGACCGCGGCAACCTTGCCGGTGACGAAGGAAATCATCGGGTCGCTCCCGCGATCGCGCGTTGGACTTTGGCGGCCGCGGCGCCGCGCCACAGCTGGCAGATGGCGAGCGCGAGGGCGTCGGTGGCGTCCGGTGGGCCGGTGAGCGTCGGCGCGTTGAGCACGCGGCGGACCATGAAGGCGACCTGCTCTTTGCCGGCCCGGCCCTGACCGGTGACCGCCGCCTTCACCTCGCTCGGCGTGTGCAGCGCGACCGGGATGCCGCGCCGCGCGGCGGCCGCGATCGCGAGCGCGGACGCCTGGGCGGTGCCCATCACGGTGCGCACGTTGTGCTGGCTGAAGACCCGCTCGACCGCGACGACGTCCGGCGTGTGCTTGTCAATCCAGGCTTCGATGCCTTGCTCCAGCGCGAGCAACCGGCGCCCGACGTCGTCGCCGGCCGAGGTGCGCAAAACGTCGACGTCGATCAGCGCGGCGCGGCCGGCGACGCCCTCGACCACACCGACACCGCAGCGGGTCAGGCCCGGGTCGACGCCGAGCACCCGAATCGAACGCATGTTCGGAAGCCTAGCGGCGACTGGCCCACGATCCTTGGACGGCGGCGCGGCGTGTCGGCCGAGCGGGTGGGTGTCAGACCTCTTCGAGGATGTCGTCGCTGATGTCGAAGTTGGCCCAGACGTTTTGCACGTCGTCGCAGTCCTCGAGCGCGTCGACCAGCCGCAGCACCTTGCGCGCGGGCTCCTCGTCCAACGGCACGCTCACGCTCGGCAGCCATGAGATGTCAGCCGACTCGTAGTCGATGCCGGCCGCCTTCAACGCCGCTCGCACCGCGGCCAGATCGGTCGCCTCGCTCACGATCTCGAACGCCTCGTCGATGTCGTTGACCTCTTCGGCGCCGGCCTCCAGCACCGCCATCAAAATGTCGTCCTCCGACCGGCCGTTCTTCGGCACCAGCACGACGCCCTTGCGATTGAACAGGTAGGCGACCGAGCCCGGGTCGGCCATCGAGCCGCCGTTGCGGGTCATCGCGGTGCGCACCTCGGACGCCGCCCGGTTGCGGTTGTCGGTCAGGCACTCGATCAGCAGCGCCACGCCGCCGGGGCCGTAGCCCTCATAGGTGATCGGCTCCCAGTCCGCGCCGCCCGCTTCAAGACCCGCGCCGCGCTTGACCGCGCGGTCGATGTTGTCGTTGGGCACGGATTGGCCCTTGGCCTTGGCGATGGCGTCGGCGAGCGTCGGGTTGCCCGAGGGGTCTCCCCCACCGGTGCGCGCGGCCACCTCGATGTTCTTTATCAGCTTGGCGAACAGCTTGCCGCGCTTGGCGTCGATGACGGCCTTCTTGTGCTTTGTGGTCGCCCATTTCGAGTGCCCACTCATGGCCGCTCCTTCAAGTAATCCCGCACGATGTCAACGAAGAGCGCGTGAACGCGCTGGTCACCCGTGAGCTCAGGGTGAAAGGCAGTCGCCAAGATCGGGCCCTGCCGAACGGCGACGATCCTACCCGCCGCG
>DASVDW010000165.1:0-3514 GCA_036380925.1 Acidothermaceae bacterium
TCGGCGAGCGTTGTCGGCGCCGACTCGCAAACTGGTGCCCAGACCAGCCGAACCGGGACTTAATTCGCGTTGGCCGGGAAGGGTCCGGGCTAAGTAGCGTTGCAAACATTCACGGGTGCTCGACGTGCCCGTCCGACACGCGTGGCTCAAGCGGGCCACGGGACACAAAAGGCGGTTGTCATGGCTCGTCGCATCCTCGCGGCATTCGCGTCCGCGGTGGCGTTGGCCCTCGCGGTCACCGGTTGCAGCAGTTCCAAGGGTTCAGGGGCGGGATCCACGCCGTCCGGGTCGGGATCGGCGCAGGCGGCGGGCGGCACCGTCGTCATCGGCTCGGCCGATTTCTCCGAGAGCCAGGTGCTGGCCAACCTGTACGCGCTGCTCGCGCAATCGGCCGGGTACAAGACGCAGATCAAGACCGTCACCACGCGGGAGATTTACGAGCCAGCACTGGAGAAGGGCCAAATCGACATCGTGCCCGACTACGCGGCGACGTTCACCGAGTTCCTCAACCACAAGGTGAACGGCGCCGACGCCCCGACCGTCGCCACCAGCGACAAGGACACCACGCTGGTCCAGCTCAAGAAGCTTGCGACGCCGCTGGGCCTGACGGCGCTCGAGCCCTCCGACGCGGCTGACCAAAACGCGTTCGCGGTCACCAAAGACTTCGCGGCCAAGAACAACTTGAAGACGTTGAGCGACGTCGCGGCCGCCAAGCTGCCCATCAAGCTGGCGGCGCCCGCAGAGTGCAAGTCACGTGCCTTCTGTGGCGGCGCGCTTATCGACAAGTACGGCATCAACGTCACGCAGTTCGACACGTTCGACTTCGACTCGGTGCCCGGCAAGAAGGCGGTGCAAGACGGCAAGGACGACATGGTCGAGGTCGCGACCGACGACGGCACGCTCGACCAGTTCAACCTCGTCATCTTGGACGACGACAAGCACGTGCAACTCGCCGACAATCTCGTTCCGATCGTGGGCAAGAAGTACGCGAACGACGCGACTCTCGCGGCCGCCATCAACAAGCTGGCGCCGGTCTTGACGAGCAAGGATCTGGGCGCGCTCAACGCCCAAGTCGACGGCGAGAAGAAGCTCCCGGCCGACGTCGCCAAGGCGTATCTGGTTGACAAGGGCCTCATCAAGGGTTGACGCAATAGCCGAGGGGCCCGCAGCCGTCCTTGCCGCGGGCCCGTCGGCGCGTCATCCGCTGTCGGTCACCCTCCGAGCGCCGTCGCCAGCTGCTGCTGAACCGACGACGTCAAGGAAGCACCTGACGGCGACGCCGTCAACGGGTCTTCCGGTGATTCGACCCCAACTGACTTCCGGAATGCCTTGATGGTGGATGGTGGGGTAAGGCTCCCACCCTACATTCCGACATCAATTGGGGCGCCACTTCGAAATTCTCTTGGCAGATAAGGGGTCTTGGAGCGTCACCTGGATGCGCGGCATGCACGTGTGTCCGGGCCCTTTGTCGCATTGGATGCGATCTTCTCGCTCGATTAGGACAATTCGGTGCGCAACATGGGTTCGATCAAGAGGTCCGTCGTCGGAAGTTTCCAGACCCATGGAGCCCGAAAGTTTCGACGTCCCGGCGGACCGTTGAACCGTCTCGCGACGAGGCTCGTACCTTCTCGGGGGACCGGGCAGGGACGGGCCGCTGGCCCGCCGACACAGGAGGACATGTGAACCAAGAGCAGACGGCGGCCGCAGTGGCGGCTGCGACCACGGCGACCGATTCCGCGACCAACGCGACCGATTCCACCGCGGGCCACGCCCCGACAGTGAGCCGCCGGATCGTGCTGGTCGCGGGTGTCGCCACCGGGGCCGCCGGCGCCCTCGCGCTGGCGGGCTGCTCGAAGAGTTCCTCCGGCAGCGGCGGTCGGGCGGCTGCGGCCACCGCCGGCGGCGACTCATCCGCGGCCACCGCGGGCGGCAACTCGACCGCCGGATCACGCGGCGGCGCCGCGGGGCAGGGAGCGGTCCTGGCGAAGGTGGCGGACGTCCCTGTGGGGAACGCGCTGTCCGCGACCATGAACGGTCAGCCGATCTTGATCTCCCAGCCGACGGCGGGGACGATCGTGACGTTCAGTGCTATTTGCACGCATCAAGGATGCACCGTCGCGCCGGCCGGCAAGGAGTTCCACTGCCCGTGCCACGGCTCGGTGTACAACGCCGCCACCGGCGCGGTCATTCACGGGCCGGCGCCCGCGCCGCTGAAGAAGATCGCGACACACGTGGCGGACGGCGAGGTCGTCGCCGGCGCCTGAGTCCGCGATCGCAACACGTTCGCAAAGACGTCGGACCACTGCCGCGATCGTCGGCGCTGATCGTGGGCGCTTGATGGGTGAGTGGGATAGTTCGTCCTAGTACTTCTGAGCGGTCGTCGGGCTGAAGTTCGACATGAAGCCGTCATCTGCTTGTCGCCGAGCCGCAACCTCGTTATGGTCATCGCGGCCGGGCTTGATAACGAACCGGTATCGGGCAACGGCCACCGCCGAACCTGCGACCTCGCAGGACCGGGGACCCAAGGTCCTTTTTGGGGTGAATCGGCTTCGTGCCGTAGGGCGATCTTCCCCGCCCGAACCCGTCAGCTAACTCGGTAGGCGGTCGAGGGAGAAGGGTTCTTCGCGTGCCGCTTGCCACGGTTGCCAGATCTTGGCGGTCGTCCAACCGTCGTGCCGCATTGCTCGTCGTGGCTGTTGCCGCCAGTGGCGCCATGGTGGTGCCGCTTGTCGCGGCCCCGTCGCCCGCCTACGCCGTTGGCAGCAAGAACACCGCTGCCGCCGCAGCCGCCGCGCAGGCCAAGCTCGACGCGCTCGGCGTCCAGGCCGACAAGGCGGTGGAGGCGTTCAACCAGGCGCAGGCCAAGCTCGACCAGGTCGCCGCACAGGCGAAGGCCCAGCAAGCCGCGGTCGCCAAGGCGCAGCGTCAGCTCGCTACTGCTCGCGCCGGCATCCAAGCCCTCGCCGCCGCCGAGTACGAGGGCGCGTCGGCCAGTTCGGCCTTGTCGTACGCGCTGTCGTCGGATCCCGCGGCGCTGCTGCAGAAGGCCGATCTGCTCGCGCAGGTGAACCGGATCCAAACGGCGAGCCTGACCAAGGTGGTCAACGCCGGCCGAGAGCTGCAGAGCACGAAGGCCCGCGCCGACCAGGCGCTCGCCGCGCAAAAGGCGGCCGCCGCGGCCCTGGCCGCGCGCAAGGCGGCGGTTCAAAAGGCGATCCAGGCCCAGCAGGCCGTCGCCGACTCGCTGCAAAACCAGCTTCGGCAAGAACAACAGGCGGCAGCCGCGGCCGCGGCGCGAGCCGCCCAGCAGCACGCCGCGTCCCGCGCCACCCAGCGGGTGGCGATCGCTCCGCGCCACAGCGGAGGCGGCGCCACGCAGCCGACGCCCGTGCAGGCGCCCCCGCCCCCGCCGCCCGCCGCCAGTGGACACGGAGCCGCCGCCGCGATCAGCTACGCGTACGCGCAGTTGGGCAAGCCCTATCGCTGGGGCGGCGCCGGACCAGGCTCGTTCGAC
>DASVDW010000166.1:0-14431 GCA_036380925.1 Acidothermaceae bacterium
ACCACCTCGACGGCGACCAGCAACCCAGCCAGCTCGCCAGCCGGCATCGACCACACACTGGCCGCGGCCAACTCATCCAGGCAGGCCGCGATGCCGGCGACCGCCTCGGCCGCAGGATGGTCGAACCTGACACCACTCCCCGACATGCGACCGACGCTAAACCACCCCACCGACAAAACCAGAACGCAGAAAACCCTTGTGGACAAGGAAAAACCAGGCTGTGGACGCACCAGCACTGAGTCACGCCACCAGCTCTGAGTCACCCCACCAGCTCTGAGTCACCCCACCAGCTCTGAGCCACCCCGCCAGCTCTGAGTCGCAATCTGACTCAAAACAAAGCGTCAGCGGTCAAGCAAGAACCGACGGGCTCACGTCGCGGCGATAAGACCGTAATGGCCGTCGTAGCGGCGATACAGCACCACGGCGTTTCCCGATTCAGCGTCGAGATAGAAAACGAATGGTTCGCCCCCGACATCGAGACGCTGCCGCGCTTGGACTTCCCCCAGCACCGGCGGGGCCGGCGCGCGCGTCACGCCCGTCGGCAACGGGTGCTCCGGCGGCAGACCCGCGACGGTGTAGCCGTTGTCGGTTCGGCTCAGGACGGCTGGGGCTTCGCTTTCAGCGTCTGTGAAGAGAAAGAAGTCATGGTCAAGGGCTTCCATGTCGTACACGGCCTCGTCCACGCTCGTGGGCGCCACGGCGAAGCTCTTGCGTCGCACGACCTCACGCTCTTCCGCGGGCCTCGGGGCGTAGTCCGGCCGCTCGGTCGGCACATCACCACGCCGCCACTGCCCCTCCGCCGGAACGCTCAGCCAGCGAGAACGTTCGTTCCACCGATTGACGAGTTCGACGATCAGCCGCTCCATTCGATCGGCCGCCCGGTCAAGCGCCTCGGCCGGGGTCTCCGCATCACCACGGGTGCGCACCGGTGAACTGCCGACCAACAGTGAGATCTCGACCCGGCTCGACGCCACCCGCCCAGGGTTGGTGAACTCGCGGACCACCACGCGCGCGTCGCGCACCGGCCGGCCGGCAAGCCGGGTCGAGTGCGCGACGCGCTCTCGCGCGGCAAGGCGCGTCACGTCGGCCACCTGGCCGATCGCGGTCACCTCGACGTCGTCGGGCGAGAGTTGACCTGTCGACTCCGTGCTCATGTCACGCCCACGTTTCGATGGCAAGCAGATCACGCATCGAGACGATGCCGACCAGCTTTCCCTCGTCGACGACGGGAATGTGGCGAATGCCGTGATCGAGCATGATGTGCGCGACGTAGACCGTGTCGGCGTCCAGGTCGGCCGTTCGCACCTGATACGACGCGTGATCGCGCACGTGGGTCTTGTCGAGGTCTGTGTCGCTCGCCACCGCGCGCACAACGTCACGTTCGGAGATGATCCCGATGTCCTCGTCACCGGTGACCGCGACTGCGCCGACGTCCGCCGCTGCCATCACCCGGCAGACTTCGCGCAACGAGGCCTCGGCGTCAACGGTCAGCACGTCGGTGGTGTGGGCGTCCCTGATTCGCATGTTGGCTGCCTGCCCGTCGTGGCAGATCGCAATCGTCTCCTGCGAAGCACTTCCACGCCGCCACCCTCGTGCGTCGGCAGGCTGGCTCACGCGGGCGCAGCGGCCACGAGCGTCGGGAGATTGGCTCACGCGGCGCAGCGACCACGATCGGCGTGCTGCGGCCCGGAGGCGGTCGGCCGCACGTCGAAGTCAAAGATCGCCGTCGGCAGGTACACCGTGGCGCATGAGTTCGGCACGTCGACCACGCCGCTGAACCGACCCTCGATCGGCGCCGCGCCGAGCAGCAGGTAAGCCTGCTCCGGCGAGTACCCGAACTTGGTCAGATACTCGATGGCGTTGAGGCAGGCCCGCTTGTAGGCGAGCTGAGAGTTCAGATAGTGCTGCGTGCCCCGCTCGTCGACCGAGATGCCGACAAACGAAAGGAACTCACTGTAGCGAGGCTCGACATTGCCCGGCATGAACACCGGGTTCGTCGTCACACCAAAGGTCTCCATGCCGCCCTTGATCAGATCGACTCGGACGTCGACGAAGCCGCCCATCTCGATCGCGCCGCAGAACGTGATCTCGCCGTCGCCTTGACTGAAATGCAGGTCGCCGACAGACAACTTGCCGCCTTCGACATACACCGGCAGGAACACGCGGGCGCCGCGCGTGAGGTTCTTGATGTCTTGGTTGCCGCCATTCTCGCGCGGCGGCGCGGTGCGCGCCGCGACGGTGGCCGCCTGCGCGGTCGCCTCGGCGTCCATCGCGCCGAGTATCGCGTTATGCGGTTCCGGCGGCAGCGCCAGCGGAGGGACGGCGTCGGGGTTGGTGGCGATGAGTTCGGCCTCGCGGGAATTCCATTGACCCAACAACTCGTGCGAGGGAGCGACCCCGACGATCCCAGGGTGCGTGATGCCGGTGAACCGCACGCCTGGGAGATGCCGAGACGTCGCGATCTGGCCGTGAAAGTCCCACACCGCCTTGTACGCGTCGGGAAAATGATCGGTGAGAAATCCTCCGCCGTTCACTTTCGCGAAGATTCCGGTGTAGCCCCAGCCTTGACCGGCGACCGGCCCGACTTCTTGCGGCACCGGCCCCAACTCGAGGATGTCGACGACGAGCAGGTCTCCAGGCGCTGCCCCCTCCACCGCCACCGGCCCCGACAACGGATGCACCATGGAGATGTCGACCTTGCGCACGTCCTCTGCGGAGTCGTTGTTTCCGACGGTGCCGTCGAACCACTCCCGGCACTCGAGCCGGAATTCGGCCCCCGGCTTCACCGTTGCGACCGGCGGGACGTCCGGATGCCAGCGGTTGTGGCAACGCGTCGCTTGATCAAAGAACGACTTGGATTGATCGACGTGAAAGAGTACGTCGGGCATGATGCTTCCTTCCCGCGATGACTAACTGATGTTGACTGCTTACGGTCGCGGCAACTTTGCGTGTAGCGGATTCGACGATCGTCGTGGAAGCGCGGCCCTCGGACGAGCGGCCGGTGGCGCGGCGACGACGGCGGGCTCGTGCGCGCTTCGGCGATCAGCCTCGACGGCGCGGCTGAGCGGGGTGTCGCCCGATAGCAACGCTGGCGCGGAGAACACGCGCGACGCTGTCGCGCCGCACCTCGGACACTCGGCGCTCGCCTGCGCGCGACCGACGGGAGACCGGATCTCGAAGGAGCCACAGGAGGGGCAGCGATAGTCGAAGGTCGCCATGGCGGTCCCCGTGCCCGCCAAGGTGATCCCTAATCCGGGACGCCGACGAGCGGGTCGGCGCGCAGATCGGCGCGCGGATCGGCGCGCCGGGTGGTCGGGCGGCGCCGTCAGGCTACCGACTCGAGCATCCGCGCGATGCCGTCTCGATCAAGCAGGTCCGACGGCGAATAGTCGCCACCGTCGCGCAGATAGCAGAAAGTCGCTCGCACCCGCGCCACGTCGACGCCGGAAAGATCCGCCCACGCCAGCCGGTAGGCCGCGAGCTGCACGGCGGCGGCCGCCGCGTCGTCACCGCGCGGGCGTCGTCCGGTTTTCCAGTCGACGACGGTGAAACCACCGTCAGAATCGGCGAAGACGGCGTCCATCCGACCCCGCACGACGGTGTCGCCGACCACCAACTCGAACGGCACCTCCACCTCGACCGGGTCGCGCTGCGCCCACGGCAGCGCCAAGAACGCCTGCTGCAAAGCCAAGAACTCGGAGTCGGGCGCGGCGTCGACGTCGGCTGATCCGGGCAACTCGTCGATGTCGACCAGCCGCGGTGAGGAGAACCGCTGCTCGAGCCAGGCGTGGAAAGCGGTGCCGCGGCGAGCCAACGGCGCCGGCGGTCTCGGCATCGGGCGCCGCAACTGCGTCGCCAACTCGGCGGGGTCGCGACGCAACAAGACCAGCTGGCTGACCGACAGCTGCCGCGGCAACACCACCTCGAGCCGGGCCCGTTGTTCGCGCGCCTCGCGTTCGGCGAGCAACACCTCGACGTCGCGATCCCACTCCCGCATCGCGGCCGCCACCAAGAGGTCGTCGTCGGTGGCCGACGCCACCAGCGTCGCGGCCTGCTCAAGAGCGGGACGACGCGAGCAGAGCGGGTCATACGGCCACGGCATCGTCGTCTTGCCACCGGCAAGGAGCGGGTTGACCTCGCCATCCGCAGGCATCGGGGTCCAGCATTCGACCACGCCCGCGCCAGCGACGCAGGCGTCGCGCACCGCGGTCAGGAATTCGCTGTCCGCACGGGCGGACTTGATGTCGTCCCACCGATATCCCGTGCAGAGCAGCATCGATTTCGCGCGGGTGACCGCCACATAGGCGAGTCGCCGCTCCTCGCGGGTCAGATGTTCCTTCACCGAATCAGCAAAGCGGGAGATCTCGGCCACGGCGTCGACCTGATCGACCGACGACTCAACCGACGTCGTCGGCAATCCGTCGCGATCGCCCCGCAGCGGCCACGGGAGCCGACCCCGCCGGGTCAGCCAGCCGCGCACGTCGGCCGGCCGCACGGTCGGAAACAGGCCGTCGACCATGCCGGGCACGACGACGACGTCCCACTCCAGGCCTTTGGCTCCGTGCACGGTCAGCAGCTGCACCCGGCTCGCCGACGCCTCGACGCCGGCGCGCGACTCCGGCACGCTGGAGTCGTCGTCCGGTCTTTCGAACCCGCGCTCTTCGACAGCGGCGGCGTCGAGATAGTCAAGGAACGCCGGCAGACTGACCTGTTGATCGGAGTCGCCCCCCTCCGCGAACTCGGCCGCGACCTCGATCAAGCGGTCCAGATTCGCCCTGGTGGCCAGCGAGTCGCCGCGCGCGAGCACCTCGACGTCGAGCCCGGTGCTGCGAACGACGTCGGCCACCAGCTCCGGCAGCGGCTGCGAGATGCGCGCCCGTAACCCGCGCAATTCACTTCGCAGCAAGGACATTCGCGCACGCCCCGCGGGCGACAGCCAGCCAGCCGGCGGAAGGTCGTCGAGCGCGTCGACGATGCTGCTGTCGTCAACCTCGTCAGGCTCGAGATCGACCTCGCCCGCGGACGACGGCGCCGCGTCGCCGCTCGGCGGCTTCATCAACTGCCGCGCCCAACGACCCAACGCCGCGATGTCGCGCGGCCCGATTCGCCAACGCGCGCCGGTGAGCAGCCGCATCAACGCGTCGCCGCGACCCGGGTCGGCGAGCACCCGCAAAACCGCCACCACATCGACGATTTCCGGTTCCAGCAGCAGCCCGCCGACACCGAGGATCTCCAGCGGGATGTCACGTGATCGCAACGCCGCCTCGATGCGGGGCAGCTGCCGCCACGCCCGCACCAATATCGCGATGCTGCGGGTCGGTTCCCCGCGCTCGCGCGCGACGGCGTCGGCCTCCCACACCGCCGCGACACGCTCAGCCACCGCCGCGGCCTCGTCGTCGATGGTCGGATAAAGAGCGCATCGGACGACGCCCGCCGCAGCGCCGTCGCGCGCGACCAACGTCGGCGTCGAGATCGCGCCCTCGCGCAATCCCGCGGCCACCTCGTTGGCGACCGACAAGACGTTGCCGTCGTTGCGGAAGCTGGTGCTCAGGGTGAGCACCGCGGCGGGCACGTCGTCGCGCGCGAAGTGGGCCGGAAACGCCGCGAGCGTGCCCTGGCTCGCCCCACGCCAGCCGTAGATCGCCTGGGACGGGTCGCCGACCGCGGTGAGCAACGGCGGCGCGCCCACGTCGGAGTGCACCTCGCCGAACAGCGCGCGCAAGAACACCAGCTGCGCGTGACTGGTGTCTTGATACTCGTCGAGCAGCACGGCCCGAAACGTCGAACGCTCACCGCCGGCCACCTCGGGAAAGCGGTCGGCCAGCTCGGCGGCGAGCGCCATCTGATCGGCGAAGTCGAGCACCTCGGCCTTGCGCTTCGCGGCGTCGAACTGCGCGACCAGCGGCAGCAGCTGGCAGCGCGCCAAGAGCGCCGTGGCGACCTTCTCCAGCTCGGTGTGCAGAGCCTTCGAGCCGCGCTGTTTCTCGCCGCGCGGCAGCCCACTCAGCACGGCGTGCGACTTCTCGCAAAACGCGCGCACCTCGGGGCCGCCCACCCGATGCTGGGCGAGCTCCTCGGCGAGGGACAGCACGTCGGTGGTCACCGTGCTGGGCTGCACCAGCACGGCGTCCATGTCGCCGTCGTAGCTCTCGACGATCCGGCGCGCGTATTGCCACGCGACGGTCTGGCTGATGAGTCGCTGACCCGGCTCGCGTCCGAGCCGCAGCGCGTGGTCGGCGACGATCCGCCCCGCATAGGAGTCGTAGGTCGAGACGGTCGGCTCGCCCGACATCACCAGCTCGGCGTCGATCAAGCCGTGGCGGGCCAGTTGGGACAGTCGGCGGCGAATCCGCGCGGCCAACTCGGCCGCCGCCTTGCGGGTGAACGTCAGCCCGAGCACCTGGTCGGGCCGGACGAACTCGTTTGCCACCAGCCAGACCACCCGGCCGGCCATCGTCTCGGTCTTGCCAGATCCGGCGCCGGCCACCACCAGACAGGCCGGCGCGGTCGATTCGATGACCGCCGCCTGCTCCGGCGTGGGCGCCGGCTGGCCCAAGGCCTCGGCGATCGCCGCGGCGGAGTGTCGCCCGCGAGCGCCCATCAGGCGGTCACCTGCCGGCCCTCGCGCTGCACCGGGCACGACGTGCGGACAGGGCACACCCGGCACAGCTCGTTCTCGACCGCGTCGAACACCGCGCCCGCCATGCCGTCGGCGCACCGGCGCACCAGTTCGTGCGCCCACGACTCGGCGCCGTCGGTCAGCGGATCCTGCCGCTGCACGGCGGCCTTTTTTTGCGTTCCGCCGATCTGGACCAGCTCGGCGCCCCCGGTGGCACGAACACCGCCGCTGACGTCGTCAAACGCGCCCTCGACGACGGCAAGCTGGTACGCGCCGAGCTGCGCGTGCTGTGGCAGATCCTCTTTGCGCGCCGGATGTTTTCCGGTCTTGAGGTCGACGACGACGAGCCGGCCGTCGTTGTCGACTTCGAGCCGGTCGACCTTCCCGCTCAGCACGGCGCGGCCGATGGAGATCCGGAAATCGCGTTCCGCGGCGACGAATTGGCGCTTGTCACCCCGCATCCACTCGATGAGCTTGTCGAGGATCTGCCCGGCGCGCTCGCGTTGGCGCTCGGCGAACCAGCCGGCGCCGACGTCGAGTTGCCTCACCACCAGGTCGAATCGGGCGCGCAGCTGGTCGTCGGTGAGCTGCTCCTCCGCCGCCTGCTGAGCGAGCGCGTGAATCATCGTGCCGATGCCTTGCGCAGCCGAGTCGGCCGCCTTGCCTCCCGACGACTCGAGCATCCAGCGCAACGAGCAGCGCTCGAAGCTTTCCAGCTTGGACGGCGAGACCCGCACCTGCTCGCCGTCATCCGCCAGTGGCGCGTCGTCCGACAACGGCGCCAGGCCGTACCACTGCGCGGGATCGGCGCCGCGAACACCCGCGGCCGCGAGCCGTCGTAATTGCGCGGCCGCCGCACGCCGGCGAACCATGTCGTCGTCGCGGGCGACGACCGCGCGCAACTCGGCGACGACCGACGGCAGGTCGAGCCCGCGCGACAACCGGGTGAGTGGTCGATCATCGGCGTCGACCGGCGCCAACTCGTCGAGAAACCTCGACGGTTGCTGGTCTTCTGCGCGCACCGCGGTGACCACCAGCAGCCGGCGCGCGCGGGTGACCGCGACGTAGAACAGCCGACGCTCCTCGGCGAGCTGCGCGGTCAGGGCTTGCGGCGCGTTGGGTTCGGCCGATCCCGCGACGACGTCGACGAGTTGCTCGACGCCGAGCAGCGAGCCGCGGGCCCGCAGGTCGGGCCACACCCCCTCCTGCACGCCCGCGACGATCACGACGTCGAACTCAAGACCTTTCGCGGCGTGCGCGGTCATCAGCCGCACACCGTCGGACGTCGGCGCCTGCGGCGCGAGGGTGTCGCCGGGAATTTGCTGGCCGAGGAGATGGTCGAGGAACACCTCCGGGCCGGCCTTGGGCAACCGGTCGGCGAACCGGCCGGCCGCGTCGAAGAGCGCCACGACGGCGTCCAGCTCGCGGTCGGCGGCGGCGGCCGCCGGACCCGCGCCCAACGCCACCGCGCCCCACCGCCGGGCCAGCCCGGACGCCTGCCACACCGACCACAACACCGCTTCCGCCGTCGGCGTCGCGCCGGCCAACGCCTCACGCGCGGCCGCGAGCACCCTTGCCACCCGAGCGGCCGGCCAGGCGATTCGCGGCTCCAACGCAACCAGCTCGGCCGGCGTCTCGATCGCCGCGGCGAGCAACGTGGCAGATGACCGGCCGCCGCCGACGCTCAACTCGAGGCGGCGAAGTTCTTGGCGCAACCGCCGCAACGCCAGCGGGTCGGCGCCACCGAGCGGACCGGTCACCAGCTCGCGCGCGAGCGGTGGCCCGTCGTCGCCGGTCAAGGTGACCCGACCGGTGGCGATTTCGAGCACCCGCAGCAGCGACCGGACGATGGGGATCTCGACCAGCGGTTGCTCCTCGGCGTGCGCGGACACCGGCACACCGCCGGCTTGCAGCGCGCGCCGCAGCGTCGCGAGGGAGCCGGCGCCGCGCACCAGCACGGCCATCCGCGCCCAGGGCACTTCCTCGCGAAGGTGCGCCTCGCGCAGCCGGTTGCTGACGTAGTTGGCCTCCGCCCCGACGGAACCGAGCACGTGCGTCTCGACCACCCCCGCCGGAACGTGGTCCGCGGGCGACAGCGCGCGATGGGCGCCCACCCCGCCGAGCCGGCTCGCCACCCGCCGCGAGGCGGCAAGCAATTGGGCGCCCGAGCGGCGGCTCACCTTCAGCGCGAGCACCCGCGCGGGCGACCCGTCGGCGGCGCGGAACTCATCGCGGAAGCGCCGGATGCCGTCGGGATCCGCGCCGCGAAATCCGTAGATCGACTGGTCTGGGTCACCGACCACCAGCAGCTCGCCGGAGCCGGCGACCAACTTCAGCAACTCCTCTTGCGCGGGGTCGGTGTCTTGATACTCGTCGACCACCACGAAGGCGTGTTGCGCCCGGACCGCCTGCAAGACAGCGGAATCTTTGCGCAGCAACCCGGCGGCAGCCTGGATCAACTCGGCCGGGTCATAGGACGCCGCCTCGCGCAACGCCGACACCTGCGCGTATTGCCGCGCGAACGCGCCCGCGGCCACCCAGTCGTCACGGTTGCGCCGCCGTCCGAGAGAAATCAAATCGGACGGCGACAAACCCCGCTCGACCGCGCGCTGCAGCAGGTCACGCAACTCTTGCGCGAACCCACGGGTGAGCAACGCGGGCCGGAACCGCTCGGGCCAGTCCGTGGCGCCCGCCTCGACGTCACCACGCAACAACTCCCGGACGACGAGGTCTTGCTCGGGGCCGGACAGCAGCCGAGGCGACGGCTCGCCACGGCGGACCGCCTCGGCGCGCAACAACCCGAACGCGTACGAGTGAAAGGTGCGGGCGATCGGCTCCCGGATCGTGCGACCGAGGCGGCTGGCGATGCGGTCGCGCAGCTCGGCGGCGGCCCGCCGGGAAAAGGTGAGGACAAGGGCCGCCTCCGGCGCGATCTCGCCGAGCTCGACCCGTGAGACCACCGCCTCGACGATGGTCGCGGTCTTGCCCGTGCCCGGCCCGGCGAGCAGCAGCAGCGGCCCGCCCCGGTGATCGACGGCGGCGCGCTGAGCGGCGTCGAGCGTCGGCGGCGCGACGCGCTCGGGCGGCCGACGGACCAAGCGCAAAGCGGTTTCGCCGAGACGGGGATCGGGCTGCGACACGCATGGCATCACACCACGAACCTCCGACATGCGTATGCCGAGAGGCGAATTGCTTGTGCGTGATGCGGGAACGCGATAGCCAGGGCCCATGGCGACCGCCTTCGACCAGCTTCTCGAGCGACGCATCGTCATGGCGACCGGCCGCCTCGACGGCGCGCTCGCCGACAAGGTCACCGCCCAGCTGCTCATGCTGGACGCCGACAGCGACGCGCCGATCGAGCTCGTCGTCGACTGCCCGGACGCCGAGCTGGACGCCGCCTTCACCGTGCTCGACGTCTGCGAGGCCCTCAACGCGGCGCTGACGATCCTGATCGCCGGTCGGCTCACCGGGGCCGGGATGGTGTTGCTCACGTCGCGCCATCGACGGCTCGCCCGCCCGCATGCGACGCTGCGGCTGTCCGAGCCGACGATCGAGTCGTCGACGCAGACCGCGGACTCGGCCGCCAAGCTGGTCGAGGAGCACCGCCGGCGGGTCGGCGTGTTGATCGACCGCGTCTCGCAGCGGACCGCGCGCCCTGCGGTGTTGATCGCGGACGAGATGAGCCGCGGCGTCTACCTCACCAGCGACGACGCGGTCGCGTACGGGTTACTCGACGACGTGGCCCGCCGCCCGTGACCACCGCCCGCTCGCGGTCAACGGCCGTCCCAGCGGGCCGACCTCATGTCCACCCGGTCACCGCGCATCGGTGTGCGGTCGGCGCGCAGCAACCGCGTCGCCTCGCCGTCGTGGCATGGCGCAGGCGTCCCGTCAGCGTGGACCACGCGATGCCACGGCACTCCTGCGCCCCACATCGACATCACCCGGCCGACCTGGCGAGGCCCGCCTTCGCCGAGGAACTCCGCGATGTCGCCATAGGCCATGACCCGGCCGCGCGGAATCGACTCAACGACGTCGAGCACCCGTTGCGCGAACTCGGGAAGGTCAGCGGCCGGCACCCGCGAATTCAAACAGATTCGGGCGGGACGTAAGCCCCGAGCACGGGCCGCAACCGCATCGCCAGCGCCGTCGGGTCGGGCACCTGCAACACCAGCCGGCGGAACTCGGCGCCGGGAAGGCACTCGACGCGCAGCAACAACTCGGCCCGGCGCACGTGCCAGAAACTGCGCTCGTCACCGAACCCGAACGCGCCGATGCACATCACTCCCGGCACCGCGAGGCCTGGGAAATGGAACCCGATCTGCGGGATGCGGTCGCGATGCTGGACGACGACGCCGCGCACATGGCCGACGGGGATGCGCAGCGTGCGCCGAAACGCCACCAGCATGTCGAACCCGCGCAGGCGGACGACGAGATCGCCGCCGACCGGGTCGACGGCGACGGCTGGGCCGAGTCGCGTCACCTATCCATCTTCGGACGCTCGGGGCCACCACGTGACGGCGCCCGTTGAATATGACGCACCGGGACTAGTACGACGGGGACTAGTACGACGGGAGCGACGGGTCGACCTGGTTGACCCAGCCGACCACGCCTCCACCGACGTGCACCGCGTCGGCGAACCCGGCGCCCTTGACCACGGCCAGCGCCTCCGCCGAGCGGACGCCGCTCTTGCAGTACAAGACCACCCGCTTGTCCTGCGGCAGCTGTTCCAGCGCGGAGCCGTTGAGGAACTCGCCCTTCGGGATCAGCGTCGCGCCGGGGATCGAGACGATCTCGTACTCGGCCGGCTCGCGGACGTCGACCAAGAAGATGTTCTCCCCGCGGTCGATCCACTCCTTGAGCTCGGTCGGCACGATCGTCGAACCCTGCGCGGCCTGCACCGCCTCGTCGGAGACGACACCGCAGAACGACTCGTAGTCGATCAGCTCGGTGATGGTGGGGTTCTTGCCGCAGATCGGGCACTCTGGATCCTTGCGGATCTTGACCTCGCGGTAGGTCATCTCCAAGGCGTCGTAGATCAGCAGCCGGCCGACGAGCGGCTCTCCGATGCCGGTCAACAGCTTGATCGCCTCGGTGGCCTGCACGCCGCCGATCGAACCGCACAGCACGCCGAGCACGCCGCCCTCGGCGCACGACGGAACCATGCCGGGGGGCGGCGGCTCCGGGTAGAGGCAGCGGTAGCACGGGCCGTTCTCGGCCCAGAACACCGACGCCTGGCCGTCGAAGCGGTAGATCGAGCCCCAGATGTACGGCTTGTTGAGGAGCACGCACGCGTCGTTGACCAGGTAGCGCGTGGCGAAGTTGTCGGTGCCGTCGACGATGAGGTCGTACCGGCTGAAGATCTCGAAGACGTTGTCGTTTTCCAGCCGCTCCTCGTGCAGCACCACGTTGACGAAGGGGTTGATCTCTTGGATCGTCTCCTTCGCCGACTGCGCCTTCGACTTACCGATGTCGCTTTGGCCGTGGATGATCTGGCGCTGCAGGTTCGACTCGTCGACCGTGTCGAAGTCGATGACGCCGAGCGTGCCGACACCGGCCGCCGCGAGGTACATCAGCACCGGCGAGCCGAGGCCGCCGCCGCCGATCGCGAGCACCTTCGAGTTCTTCAGCCGCTTCTGCCCGGCCATCGCGACGTCGGGGATGATCAGGTGCCGCGAATAGCGCCTGACCTCGTCGATCGTGAGACTGTCAGCAGGTTCGACCAGCGGTGGAAAAGACACCGACAACTCCAAAATCAGGGCGGACGACGGTCAGCTGGCGCGCCGGCCGACCGGCGCGTCACTGGGGACAACGGTCCCATGGCCGCGGGCCATTCCCGGACCCAGGGCCCGAATATGACCGTCGAGGAAGTCGCGCAAGGTGGCCGCCACCCGGTCCGGGAACTCGATGTGCGCCACGTGCCCGGCGTCGAGCATCAGCACGGTGTGCGCGTTCGGGAACGCCTCCTCGGCCCGCTTGGCCATGCGAGGGTCGACCAGCTTGTCGCGCCCTCCGTACAGCACCAGGGTCGGCGCGGCGATCTGCTTGGCCTGCCGCCACAGCCGGCGTCGTCCGACTTGCACGTAGCAGCCGACCAGCGAGCGCAGCGACGATCGGTAAACGGCGCCGCTGTGGGCGAGCTCGGCCCGGCGGCGCGCGGCCGCCACGACGGCTGAGCGGCGCTGGTCGGGAACCGCGCGCGGGTCGCCGTAGCACAGCCAGAAGACCCGGCGGGCCATCCGCTCGGGGTCGCCGCGAAGCGCGGCCTCGACGATTCGGGGGCCGATGCCGGGGATCAGGGCGATCAGCAACTGCCAGCTCCACACCCGAGGACGCAGGTCGGGCATCGCGGGCGACAACAAAGTCAGGGTCTTGACCAGGTCGGGACGCTCGGCCGCGACCCGGGTGGCCACCGAGCCGCCCAGCGAGTTGCCGATCAGATGCACCGGCCCGCGGCCGATGACGTTGATGACGTCGACCACGGTCGCGGCGTGGACGTCGACGGTCTGCCGGCGGGCGGCGGGCGGCGGCGACTCGCCGAAGCCCGGAAGATCGAGCGCGTATCCGTCGACGCGGTCGGCCAACGCGTGGACGACGTCCGCCCAATCAAGTGACTCCCCGCCCAACCCATGGACGAAAAGCGCGGGCTCCAGCCGGCCACCCTCCAGCGAGGACTGCTGGTTGTGACGGACGAAGACGTCGCCGTGCGGGGTCGAGATGAGCCGGCCTGGCCAGTCGCGCATGGGATCGGCCTACCCCGGCTAGAGGGCGACCACTGAGCGGAGCACCTCGCCGCGGTGCATCTTGGCGAACGCCGCCTCGACGTCGCCGATCCCGATGGTCTCCGAGACGAAGGCGTCGAGCTCGAGCCGGCCCTGCAGATAAAGGTCGACCAGCATCGGGAAATCCCGCGACGGCAGGCAGTCTCCGTACCACGACGACTTCAACGCGCCGCCGCGCCCGAACACGTCGAGCAACGGAAGGTCGAGCCGCATGTCGGGCCGGGGAACGCCAACCAGGACGACGACGCCCGCGAGGTCGCGGGCGTAGAACGCCTGCTGGTACGTCGTCGGGTGGCCGACCGCCTCGATCGCGACGTCGACGCCGAAGCCGTCGGTGATCGCGCGGATCGCCTCGACCGGATCGGCGTTTTTCGAGTTGACCGTGTGGGTGGCGCCCATGCGTCGGGCTATCTCCAACTTGCGGTCGTCGATGTCGACGCCGACGATCACGCGGGCACCGGCCAAGCGGGCGCCGGCGATCGCGGCGTCACCGACGCCGCCGCAGCCGAACACCGCGACCGTGTCGCCGCGGGTCACCGCGCCGGTGTTGATGGCCGCGCCGAGACCGGCCATCACGCCGCAACCAAGCAGCCCGGCCGCCGCCGGTGACGCCTTCGGGTCGACCTTCGTGCACTGGCCGGCGTGCACCAGGGTTTTCTCGATGAACGCGCCGATTCCAAGGGCCGGCGACAACGCCGTGCCGTCTTCGAGCGTCATCTTCTGCGCCGCGTTGTGCGTGTTGAAGCAGTACCAGGGACGTCCGCGAAGGCAGGCCCGACATTGGCCGCAGACCGCTCGCCAGTTCAGGATGACAAAGTCGCCGGGCGCGACGTTGATGACACCGTCACCGACGGACTCGACGACGCCGGCCGCCTCGTGGCCGAGCAGGAACGGGAAGTCGTCGGTGATGCCGCCCTCGCGGTAGTGCAGGTCGGTGTGGCAGACGCCGCAGGCCTGCACCCGCACGACCGCCTCGCCGGGGCCGGGGTCGGGCACCAGCACCGTGGTGACCTCGACGGGAGCGTTCTGCTGA
>DASVDW010000167.1:0-13316 GCA_036380925.1 Acidothermaceae bacterium
AACACGCCGAGCCGTTGGCCACGTCCACATGGCACGAGCGCGTCGAGCGCCCGCACTCCAAGCGACAGCTGCTCGTCGATTCGCGCCCGACGTAGCGGGTGCGGCGAATTTCCTTCGACGGTCACGCTTTCCACGTCGTCCAGCGGGCCCTTGTCATCCATCGGACGCCCGAGACCGTCGAGCACGCGGCCCAACAACGACCCGCCGACCGGGATCACCATCGGGCCACCGGTCGGCGTCACCAGCGCCCCCGCGCGCACGCCGGTGATTTCGCCCAACGGCATGCACGCCAATCCGGCCTCGCGGACGGCCACCACCTCGGCCAGCACCGGCAACCCCGGCGTCTCGACCCGCACGATGTCGCCGATCGCCGCGCTGACGCCGTCCGCGTGCAGGCTCAGACCCACCACGCCGCTCAGCCGGCCCTGCGCAGCGGGTCGCGCGGCGTCGAGGACGTCCGCCCATCGGGCGCCGAGATTCATCGGGCGAGCACCTGCCTCACCCGCTCGATCGCCGCGCCGAGGCTGGCGTCGACATGGGACGCGCCCCCGTCGGCCAGGCACGATCCGGGCTCCACATCGGCGCTGGTCACGATCCGCACCACCCGCCCGGCGGTGATGCCTCCGAGATCGCCGACCGCCGCGGCGTCCACCGGGTGCACCGTCACCGTGACCGGCACGTCACCGGGCAGCACCGTCAACGCGCGCCGGACGGCGTCGCGCACCGGCGCCGGCGCGATCTCAAGCTCGCGGCCGAGCAGCGTCGTGGCAAGGTCGAACGCGGCGTTGAGAACGACGTCTTCAACGCTGCTCAGCGCGTCCGCCTGCTGCGCCGCGAGCGAACTCGCGGCTTCGTCGAGCGCGGCCAACGCCCGGTCGAACGCCGCTTGTCGCGCTTGCTCGGCGTCCCACAGCGCCGCCCGTTCGCGGTCAAGCGTGGCCTCTTTTTCTCGCTGCGCGGCCACCAGTCCGTCCTGGTACCCCTGTTGGAACCCGTCCGCGCGCGCTTGCGCGCGGGCCGCTTCCACGGCGGCGTCGAAGGCCTGCTCCAACGTCGGGTCGACCAGTCTGGGATCGGCGAGTCCACCCGCGGCGTAAGGGTTTCGTCGCAGGTCTGCGTCAAGCCGCGCCAGGCTGACCTGGGTGGCGTCCGATCCGCGCAAGATCTCCGACCGGGCGGGCGCGCTAGTCGACGAACTCGTCATCCGCACCACGCTGTATCACCACCTGGCCCGACTCCTCGAGCTGGCGAATGACCTGGACGACCTTCGCCTGCGCCTCCTCGACGGTCTTCAACCGGACCGGTCCGAGCAGGGTGATCTCCTCTTCCAAGTTCTCCGCCGCCCGCTCCGACATGTTCGTCGTGACCTTGGCGCGCACTTCGTCGCGCACACCCTTGAGCGCGGTCGCGAGGTCGGCCACCTCGACTTGGCGCAGCACCAGCTGAACGGCCTTGTCGTCGAGGCCGAGGATGTCCTCGAACATGAACATCTGCGCGCGCACCGTCTCGGCGAGCTCACGGTCGCGCGCCTCCAGCGCCTCGAGGATGAGCTTCTCGGTCGCCCGGTCGGAGCGGTTGATGATGTCGACGAGTGGTCCGAGCCCGCCCACGGTCGACGACTCTGCCTGCGACAACACGGTCGCGAGCTTCTTCTCGAAAATGCCCTCGACCAGCTTCACGTGATCTGGGGACGTGCGGTCCATCACCGCGATCCGATGCGCGACGTCCGCTTGAAGCTGCGGCGCCATGCCGCTCAACACGATCGCCGCCTGCTCTGAACCCATATGCGACAGCACCAACGCGATCGTTTGCGGGTGCTCGTCTTGCAAGAAGGACAGCACCTGACGGGGATCGGCCCGACGCAGGAACTGGAACGGCATCTCGGTGAGCGCCGCGTTGAGCCGTTCGATGATGGCCCGCGCCTTGTCGCCCCCGACGCTCGCCTCCAACACCTCGCGGGCGAACGCGAGGCCACCGCGGCTGTAGTACTTGTGCGCGGTGACGAGCTCCTCGAACTCGTTCATCACTCGTTCTGCGAGGGCGACGTCGACCGTCTCCATGCGGGCGATCTCGGCGGTGATCTCCTCGACCTCGCCGTCACGCATGTTCGACAACACCGCGGCGGATCGCTCTTTGCCCAGCTGCACCAGCAAAACCGCCGCCTTGCGCAGCCCGTTGACGTCGCTCACGACGGGCGCCGATCAGCCAGCCAGCCACGGAGCAGTTGCGCCACTTCCTCGGGCTGACGCTCGACCAGCTCCCCGATCTCGCTGTCGATCGTCGCATGCCCGATCTCCAGCCGGTCGCCGTTGCGCGGGCTCGGCGTCAGCTCGCGCACGACCTCGTCCTGGTTCGCCGCG
The DNA here is from genome assembly GCA_036380925.1 of Acidothermaceae bacterium. GTDB lineage: Bacteria > Actinomycetota > Actinomycetes > Acidothermales > Acidothermaceae > JAICLV01. The sequence continues at coordinate 2,361 of DASVDW010000167.1, forward strand.
AGCAGCGCGCGCATCTTGCGCGCCTCCTCGAGCTCGAGCCGCTCGGACATGCCGAGCACCGGCGAGTGCTCGCGGGCCTTCTTCGCTTTGCGCATGAAGAAGGCGATCGCGCCGAGAACCAGGAAGCCGATCAGGCCGTCCTTGCCGTAGCCGATGAGCTTGTTCATGTCCTTGCTCTTCTTGGCGTCGGCGATCTCCTTTTGCGCGGCCTTGGCCGCGGAGTCGTCGAACGGCATCGTGCTCACCTGCACGCTGTCGCCACGGTCGGTGCGAACACCCGCGGCGTTCTCGACCAGCTTCTGAACGTCACCGACGTTCACCTTGCTCGCGGCGGTGCTGTCGAGCAGCACGGCGACCGACAGGTGCTCGACGGCGCCCGGGGCGGTCTTCACCTGCTGCACGACGCGTCCGATCGCGTTGTCGGTGGTGCTGCTGCTGTTGTAATACGTGCCAGGGCTCGCGCCCGCCGACGGTGTCGGGACAGCGATGTTGTCAGGCCCGAGAATGCCGGTCGAGTTGGGTGCGCTGCCGGAGTACATCTCGCTGGTCTTGGACTCCGAGAGCGGGATCGGGGTCGTTCCGGGACTCGGCTGGACGTAGTTCTCCGACGTCGTCTCCTGGGTGTCGAAGTTCAACGTGGCGTTCGTTTGGACGATCACGTGCCCAGCGCCGACGAGCGGCTGGAGGAGGTTCTGCACCGCGTCCGAGACCCGCGTCTCGTAGGCGGAGGTCTGTTGAGCCTGAATGCTGCTCGCGCCGGACAGCTGGCCGTCGTCGCCAGCAGCCGACAAAATGTCGCCGTGCGAGTCGGCAACCGTGACGTTCGCTGGATCGAGCCCTTCGACGCTCGACGCGACCAGGTGGACGACGGCCTGCACCTGACCGGCGCTCAACGGCTTGCTCGGGTCGGTGGTGACGAGCACCGACGCGGTCGACTTGCTGGAGTCGTCGGTGAACACGTCGTTGTTGGGTAGCACGACATGGACGACCGCCGCGCTGACGCCGTCGATCGCCTCGATCGTCTTCGCCAGCTCGCCTTCGATCGCCTGCTGATACTCGACGTTCTGCTGGAACTGCGACGTCGTGATGCCGCCCTTGTCCAGCAGGGAGAATCCGCTGACGCCGCCGGTGGGCAGGTTCGCCTTGGCCATGTCCAGCCGAAGCTGGTACACGTCCTTTTGCGGCACCAGGATGGTGCTTCCGCCGTCCGCCAGTTTGTACGGCTCTTTCGCGGAGGTGAGCTTGTCCGTGATGGCGCTCGCGTCTGACGCGGCGAGGTTGGAGAACAACGGCACGTACGACGGCTTCGACGCCCAACCGCTGAACAGGTAGGCGCCGACGATGAGGCCGACGACCACCAACGCGGTGACCGTCTTCTGGCCGGCCGTGAAATCGGCGAATACCGCGCGTGCGCGTTCGATCAGTCGCTTGAAGTCGAAGTTCATTCGCGGCCCGTCACATCTGCATGTTCATGATGGAGTTGAACGCGGCCACCGCCTTGTCGCGAACGGCGGTGGTGAGCTGTGTCGCGATCGCCGCCTCGTTGCTGGCGATCATGTAGGCGGTGACGTCCTGCAGCGACCCGGTCGCCGCCTTGGTGGCCAGGTTGTCGGCGGTCGCTTGCGTCTGCTGCAGCGCGTCAACGCCCTGCGTCAGCGCGTTGCCGAATTTCGCACCTGACGCGGGGTCGCCGGCCGCCACTGAAGGCGACGCGGTGACGGGCTGGACCGGTGAGAAACCGGAGATCGGAGGAATCGCGGGCATGCTCGAACTCACTTGTTCCCGAGTTGAAGGGCTTGCTGGTAGGCCTCGGTCGCCCGGCTGAGCACAGAGAGGTTCGCCTCGTATCCGCGCTGCGCCATGATCATCTGGGTCATCTGGCCGGTGACGTCGACGTCCGCGTGCCGCACGTAGCCGTTGGCGTCGGCCAGTGGGTTTTGCGGGTCGTATGACTCGATGCCGGCGCTGGAGCCGTAGCGGACGCCGACGACCTGCACGCCTCCGCCGGGCGCGGCCGCGGCTTGCACGTAGCGCTCGGCGAAAGCAGGCTGGTCGCCAGGCACGGTGTCGTTGACGTTGCTCAAGTTGTCGGCGATCGCGTCCATCCACTTGCGGTGCACCGTCAGTCCGGTGCCGCTGATGCCCAGCGTGTCGAACAGCCCGGCCATCACACGCTCCCGATCGACGTCTTCAGGAGCTGGAACTTGGCGGACAGCGCCTCGACGCTCGTCTGGTACTTCAGGCCGGTGTCGGTGATCGAGACGGTCTCTTCGTCGAGGTTGACGTTGTTGCCGTTCGCCTCGGTGGGCTCAAGCGAAGTCTTGGTGGTGATGCTCGCCGACGCGGGATTGCCAGCGTCGATGGCGGCCTGCAGGCTCTGCTCGAAGGTGACCCGCTTGGCGTGGTAATCGGGGGTGTTGATGTTCGAGATGTTGTCCGCGATCGCGCGCTGGCGCGCGGACAGCCCCGACACCGCGACTTCGAGCGCGGACGTCGTGAGGTCGTCGAACACTGGATCGCACCTCCGGACACCGAAATGCCGTTCTCGGGTCGCCGATCCATGGCGTCCAACGCGAGCGATCCGTGCTCAGGCGTCAGATCGGCCGGAGGTTCGCGGTTCTGAGAAGAAACTGCGCCCGATCGAGTCAGGCTTCGACGTCGACGAAGGCCGGCCGCTTGCGAGCCAGCGTCGCCTGGGCGCGCGCCCGGGTGACGGCGGACTGCTCGCGCGAGGTGTGCGTCATCGCGTCGCGAACCCGCTCCTCGACCCGAGCCGACTTCTCCTGGACGACGCGAGCGAGTGCGGCGAGTTCCGGCGGAAGCGGTCCGAGGTCGTCGGGCATCTCGAAGGCGAACCGCGCGTTCGCGTTGTCTCCCTCGTCGAGTTGACGCTGGAAGTCGTCGAGCGCGCTTTCGTACAGGTCGAGCACGTCAGACCAGGACGCCGCCATCGGTCAGCCCGCCTGCGCCATTAGTTGGGCCGCCGCGCCGTGCCAGGCCTCGCGCAACGGCTCCACGAGCTTGCGGCATTCTTCGGCTTTGTCGGCGTCGCGGTCGACGTTGGCCTGGATCAGCTCCTTGAGCAGCCAGCTGTAGATGCTGGCCAGCCGCGACGCGCCGTCCCACTGGTCGACGCGCAGGCTGCTGCGCAGCTCGAAGACGATGTCTTGCGCGTGCCGCAGGTGCTTGTCGGCTTCGATCCGGTGACCCTGCCGGAGGGCGTCCCTGCCCTGCACGATGTCGAGGAGCAACCGGTCGTACAACATCACGAGGAGCCTCGCTGGGCTCGCGGTGGCGACCACCTCGGCGAGGTAGCGCGCTTTCGGGTTCACAGCCACGACGTCATCCTTTACGAGGTGGAGTTTCTAGGACTTCGAGTTCGAGTTGGAGTAGCTGGGCAGGCCGGCGATGGCGGAGGTCAACTGGGCGCCGGTCGCCTGCAGCTGGCCGAGCTGGTTCTCCAGGTTCGCCCACTGCAACTGCAGCGCCGCTTGCTTCGCGTCGAGCACCGTCTGCCAACTCGCGATCTCGCTGTTGAGCGTGTCGATCGTCGAGTTGACACCGCTGATTTCGTTCGTCAGCGCCCCTGTTTGCGACGAGATGGCGGCGTTGGCCGCGATGCCGAGCTTTTGCGCGACACCGGCGGAGTAGGCGAAAGCGCCCGCCGATCCGCCGCCGAGCGCCGCGACGTCCGCCGGGGTGAGGGTGACGTTCAGCATGATGGCGTCTACGCCCGGCGTGCCCGCCGGTGTGTAGAGGATCTGACCGATCCCTTTGGCCGTTTGCCCGTTGATGGTGCCCGCGACGTCCAGGCCCGCGGTGACCGCGGAGGCGACAAGGCCCCCGGTGGCCGCCGAGGTGAAGGTGGATTGCGATCCGTAACCCGCCGAGGCGAGGTTGATGACGCCGTTGCTGCCAAGCGTCGACGTGACGCCGAGCTTGTTCGTCGCCGCCATCGCGTTGAGCGCGTCGACGATCGTCTGCGCGGTGTCACCGGCCTGCACCGTGTAGGTGGCGCTGGTGGAGCCGGAGCCGAGCGTGATGGTCTGGCCGGCGCTGATGCCGCTCGACGTGTCAATTGTCGCGCTCGCCTTCGTCGCGGCCTGCGTGATCGTGACGTCGTAGGAGCCGACCTGCGTGGCGTCCGTGCTCTTTTGCAGCGTGATGGTTCCGCTCAACCCTGACTGGGCCGGCGTGAAGGCGCCCGCCGGCATGAACGCCGACTGCACCGACGCTGGGTTCGAGTTGAACGCGGAAGTGAAAGCGTCGCGGTCGAAAGTGATCTGGCCGTCCTTGGTCAGCGAGAGTCCGATGCTCGTCGCGCTCGTGCCGTTGCCGAGCATCGAACCGACCGCGCCGAGGATGTTGTTGCGCAGCTGCTCGGCCGTCATGTCGCCGGTCAGAACCGATGCTCGGTTGTTCTGCGCGTCGTAGGCGGTGTCCTTCGAGATCTCGCTGAGCACCGCGTTGGCGGCGTCGACCATCGCCTGCACCTTGTCGGCGATGCCGGAGCCGTCGGGTGAAGTCTGCAGCGAGACGCCGGTGACCAGCTGGCTCACGGTGAACGTCATGTTCGGGATCGCGTCGCTGAACGTGTTCGTGCTCGACGAGATGGTGTACGCGGCAGGCGTTCCGGCCCCGACGGTGATTTGCGCGTCTTGCGCGGTCGAGGTGTTCTGCATCGTGCCGAGTGAGTCCAGCCCGGTCACGGAGAACGAGGCGTTGGCGCCGGTGGCGCTCGACGTGAGCTGCAGCTTGTACTGTCCGGGCGACACTTGCACCGCGGTGGCCTGCACACCCGAGCCGCTCTTGTTGATGCCGGCTACGACGGCGCCGAGGGACCCGTCGCCGGTGTCAATCGTCACGGGCGCATTGGCGCCGCTCGTGATGGTCACCTGCGTTCCGCCTGTGACCACCGTCGCCGAGGTGCTGGAGACGGTGTTCGCGAAGACGGAGGACTGGTAGCTCGCGAGTTGTGTCACGTCGAAGGTGAAGTTGCCCGCCTGCGCGCCCGCAGAGGCGGTCGCGGTCACCGTGCTGGACGACGAGGTCACGGCCATCGCCTGCCACGTCGAAGCCGCGGTCAGCGCGTCCGAAGCGGTTTGCATCGCGGCGAACTTGGTGTTGATCGTCTGATACGCGAAGAGCTTCGCCTGCTGCAGTGCGAGGTTGTTCTTGAGGTTGGTCTGGGGCAGCGCCGCTTGCGCCATGATGGCGTTGATGATCGACGTCGTGTCGAGACCGCTGACGAGTCCGTCAATCTTCGAGTTGCCGCTTGAGCTAATTGTGGTGGCCATCTGAACGCCGCTCCTTCCGCTCCCTTATCGACCGCTTACCGAGGCAGATCAGGGGTTGGGACCCTCTGCTGTCGCCGAGAGTCCCAACCCCTGAGCGGCTACTAGCCGAGGAGCTTCAGAACCGCCTGCGAGGCCGAGTTGGCCTGCGCCAGCATCGAGACGCCGGCCTGCTGGAGCACCTGCGCCTTGGTGAAGTTCACCATCTCCGACGCCATGTCGGTGTCCTGGATCGCCGAGTTCGAGGACTGCAGGTTCTCGACAGTGACGTTCAGGTTGTTGATGGTGTGCTGGAACCCGTTCTGGTAGGCGCCAAGCGTCGACCGAAGGGTCGAGACCTTTGCGATGGCGCCCTGCACCTTGGTGATCGTCGCCGCGGCGCTGACGTCGGTGCCGGCGGCCACGCCCAGGGTGCTCGAGTCGGCGTTGCTGATCTTGACGACCTGGGTGTCGCCATTGTCGGCGCCGATCTGGAAAACGCCGCCGTTGGCCGCAGCCGTCGCGGTCACCGCTGTGGTGGTGAAGCCGAAGTCACCGGCCGCGGCACCCTTCGCGCTCAACGTCGTCCCGGCGACGCCGGACGAGAGCGCGACCTTCCACACACCGTTGCCCTCGTCGCTGATACTCACCTTCACGTCGCCTGCGGTGTAGCCGCTGACGGCTGTCTTCAGCGCCGCGTCGACCGACTTCTGCAGGTCGTTCTGAACGTCCGCCGCCCGGCTGTAGTGGCCGGCGGCCTCTGCCGTGCCGTAGTCGTTCGTCGAGTGCCCGGTGAGCTTGCCGGTGAGCGTGCTCGCCGACAGCGTGGTCCCGTCGATGGTCAATCCGTTGAAGTCGATCTGCATGTTGCTGAAGTCGGTCCCGGCGAAGCCGGTCAGTCCGGTGTCGGCAGCAATCCCCGTCATCGCGGTGGCGACCGTCGCCGACGTGCCACCGAACGTGCCGTCGAGCAAGGCGCTCTGGCCGAACTTCGTGGTTTTGCTGATGTTGTCGATCTCACCCGCGAGCTGGTCGAACTCCGCCTGGGCCGCCGCGACAGCGCCGGCGTCTTGCGAGCCCGAGTTGTTGGCCTGAACCGCGAGCACGTTCATGCGCTGCAGGATCGAGTCGACCTCGGTGAGCGCGCCGTCAGCGGTCTGCACGACGTTGATGCCGTCTTGCGCGTTCTTGACCGCCTGGGAGAGACCACCGATCTGCGCCTGCAGGCCCTGGCTGATGCTCAGACCCGCGGCGTCGTCCGCCGCCTTGTTGATGCGGTAGCCGCTCGACAACTTCTGCAAGCTGTCCGACAGCTTGCTTTGCGTCATCGACAGGTTGCGGTACGCGTCGAGGGCGTCGGTGTTGGTGTTGATGCGAAGACCCATTTGATTTTCCTCCTTGAGTTGGGCCTCGGGCGGTCCATCCGTGGGCCAGCCCTTGCTTTCGCTTGTTCCGACTTTTGTCGGCCGAACGCACCATCGGCGGCGGCCAGACCGACCTTAGGGATTCGATCGAAGATCCACAGCCGCCCGAAGCCGTCGCCGACCTCGAGAGACCGACCGAGTTAGTCACAAGCGCGCTCGCGCGTGCCGAGATCTCCCGGACGCTCCACCGGGCGGGAAACGACAGCGCCGCCGTGCGACACGCCGTCGCCGAGGCGTTAAAAGACGTGCACACCGTCGGTGCTCGCGGCAGCGGCCACCGACGTCGGACTGACCGTGTCCTCGCCGCGCTAGCCCTGATTCCTCGCAAAGATCTCTCAGCTGCCCCACGCACCCGCCGATGGGAGCCCAACGATTGCCGCGCGCTCCCGCGCAGCAAAGACGATGCGCAGTTTGCGCGAGGAGGTTGCGCGATGGGCCTCGCCGAGGTGTCCGACATCCTCTGGCGAGAGCGTGAATTGCTCGACGTCTTGCTGTTCAAGCTTGAAGAAGAGCAACTCCTGCTCGCCGCCGGCAAGGTGCGCTGGCTGGCGCGCGCGACCCGCGAGGTCGAACTCGTCCTCGAGCAGATCCGGCTCACCGAGCTCACCCGCTCCATCGAGGTCGACGCCGTCGCGGCGTCTCTGGGTCTTGACCCCAACCCGAGCCTGTCGAGCCTCGCCGACGCCGCCCCAGCCCCGTGGTCGGACCTGTTCCGCTCGCACCGCACGGCGTTCCTCACGCTGACCCAGGAGATCTCCTCGCTGGCCGAGGCGAACCGCGACTTCGTCAGCAACGCCTACCGCTCCGCGCAGGAGACGCTGCGCGCGATCGGCGCGGTGCAGGTCGACGGCTACACCGCCGCTGGAAAGCGCGAAGGCTCGATCCCCCGTCGTCGGCTGCTCGACGAGGCCATCTGATGGGCACCGAGTTCGGCACGATCGGCACCGCCCTTTCCGCGCTGCAGGCCGAACGCAAAGCGCTCGAGGTGACCGGTCAGAACATCGCCAACGCCAGCACCGCCGGCTACACCCGTCAGCGAGCGGTCATGACTGCCGTCGGCGGTTCGGTCATCCCCGCGATGTACTCGAAGTCGGACGGCGTGGGCGCGGGCGTCAACCTGACCGACGTCCAGCGTCTGCAAGACGCGTTCCTCGAGCAACGCGGCAACACCGAAAACGGCACGCTCAGCAACCTGCAGAGCATGCAGAGCACCCTTTCCGACATAGAGAACTCCTTCGGCGAGCCCGGAGACGGCGGCTTGCAAGCCTTGCTTTCGTCGTACTGGAACGGCTGGGACGACGTCGCGAACAACCCCGGCGACGCGGCCGCGCGCACCGCGCTAATTGGCACCGCGCAGTCACTGGCGACGGGCCTCAATGTCGCCGCCGGCTCGCTCTCCTCGCAATGGAAGTCGTCGAGGGAGTCCCTGCAGTCGATCGTCAACAACGTGAACGGCACCGCCGCCAACATCGCCTCCCTCAACAAGGCGATCGTGGCCGCTACCAGCGCCGGCAACCACCCGAACGACCTGATGGACCAGCGCGACTTGTTGATCCGGCAGCTCTCGACGCAGATCGGCGCGACGACACGGGTCAACAGCGACGGCTCGACCGACGTGTTCGTCGGGGGATCCGCGCTCGTCTCGGGCAGCCTGTCGCGGCAGCTCACGATCGGCGGCGCGACCGCGGTCGACCAGGCGACCACCAACCCGGTGAGCCTGTCGTGGGCCGACACGGGCCAGGTGGTCAACACGGCGTCGGGCCAGGTCGGCGGTCTGCTCAACGCCTTGAACAGCACGATTCCGTCGTACGCGAGCCAGCTCGACGCCGTCGCGGCGCAACTCGTCACCAGCGTGAACGCGCAGCAGGGCGCGGGTTACGACCTCACCGGTGCCGCGGGCGGCGCGTTCTTCGACCCCGCGAAGACCAAGGCCGCGAACATCACCGTCACCCTCACCGATCCGAACGGCGTCGCCGCGTCGTCACAACCGCCGGCCCTCGACGCGAACGGCAACCCGGTCGTCAGCCTCGACGGCAGCAACGCGCAGAAGCTCGCCAACTTCTCCGGTACCGGCGCCGACGCGCTGTACCGGCAAATGATTGTCAAGCTCGGCTCGGAGTCGCAAAGCGCGCAACAAAAGGTGACGACGCAGCAAAGCGTCGTCCAGCAAATTCAGCAGTCTCGCGACTCTGCGGCCGGCGTCGACCTGGACGAGGAGCAGACCAACCTCATCACCTACCAGCAGGCGTACAACGCCGCGGCGAAGTTCCTGAGCGTCCTCGACAGCGTGCTCGACACGCTCATCAACCGGACCCTGGTCTGAGGAGATCACTCGTGAGCATGCGGGTCACCCAAAACGCCGTCACCACCGCGATGCTGGCCGGGCTGCAGGCCAACAAGGCGGAGCTGTCGCGGCTGCAGCTGCAGCTGAGCTCCGGCCGACAGGTGACCAAGCCGTCCGACGACCCGGTCGGCACCGATCAGGCGATGCAGTACCGCACCGAAATCGCGCGGGCCAACCAATACCAACGCAACGGGAACGACGGCCTGGCCTGGCTCGGCACGGCCGACGGCGCGCTGCAAAGCGGTGTCGCGATCCTCAACCGGCTCCGGGTGCTCACCACGCAAGCCGCGAACACCGGCGCCAGCGACGCCAACGCCCGGACCGCGATCGCCGCGGAAGTCGACAGCTTGAAATCCGACATGCTCGGCTTGGCGAACACGACGTACCTCGGCCGGCCGATTTTCGGCGGCGCCACGTCGCTGAACGCGGCGTACGTCAAAGACCCGGCCACCGGGCTGGTGAGCTATCAAGGCGACACCGGCAAGGTCACCCGCACAGTCGGCAGCAACGCGGTCGTGCAGGTGAACATCAACGCCGCCGACGCCTTCGGCTCGCCAGGCAACGACATTTTCACGACGTTCGACCAAATCCTGAACGACCTCAAGACCAACCCAACCAACCTCACCAACGACCTCGTTGGCATCCAGGCGTCGCTCGACCGCATGACGAACGCGCAATCGATCGAAGGCGCCGCGTACAACCGGATCAACAACATGATCAACCTCGCCGGCGCTCACGCCGACACGCTGACTGGAAATCTGTCGGACGTCGAAAACGTCGACACCGCCAAAGCCGCGACCGAACTGACGATGCAGCAAGTGAGCTACCAGGCCTCGCTCGCAGCCATGTCGAAAGTTCTCCAACTCTCGCTCACCGATTTCTTGAGGTAGGACGCCAACCATGACCGCGACGCTCATCGACGTGCCGACGCTGGATTTCGCCGGCAACCTGATCGGCTTCCCGTCGGCGCACCGGTTCGCGCTGGTGCGGGTCGCCCCCGACAACGAAGTGCTGTTCCGGCTCACCTGTCTCGACATCGAGGGACTTGAGTTCGTCGCCGCGGCGCCGTACCCGTTCTTCCCTGGCTACGCGCCGGAGATCGACGACGCGACCGCCGAGCGCCTCGAACTGCAAGACGCGGACGACGCGATGCTGCTGGTGCTGCTCACCGTGGGGCCCGATCTGGCCAGCACGACGGCGAACCTGTTCGCCCCGATCGTGGTCAACGTGCACACCCGCCGGGCCGCCCAGGTGACGCTGGTCAACGGCGGCCACCCGCTGAAGGCCCCCCTCACCGCGCACCTCGACCCGCCGCACCGCGCGGCGCGGCAAGCGAGCTGATCCAGCGCGGTAGGATCGGCGCTCTGGCCCGCCAGGGAAGGAGCGCCGGTTGCTGGTTCTCAGCCGCCGAGTCGGCGAGAGCATCATGATCGGGGCCGACGTCGTGGTCACCGTGCTCGAGGTGCGGCCCGATCTTGTCCGCATCGGCATCAAGGCCCCCCGCGACGTCGAAGTGCACCGCGAAGAGGTCTTCATCGAGGTGCAACAGGCCAACCGGTCCGCCGCCTCGCCGTCCAAGAAAGACGTCGAGGCCCTCGCCGCCGGCCTGCGCGAGGAGAAGAACACCAAGCCGGACGACGCAGGCGGGGGCGCCGGGTAGCTCCCTGTGAACGACGCCAGCGGCCGCGAACGCGGCCCAGTCAGACTGGAACCCTCCGACACCGAGGAGGGAGCCATGAGCGTTGCCAGCCTGGAGAAGTTCGCCCACCCCGGGCCGTGGACCATCGCGGATGTCGAGGCGCTGCCGGAGACCGGTTCGCGGTTCGAGATCCTCTCGCCCGGCGTGCTCACGGTGAGCCCGGCTGCCGCGTCGCTCCATCAGCGCGCGTCACGGAAACTGACCAGCTTGATCGAG
>DASVDW010000168.1:0-45472 GCA_036380925.1 Acidothermaceae bacterium
CCGCCTCGCCCTCTTCTTGGAAGCCACGTCCGGTCATCAGCGCCATCGCGTTGTCCTCGGACAGGCCGTCGCAATGCACCCGGACGTCGAGCACCGCGTTGATCGCCGTGCGCAACCGCATCTTCAGCTGGTGCATGCGCACCTGCGGGCCGCCGAAGCCGTGCCGCACCATCTCGGCCTCCGCGTGCACCGCCCACCCTTCGACGAACGGACCGCTCCAAAACGCCTGGCGCACCTTGGTCGTCATCGGTGCCCGCCGGCCGTGCGCGAGCTGGACGACGTGCCCCGGCATCGCCTCGTGGATGACGAGATTGCGCATCGCGTGGACGTTGTACTCGCGATAGAACGACGCCACCCGCTCCGGCGGCCAACTGTCGGGGGTCGGCGAGATGGCGAAGAACGTCGTAGCATCGGGCGGGTCGAGCGGACCTGGCGAATCGCAATACGCGACCGCGACACCGCGATGAATCTCCGGCATCACGATGATCTCGACCGGGTCGTCGTACACCGTGATGAGGTCGCTTTCCTCGACAAACGCACGTGTTTCCGTCAACGCTTCACGCGCGACCGCGACCACGGTCTCGTCGGTCGGCGCGTCGACGGCGAGCCGCGCCAAAACCTCGGACGGCGAGCCGCCAAGCGTCGCGGCCACCGCGGCGAGCTCCGCCTCCACCCGATCGATGTCGGCGAGGGCGTCAGCCAACACCCGCTCTGGTGAGCGGTCGAGGTCGAGCACCAATGCAAGCTTGCGGGCGAACAAATCCTTGCCCAGTCGGGGGTTCCCCGCCGCGCCGTCGAGTTGCGCACGCAGCCAGGCGATGTGGTCGGCGACCGCGTCGCGACTAACCGCCAGAGCAGGCTCGACCTCGCGCGCGACATCCGGCGCGTCTCTCAATTGCCGCGGAATCTCGTTTTCGACAAGGCCAAGCGTGCCGGTGAATTGGTCAATCGCGGTTTCGACGTGAACGCGCGGCATCGCCGCTTGCCCGAGCACGGCTCGAACCGCCGCCAGCTGCTCGGGCGCCTGCGTGAGCCGCTTCGCGACGTTCAGCAGCCGGTCTCGCAGCGGCGCGAAATCGCGAGCGAGCAGCAGATACAACGCTGTTCCGGGGTTGGCCATCAACGGGTTCCAGGTGTGCTCGCGCGATTGCGTCAGCTCAAACAGCCGTTCGCGGAGTCGCACCGACAGCACCCTCGCGTCGACCTGATACGCGACCGGCAGCGCAGCGACGTCAAAGCCGTCCAGCTCGCGCAACCGCGCCGACAGGACCCGCGCCTCCTCCTCGACCGCCTCCGGACGCAGGTCGTCGAGCCGGTCGTCGAAACGATGGTCGCCGAGCGAGGTGGCCATCGCCGGCTGGTGCGCGAGCATGTCGTCGACCGCCATGGCCGCGAACTCCGCGAAAACTTGCGTCGACTCCGCTGTCATGCACGGCAACCTAGCGGGTGGGCGTCACTCGCTGCGATCCTCGATCTCCCACGCGTGGTCGAGCACATGCCACGCGATCCGCCGCGCGGCATACCGCGGCAGCCATCCGTTGGCGATCACTGGTTCGGCGGCCCGGGCCGCGGTGAGCGCGGCGACGATGTCGGCGCGCAGCGCCGCGATCGCCGCCGCGTCGTCCAGGCTCGGCTCTTTGTGCCGGACGCCGATCTTGCGCGCGTACGCGGTCTCGGCGCCGAAGACGTGCGCGTAGACCTTGTCGCGATCGCGCCCGCCACCGCGCGGCCCCTTGCGCAGTTGGGCGGGAGCATGGGCGACGACGTCATCGAGTTTGCGCCAGCTCGCTTCGACGATCGCCGCCAGCCGTTTCGCTTGGGCCGCGCTCAGCGGCCGGCGATCCAACGCGCAGGCGGCGTCGATCGCGCCGAAGTCGACGGCGGAGAACGACTTGCCGGGCGGCGGGTCGATGCGCTCCACGACGTCGAAGGAGTCGGCCGCCGACGATGGCAGCGGAACACCGGCGTCGGCCGCGACCGGGGCATAGCGGGCGGCGTAGTGCGCGAGCGCGCTCAGCGCGTCCTCCTCGGTTCTTCCGCGCCGGCACCAACCTGGCCACTCGACCGCGCAGGCGAACACCCGTGACCGGCCGAGCTGGAGGTAGACCTGGGAGGGCGTTGGCATACCGGTGAGCCTGGCACGAGACGCCGACATCGCCCAGCGCAAGGAGCGCGCGAAAGAGTGGGCGGGCCCTCCAGGGGGAAGCGATCACTCACCGACCCGATAGAAAAGGGAACTGTGAGCAGTCAGCCGAACCGGCGGTCGCAGCCGCCGCGCGCCAACACTCGCCGCGCGATCAACCCTCGCGCGCTAGGGGTGCCGGTGGTGGTCGCGTCCCATCGAGCCCCTGTGCAGTTCCGCCGCGAGGGCGGCGCCCGGCTGGCGAGGCGAGGCGCGGGCGGGCTCGTCACGGCGCTGGTCGGCCTCACCGAACAGCTCAACGACGCGGTGTGGGTGTGCGCCGCGGCCACGGAGGAGGACGCCGCCGTCGCCGCCGAGCACAAGAACAACGCGATTCCCCTCGTGATGAAAGGGGGGCCTCGGGTGCTCGACCGCGACGAGTCTCAGTCGGAGGCCGCGGTGCTGCACGTGCGCATGGTCGAGCTTGACGCGGCGGCGAAAGACGACTTCTACGCGGTGATTTCCAATCCGTTGCTGTGGTTCATCCAGCACGGACTGTACGACCTGACGAGAGCGCCGAACATCGGCACGAGGGAGCGCGACGCCTTCGAGCATGGCTACGTCACGGTCAACCAGGCCTTTGCCGACGCCGTGGTGCACGAGGTCGAGCAGCAAGGCGGCCGCGCGCTCGTGCTGCTGCACGACTACCACTTCTACTTGGTCGCCGACATGGTCCGCGAGCGTTGCCCCGACGTCGTCCTGTCGCACTTCGTGCACATCCCGTGGCCTGGGCCGGACGCCTGGCGGGTGCTGCCGCCGGAGATGCGAGAGCGCCTCATGCGCGGGCTGCTCGGCAACGACGTGGTGGCGTTTCACACCGAGCGGTTCGCCCGCAACTTCTTGCTTTGCGCGCAGGAGTTGTTGGGATTGTCGATCAACCTCGACAAGATGACCGTGCAGGTCGGCCCGCGCACGGTCACCGCGAAGACGTATCCGATCTCGATCGACGTCGACGGGCTGACAGAGGTCGCCAACAGCAAGGTGGTTCGCGGCCGGCTCGACGACCTCGAGCAGTGGATCGTCGCCGAGGGTGGCAAGCTGATCGTGCGCGTCGACCGCACCGATCCCTCGAAGAACATCGTCCGCGGCTTTCTCGCGTTCGAGCGGCTCCTCGACGACCATCCCGAGCTGATCGGCAAGGTGCGCTTCCTGGCGTTTCTCCAACCGAGCCGGCTCGACGTCGACGAGTACGTCGAGTACGTCGGCCGCATCGGCTCGGTGGTGGCGCGCATCAACGCCAAATACACCCGCGGCGGGGAAGCCCCAATCGACCTTCGCTTGCACGAGGACTTTCCGACGGCGGTCGCCGCTTACAGCATCTGCGACGTCGTGATGGTCAACTCAATAGCGGACGGTATGAACCTCGTCGCCAAGGAGGCGGTGTCGGTGTCTCGCCGCGACGCAGTGCTGGCGTTGTCGGAAAGCACCGGCGCGCACGAAGAACTTGGCGCCTTCGCCATCACCCTCTACCCGTTCGACGTGCAGCAACAAGCTGATGCGCTCTACGAGGCGTTGACCATGCCGGCCCAACGTCGACGCGATCTGCGCGAGGCCGCGGCCTACATCGTGCGGTCGAACGACGTCACCAAATGGCTGGACTTCCAGCTGGCCGACCTCGCCGAGATCACCGGTCTTTGGGACGGCTCCGCTGACGGTGATTGACCTCGCGCTGCAGCCGCCGCAGCGTTTCGACGTTGCGCAGGTAGATCAAGAACTCGAACCCGGCGTTGTGCAGGTCGGCCAGCGGGCCCTTGGTCGGATGCTCGATCATCGTGACCAGCGAACCATCTCGCACCCGGTCCACCCGAAAATCCACCCGCGCGGAGCCAAGCGGCCTGCCCACGGCCTCGAGCTCTAACTCGCTTCCGTCGACCAAACGCATCGATCGCGTCTGATCCTCCTTGCTCATCGGTCCCCAGCCGATGCGGTAATGCAGTTTCGCACCGGGCTGCGGCCACGTCGGATCAACGGCTCGGATGTGCGACGTGCCGACAACCCACTTGTCGTAACTCCACCCGTCGCGCAATACGCTGAAGATCAGCGACGGCTCATACGGCATGTATCTACGGTTCACCGCCATCGCTGCGTGTTACCCAGCCTTGGGCGTCGTAGGCGCGGCGGCGAGAACCGCCGAG
The DNA here is from genome assembly GCA_036380925.1 of Acidothermaceae bacterium. Lineage (GTDB taxonomy): Bacteria > Actinomycetota > Actinomycetes > Acidothermales > Acidothermaceae > JAICLV01. Next base: position 4,318 of record DASVDW010000168.1, read on the forward strand.
CGAGGACCGCTCAGCGCGTGACGAAAACGACGCAGGGTAGGTGGGAAACTGTGAGCCTCGACGCGATCGTGATCGGCGCCGGTCCGAATGGCCTGGTCGCCGCCAACCTGTTGGCTGACGCCGGCTGGTCGGTGGTCGTGTTGGAGGCGCAAGAGGAGCCAGGCGGCGCGGTTCGCAGCGGCAGGTACGTGGATCCCGAGTTCGTGACCGACCATTGCAGCGCGTTCTACCCGCTCGCGGTCGCATCGCCGGTCATCCAAGAGCTCCAGCTCGAAAAGCACGGTCTGCGCTGGCTGCACGCGCCCGCTGTGCTGGCGCACCCGCTCAGTGGGGGCCGTTGCGCGTTGCTGTCGCGCGACCTCGAGACCACGATGGCGGCGGCCGAGGCGCTCGCGCCGGGTGACGGCGAGGCGTGGCGGCGGCTGTACGACCTGTGGCTGCAGGTGAACCCGGCGCTGATCGACGCCATCACCACCCCATTTCCGCCGGTGCGCGCCGGACTCCGGCTGGCGTGGTCGCTGCGCGCCGCGGGGCTGCTGCGATTCGCCCGCTTCGCCGTGTTGCCCGTCCGACGGCTCGCCGAAGAGGAGTTCGCTGGGGAAGCCGCGATGCTGCTCGCGGGCAACGCGTTGCACGCGGATCTCAGCCCGGAGATGAACCTCAGCGCGACCTTCGGTTGGCTGCTCTCGATGCTCGGGCAACAGGTCGGCTTTCCAGTGCCGGAGGGCGGCGCCGGAGCGCTCAGCCAAGCGATGGTGCGGCGCTTGGAGGCGCGCGGGGGGCAAGTCATCTGCGGCCAGCGCGTCGTCCGGGTGATTGTGCGAGGCGGGCGCGCGGTGGCCGTGAGAACGCACGACGGTGCTGAATTCACCGCCGACAAGGCGATTCTCGCCGACGTTCCGGCGCCGTCGCTTTACGGCGGTCTGGTGTCATGGGACGAGCTACCGATCCGCCTGCGCGACGACATCCGACGCTTTCAATGGGACTACGCGACCTTCAAGGTCGATTGGGCGCTGTCCAAACCGGTCCCGTGGGAGTCGGAGTCGGTCCGCGGCGCGGGCACCGTGCACATCGGCGAGTCCATGGACGATCTGACCCGGTTCACCTCCGACATCGCGACGGGCCGGGTACCGCGCAAACCCTTTCTGTTGGTGGGTCAGATGACGACCGCCGACCCCAGTCGTTCACCGGCCGGCACGGAGTCGCTGTGGGCGTACACCCACGTGCCCCAGAAGATTCGCGGCGACGCGGGAGACTCCGACATCACCGGAAGGTGGGATGAGCGGGAGACGGCCGCGATGGCAGACCGCGTCGAGGCGCAGATTGAGGCTTTCGCGCCCGGCTTCCGCGATTGCGTGAAGGCTCGGGTGGCCACCAGCCCACTCGGTATGGACGCGCAAAACGACAGCTTGCGCAACGGCGCCTTGAACAACGGAACGACCGCGCTCCATCAAGAACTGGTTTTCCGGCCCACTCCCGGATTGGCCCGGCCCGAAACACCGGTCCGCGGCTTGTACTTGGCGTCCGCCTCCGCCCACCCGGGGGGCGCGGTGCACGGCGCGTGCGGCTCAAACGCCGCTCGCGCCGCGCTGGCCGAGCAAAACCCCGTCGGGAGGGCGGTCGGCCCGGCCGCCCGCAAGTTGCTGCACCGCGTGCTGCTTGGGCTCGACGACTAGGCGAGCAGCCCGCCACCGGTGACACCCAGCACCTCACCGGTCACGTAGCTGGAATCGTCACACGCCAAGAAGACGTAGGCGGCAGCCAGTTCGGCTGGCTGGCCGGGGCGTCCCAGTGGCGTTTGCGCGCCGAAGCTGGCCACGTCGTCCGCTGGCATGGTGGCGGGGATCAGCGGCGTCCAGATCGGCCCGGGCGCGACCGTGTTGACCCGCACCCCGTATTTCGCGGCGTCGATCGCGAACCCCTTGCTGAAGTTGACGATCGCGCCTTTGGTGGCGGCGTAGTCGAGCAGCGGCGGCTTGGGGTTGTACGCCTCGATGGAGGACGTGTTGATGACGCTTGCCCCCGGCCGCAGGTGAGGCAGCGCGGCCTTGCACAACCAAAACATCGCGAAGACGTTCGTCTTGAACGTGTGCTCGAGCTGCTCGGTGGTGATGTCAAGCAGGCCGCCCTTTTGAGCCATCTGATAGGCGGCGTTGTTCACCAGGACGTCGATGTGCCCGAACTCCCGCATCGCCCGTTCGACGATCGTCTCGCACTGCTGCTCGTCGGAGACGTCGCCGGGCAACAAGACCGCGGTGCGACCCGCCTCGTTCACGTGATTGGCGGTTTCTTCGGCCTGCGCCTGCTCCACCGGGAGGTAGCTCAAGACAAGGTCGGCGCCCTCGCGTGCGAAGGCTATGCACACCGCGCGGCCTATCCCCGAGTCGGCGCCAGTGACGATGGCGACCCGCCCGGTCAGCTTGCCGCTGCCGCGGTACGTGCGCTCGCCGTGATCGGGCGTCGGACTCATCGCCCCACCGCGTCCGGGATAGTCCTGATCTTGCGCGCGGAACTCAGGACGCGGGTAGCGGGTTCGGGGGTCTTCCAACACGTGTTCTTGGGTCACCGGTCGTCGCCCTTCCAAATGAGGCCTGCTAAAGGAGGCGCCGCGCTTTGGCGAGTAGCCGGCCCGCCTGATCGAGTCGATCCGCGGCACGGCTGTCAATGCGCCGATTGCGCAGCTCGCGAGCGGCCAGCGAAATACCCTTGCTGAGCAAGGGCATCGCAACCATGATCACCAGATCGCGTCTCACACTCAGCAGCCGCCGCACACGCATGGCGGCCATGTACCCGTCGCACGCCGGGGCAAGCCCGTGCGCTGACCGGTCTCGGCGAGATCGCCGAAAGCGCGTCGCCGATCGTCGTCCCCGGTCCCGCCCTGGCGCATGGCGGCGGCGAATTGGGTACCCATCGGTCATGGACCTGCGACCCGGCCCGCTGACGTCGGCGAAGTCGTGATCTACCCGATCGCCCTCGCGGCCGCCGTCTGCCTCGGCCTTGGGTTCGTGTTGCAGCAGCATGCCGCGCAGAGCGCTCCGCCGTCCGACTTCATGCGCTTTCGGCTGTTGATCGACCTGCTTCACAAGCCGATCTGGATCGCCGGTGTCGGCGCGATGGTGATCGGGCAGTTGCTCTCGGGCGCCGCCTTCGCGAACGCCGACGTGTCACTCGTCGAGCCGATGCTCACCGCGAACCTGCTGTTCGCGCTGATCATCGCTCACCTGCTGTATCGAGAATCGCTGGGCTTCAACGAGTGGGCCGGCGCGCTCCTGCTCTCGGCCGGTGTCGCGATGTTCATCGTCGGCAGCCGGCCGTCCGGCGGCAATCCGGACGGCGACTCGCTGCCGCGTTGGGTTCTCGCGTTGGGGCTGGTTGGGCTCACCGAGGTCTGCGTCATCGCGGCAAGACGCCACACCGGCGTGGTGCGCTCGATGCTGCTGGCCACCGGCGCAGGGCTGCTGTTCGGCATCCAAGACGGATTGACCCGCCGGGTCACCAAGGCGTTCAACGGCAGCGTTCCCGACCTGTTCTTGCACTGGTCGCCGTACGCGCTGGTCGCGATCGGCGTGGTCAGCCTGCTGCTCGCGCAAAGCGCCTTCGAGGCGGGGCCGCTGCGCGCCTCGCTGCCCGCGCTGACCGCGGCCGAACCGTTGTCGGGCATCGCCGTCGGGATCGTGGTCTTCCAGGAGCATTTGCGGGTCGATCCCGCCGCGCTGGCGCTCGAGGTCTGCGGGCTGGTCGCGATGGTCGCCGGTGTGCTGCTGGTCGGGACGTCAGGCACCTTCGACAAGATGGAACTGCGGCGCGCCGTCCTGCAGGCCCGGGCCCACGGCCGCCCCTACCTCGCGATGCACGTCGGCCACGCCGCCCACCGGTTGCGCGCGGCGCGAGCGAAGAAGGTCGACGCCGAGCAGCTGAACCACCGCGCGTAGCTGGCGATCCAGCGGCCCGCGCCTACCATGGCCACCATGTGCCGGAGCATCAAGACCTTGCGCCCGCCGTATGTCGAGGCGGCCACTTTGGACGACGCGCGCGCCGCCGCCCTGCAGTACGTGCGAAAAGTGGCCGGAATGCGAAAGCCGTCGGCCGCGAACGAGGCCGCGTTCGAGGAGGCGGTGCGCGAGATCACCGAGGTGACGCAGCGCATGCTGTCGCGGCTGTCAGTGCGGACGACGCCGGCGCGAGCTCATTCGGCGTGATTGCCGGCGGACGTCGTCGCGCCGCCGCCGTCGCCGACCCACACGGTCTTTTGGTTGCAGAACTCGCGGGGGCCCTGCGCCGAGAGCTCCCTTCCGTAGCCCGAGTTCTTCACCCCACCGAACGGCAGCTCCGGATACGACGTGGTCATCCCGTTGATGAACACCGCGCCGGCGTCGAGTTCGGTGATGAAGCGCTGCTGCTCGGCTGGATCCGTCGTCCATGCGTTTGAGCCAAGACCGAACGACGTGCCGTTCGCGATGCGCAAGGCGTCGTCGATCGACTCGACCCGGTAAACCCCTGCCACCGGGCCGAAGACCTCTTCGGACCACATTTTCATGTCAGGGGTGAGGTCACTGACGACGGTCGGCGGGAACCACCACCCCGGCCGGTCTGGCCGCTGGCCGCCGCAACGGACGGTCGCGCCCTTTGCCGCCGCGTCGCGCACCTGCTCCTCGACGTCCGACCTGCCCTGCTCGGTGGCGAGTGGGCCAACGGCGGTCGCGTCGTCCATCGGGTCGCCCACCCGCAACGCCGCCATCTTGTCGGTGAAGGCGGCGACGAACGCGTCGTAGACGTCGGTGTGCACGATGAACCGCTTGGCCGCGATGCACGACTGACCGTTGTTCTGACAGCGCGCGGTGGTGGCCACCGCGGCGGCGCGGTCGATGTCGGCCGACGGCATGACCACGAACGGATCGCTGCCGCCGAGCTCAAGCACGGTCTTCTTGATCTCGCGCCCGGCGATGGCGGCCACCGACCGGCCCGCCGCCTCGCTGCCGGTGAGCGTGACCGCCTTGACGCGCGGGTCGGTGATGACCCGCTCGACCGCGCCGGAGCCGATCAGCAGCGTTTCGAACGAGCCCTGCGGGAAGCCGGCGCGGCGGAACAGCTCAGCCATGAACAACGCGGTCTGCGGCACGTTGCTCGCGTGCTTCAACACACCGACGTTGCCGGCCATCAACGCGGGCGCGGCGAAGCGCATCGCCTGCCAAAGCGGGAAGTTCCACGGCATGATCGCGAGCACCGGGCCGAGCGGCTCGTACCGCGCGTACGCCTTCACCGCGCCGACGCTCGACGGGGCAGCCGGCTCGTCGGCGAGCAGCGACTCCGCGTGATCGGCGTAGTAACGGCAGGCCTTCGCGCACTTCGAGACCTCCGCCTTGGCGGAGGCGAACGTCTTGCCCATCTCGAGGGTCATCGTGCGGGCGACGTCTTCGACTTCGGCGTCGAGAATGTCGGCGGCGTTTCGCATCCACCGCGCCCGTTCGTCGAACGACGTGCGTCGCAGCGCGTCGAAAGCGGACGACGCCGCGCCGAGTCGCGCCTCGATCTCCTGCTCCGACATCGGGTCGAATGACTTCACGACCTCGCCGGTCGCCGGATTAGTCGTCGCGATGGCCACGATGGGCTCCTAGGGTCAGCTGTGCGTCGGTCCCGTGACGCTCACGGTACCGCCCGAAATGTCGGTGACTGCTCCTAGGTTGGGGCCGTAACGTCATACGGCCCGGCCAGTTGGGTCACTCCCCCGCCCAGGAGCACGCGATGAGCACAACGCAGTCGTTCGGCGAGCCGTCCGGTGAGCGCGGCCATCAGCCGCACACGCACCCGCACGTCCCCGCGTGGGCGGTGCTGGCGATCGCGTGCGTGGCGCAGTTCATGGTTGTTCTGGACATCTCGATCGTCAACGTCGCGCTGCCCTCGATCGCCAAGCCGGCGGCGCAGCACGGGCTCGGCCTGAACCACGGTCAACTGCAATGGGTGGTGAACGCGTACGCGCTGACCTTCGCCGGATTCCTGCTGTTCGGCGGCCGGGCCGGCGACCTGTTCGGGCGCAAGAAGGTCTTCCTGTTCGGGCTGACCGTCTTCACCCTCGCCAGCCTGGTCGGCGGCTTCTCGCAGAACGCCGCGATGATCGAGGTCTCGCGGGCGGTGCAGGGCTTCGGCGGCGGCATCCTCGCGCCGTCCACCTTGAGCTTGCTGACCACCACGTACACCGACCACCGGGCCCGGGCCAGGGCGCTCGGCGTTTGGAGCGCCACCGCCGGCAGCGGGGGCGCCTTCGGCGCGCTGGCCGGCGGCGTGCTGACCGATCTGGTCAGCTGGCGCTGGGTGCTTTTCGTCAACGTGCCGATCGGCGCCGCGCTCTTCGCGGCCGCCGCCATCGCGCTGCGCGAATCGCGGGCGGACGCCGCCCCTGGGGCGCGCGGCGTGCGCGGCCTCGACCTTCCCGGCACCGTCACCGTGACGGCCGGGCTGGCAATCCTCGTCTACGCGATCGTCGGCACCAACAACCACCCGTGGGGTTCGGCGCGCACACTTGGCACGCTGGGCGTGGCGGTCGCGCTGCTCGTCGCCTTCGTCGTGATCGAGCGGTTCACCGCTCTGCCGATGGTGCCGTTGCGAATCTTCAAGATGAGGTCGTTGTCATCAGCCAACGGCATCGCGATCGCCGTCGGCGCCGCGATGTTCTCGATGTTCTTCTTCCTCTCCCTCTACATGCAGGACGTGCTCGGCTACAGCGCGCTGGTCGCGGGAGTGGCGTTCTTGCCGGGCGCGCTGTTCATCATCGGCGGGGCGACGATGTCGTCCCGGCTGGTGAGCCATGTCGGCCCACGGCGCCTCATCGTCATCGGGGGTCTGCTCTCGGCCGGCGCCCTGTGGTGGTTCTCCACCCTGCCCTCGTCGGGAAACTACGCCGCGCATCTGCTGGCGCCGATGCTGTTCGTCTGCTTCGGCATGGGCATGTCGATGGTGCCGCTCACGGTCGCGGCGACTTCAGGCGTCGACCGACGCGAAGCCGGGCTCGCGTCAGGGTTGTTGAACACCACGCGCCAGGTCGGCGGGGCGCTGGGCCTCGCCGCGCTGTCCACGATCGCCACCGATCGCTCAACCGGCCTGCTCGCCCGCCACGTGAGCGCGGCGGCCGCCACGACGTCCGGTTTCGATCGCGCGTTCGTCGTGTGCGGATTCATCGCGCTGGCTGGCGCCCTGCTCGCGCTGACGCTCCCGAGCCGGGCGTCGCACGTCGCGGCGGTGCGGCAGAGCGCGGCGGAGCACGCCGGGCAAAGCGCGCCCTCGGTCGCGGTCGAGTAGACCGGCTCAGCCGGCCAGGATCCGCGCTGGCGCGCTCGCCAGCACGCGTTCGATCGCGGCGGCGAGTTCCCGCGCGGCGGCCGGTGTCAACTCGAGCGCCACCCGCCGGGCGCGGGCACCGTCGCGACCCGGCTGGCCGTCGCCGAAGAAGTCGAGGTTCACGCTGTGCTCCGCGTTCGCGTGCACCGGATGGTCGAAGTACACGCTCGCGGAGTCGACCGGCGTCCACCGCTCACCCGATTTGGCGCTGCCCTCAAGGACAAGTCGTTCAGTGAGATACGTGCACATCGAAGGTGTCCTTCACAAGTTCGTCGGAAATGCGCGTGCCGCGAGTGCGCGCGTCACGAGTTGGCGCCGAGGTGACGACCGAAGAAGTCGAAGATGAGCTCCCAACCGCGAGTGGCCGCCGCCACTCGGTAGTTCGGGCGGTCAACCGAGAAGAAGCCGTGACCAGCCCCGTCGAAGCTGTGGAACTCGAAGTCTTTGCCGGCCGCGCGCAGCGCGTCGGCGAGCTCGGCCACCTGGTCTGGCGAGGGAATCTTGTCGTCGGCGCCGAACAGCCCGAGCAAGGGGCACGACAAGGACGGCGTCAGGTCGACGACGGGTTGGGCGCTGAGCCCCGACTCCGGCGGAGGCGTGCCCACGACAAACGCTCCATAGCAGTCGACGGCGGCGTCGAGGCGCAGTCGACACGCGGAGAGGAACGCCTGCCGGCCGCCCGAGCAGTGGCCGATCACCCCGACCCTGCCGTTGCCGCCGGCCATCGCGCGAAGATGGCGGGCCGCGCCGTCGACATCGCCGACCAGCCGATCGTCGGGCACTCCTCCTTGCGCGCGGACGATCGCGGCCGCGTCGTCGGGGGCGGCGTCGGGAGCGTCTCGGCTGTACAGGTTAGGCGCCAGCGCGGCGTAGCCGGTCGAAGCGAACTTCAGGGCCATCTCCTTGGTCGCCTGGTCGTATCCCGGGAGGTGATGAATGAGGACAACGCCGGGGAAGCGGTCAACGTCCGTTGGCTGCGCGAGAAAACCCTCGATCTGGTCGCCGTCCGCACTGGCGAAGCTGATGGTTTTCGCGCTGAGGTCATGAATTCGACGTTGGCTCACGACCGTGATCGTACGACCGCTCCCCGGCCCCTACCCCCGAGGGCGCTGGCCGCTCCAACAGCGGGCCGTCAGCCAACCGGATTTCGTTGGTCTCCACGACTTTGCACCACAAGGTCGCGACGTCCGCCTGGTCGCCCGGCGCGGCCTCCCCGCGGATCGATCGCAACCGTTCCGTCGCGCGGTGCCAGCGCTTGAGGTCGCCGTCGAACTGGCGCGCCTTGCGCCACGAAGACCGACTAGCCGCTGCCAAGACGATCACCGTCCGTTCACCGTGTCCGCAGAACGAGGTGCGACGCGAATTCCACCCGTGAGGCTCGCGAAACTCCCTGAGGGGTAAAGGTTTCCTACCGATTCGCGGCTCCGAGCGAAGTCGCGTTTTGGACGCCTCGAACTCGGCAACGCCATAGTCTGACCTGCTCGACACCGCACAACGGGAGCGACGATGGCGGTAACCGCGTTCAAGAATCTGCCGGTGGCCGACCGTGACCGCGAGTGGGACGGCTCGGCGGCTGAGAGCCGGGTTCGCGCCTGGGCGCACGCGGAGGATGAGCCCAACGCCAAGTACCGGGACGCGCACATCTGGTACGACGCCGACAAGAAGCAGAACTTCTCCGCGTACAAGATGCTCATCGCCGACGTGATCGACGGGAAGCTGGTCGCGGTGCCCCGCGGCATCATGGCCGCCGCCAACGTCGTCCAAGGCGGCCGCGGCGGCGTCGACTTGCCCAGCGACGATGTCGGCAAGGTGAAGAGCCACCTCGAGAAGTACTACAAGAAGCTGGACGCCGAGGCGCCCTGGGCGCGCTGAGGTCAGCGCGCTCCGACCGCGTCGAGTTCGCCCAGGTCGATGTCGTCGACTTCGGCGCGCTGCCGGGCCATGCGGCGCCGGCGCAGGAGGGCGCTGGACAGCTGAACAGCCACCCATGCGGTCGTCGCCGCGACAGTCCACCCGGTGCTCACGTCGACCAACTTCAGGGCCGATGCCAGCAAGACAACGGCCAGCACCGGCCGCACGAGGCGGCTCGCGCCGGTCGCCGACACGCGCGCGCCGAAGTACACCGCCGGAATCGCGCCGATCAGCAGTGACACGGTCACCGGCAGCCGCACGTCACCGAAAATCGCGTGGCCGAGCGCGGCCGCGCCAACCAACGGAATCGCCTGCACGAGGTCGGTGCCGACCAGCTGGCCGGCGCGCAACCCCGGATAGGCGAGCAGCAGCATGCCGATGATGAGCGACCCCGAGCCGACCGACGTCATGCCCACCGCCAGCCCACCCACCACGCCGATGAGCACCGTGAGCACCGGGCGAACCACCACGCTGGGAACGCCGGTCGAACCGGTGCGGGCGACGTCGTCCCGACGGCGGGCGATCCACGACTTCACCACCATCGATGCCACGGTCAACAGCAACGCAATGCCGAGAAACACTTTGACGTCGGCTTGGACCCGGGCGCTGTCACCGATGGATTTCAACACAAGGACGCCGAAAAACGCCGAAGGGGCGGCTGAAATCGTCAACCACGCCGCCAGCCTTTTGTTCACCGTGCCCCTGCGCATATGCACCATCGCTCCGACTGGCTTCATGAACAGCGAGGCCACCAGGTCGCTGGACACGGCGGCCAACGGCGCCACGCCGAAGATCATGATGAGGATCGGCGTCATCAGCGCGCCGCCACCCATACCGGTGAGGCCGACGAGAAAGCCGACGAGCACGCCGGCCAGGATCAAGCTCAATGACAAATGCATGGAGAGTCTGCTTTCAAAACAGCGGGCGGAAGAACGGTCAGCGAAAGACGCGGACCGTCAACACGCGGCGCTGCAGACCCGGAGCAGATCGACGTGACGGCGTTGCACCAAGCGGCGCGAGACGAACCGTGCTCCGGCAGACATGTCGGCCATCGTAGCCGGGGTCAAGGTGATCGCGCCACTTAACCTAGGGATTTAGTCGGCAAACTCGTGGCGGCGGCGCCGGAGTCAACCCGCGCGCCGTCCATCCAGACCGCGAGCACCCGCTGCCCGAGGCCGCGCAGGTCGAGCGGGTCGCCGTCGATCACCACCAGGTCGGCCCGCTTCCCGCGCTCGATCGTGCCCAATTCGCGGTCGACACCGAGCAATCTGGCCGCCTCGGACGACGTGGCGACGAGCGCTTGCGCCGGCGTCATGCCGACCTGGGCCATCAACTCCACCTCGCGCAGGTTGTCGCCATGCGCGCCGACGCCGCTGTCGGTGCCCATCGCGATCTTCACGCCAGCGTCGACGGCCCGCCGAACCGCGACCCGGTGAACCTCGACGACCGACCGGGCTTTAGCGACCACAGCCTCCGGCAGACTGCCGCCCGCCTCGACCATGTCGATGACCGCTTGCGGCGCCGACAGCGTGGGCACCAGCCAGGCGCCCGCGTCGAGCATCAGCTCGATTCCCTCGTCGTCCAAGAAAATTCCATGCTCGATCGAGCGGACGCCCGCGCGCACGGCGTTCTTGATGCCATCGGCGCCTTGCGCGTGCGCCATCACCCAAACTCCCGCGGCGGTGGCCTCCTCGACGAGCACCTGCAGCTCCGGCAGCCGGTAATGCGGGTGCCGTGGGTCGTCGCGTGGCGAGAGCACGCCGCCGGAGGTGAACACCTTGATGACGTCGGCGCCCGCGCGCACGAGTTCACGAACCTTGCGGCGGATTTCCTCGACGCCGTCGGCGATTCCGTCAGGTCGCCCGGGGTGCGACGGCATCAACTCGACGCGATTGCCCGACGGCATCCAGCCGTCGCCGTGCCCGCCGGTCTGGCTTAACGCGGTCACCGAAATCTGCATGCGCGGCCCCGCGATCAGCCCGTCGTCGACGGCTTGCTTGACGCCGAGGTCCGCGCCGTGCGCGTCGCGGATCGTGGTGATGCCGACGTCGAGCGTCCGCCGGAGGTTTCGCACCGCCTCGTAGAACTGGTAGGAGAACGGTCGCTGCAGCAAACCCATGTAGTCGAACCGCGACACGGTGACGTGGGTGTGGCAGTCGAACAGGCCGGGCAGCACACCGCGACCCGCCACGTCGACCGCTTCGTCGCCGTCGAGCCCGACGCCGACGTCGACGATCCTGCCGTCCTCCACCGCGATGTCAGCGATGGCAGGGGCGGATCCGGTGCCGTCGAACACATTGCCGCCACGAAAGAGTGTGCGCATGCCGCCACGTTAGCGGCTGTGTCGATCACCGTCTCCTGTGGACGGATCGGTGCACAACCGGTGGAGATCGAAGGCGTCGCGGGGGACAACCGCGTCGAATCTGTGGACGTCCAAAAGATCTTGGAATTCGATGAAAGTTCTTGCGGTAAAGGCCTTGTCAGCGCGCCGCCGGACCGCTAGAAATCTCCCACGTCACGGATCACGGAAGACAGCACCAAGGGTTTTCCGGGAAGCAAAAACCCGATGGGCGACGCGGCCAACCGCAAGGGCGGTCAGCGGCGACCGAGGGTGGCGCTCCCCGGGGGTGCGCGAACGGCAAACGCGACGGCAACCCGAAAGGGTGGTCGGCGCGAGGTCGCTCAAGCATCGACCTGAGGCGCCGGTGCCAATGTCGTTTCGGCGCGACCGACGAAAGCCCCCGGGCTATCTCGGTCAAGTCGGGGCGGCGGTGCCGGAGTTGGCAGTTCAGAAACTGGATCAGATCATCGCTCGGGGCGACTCGGGCGGCGACTCGTGAAGGCGGTCGAGCTGCCGCTGCCGACGGCGATCGTGACCCACATGGCGGCGACGCCATGTGAGTGAGGCCCCTCTATCTCATACATAGAGGGGCCTCACGTCTGTCTGGAATCTTTGCCCATCGGCGCCACTTGATGGCGGAGGCTCGCCGCGGGCGCGTCGTCCTCGCCCGTTGGAAGGTGTCACGACACGATCGCGGCGCGCGCCTTCGCGGCCTTCACCGCGGCGGTCAGCGAGTCGATGTCGAACGCGCCGTGGTGGCGGCGTCCGTTGACGAAGAAGGTCGGCGTTCCCGACACACCGCTAAGGTCGGCGCCGCTGATGTCCGACTCGACGCGTGCCGCGCCGACGTGCTTGCGCAAATCATTGACAAACCGGTCGACGTCGAGACCCAGTTCACCGGCATAGCGGACCAGGTCGCGCTTCCCCAGCGCGTCTTGGTGTTCGAACAGCAGGTCGTGCATCTCCCAAAAAGCCCCTTGCCGCGCCGCCGCCTCGGTGGCCTCGGCCGCCAGCCAGGCGTTGGGGTGAACGTCCGGCAACGGCAGGTGACGCCACACATAGCGCAAGTCTCCGAAATCGGCGAGCAATTCGCGCACCACCGGCTCGGCCTGGCCGCAGTACGGGCACTCGAGGTCCCCGTACTCCACCAGCGTCACCGGCGCGGTCGCCGGCCCGCGAATGTGATCGCGCTCGGGATCGACCGGATCGGCGAGGTCGACGATCGCCTCGGAGCGGCCGAGCAACGCGATGGCCCGCACCGGTCTCGGCAAGATGTCGATGAGCCGGAAAGTCAGCCAGCCCAGCAACGAGGCCAACATCGCGGCGGCCAAAACGCCCGCCTTCGCCTGCTGCAACCGCTCGCCGGTGAACGCGAGGTCGGCGATGAGCAGGGCGACGGTGAAGCCGATGCCGGCGACCGCGCCGCTCCCCGCGACCGACCCCCAGCCGACCGGCGGTCGATGCCGCCCGCGGCTGAGCACCGTGAGCAACCAGGCAGCTCCGACGATGCCGAACGGCTTGCCCACCACGTATCCGACAACCACTCCGAGCGTGATCGGGGAGGTGAAGGCGGCGGCGAGAAAATGCGGTGACAGCTGGATCCCGATGTTCGCAAGCGCGAACAGCGGAACGATGAGGTAGCTCGTCCATGGATGAAACAGCTGCTGCAGCCGGTCATTCGGCGAAATCGCGGTGTCGACGCTGAGCCGTGCCTGGCGAGCCAATTCCGCGGTGGGCTGCTCCCGGAACTGGCGAAACTCCTCGACGGCTCGCTCCAGGTCCACGCGCGCCGCGGGGTACGCGTAGGTGAGCAGGCCAAGCACCAGACCGGTGACCACGGGGTCGACACCGGATTTCAACAACGCAACCCACATCACCGCGCCGAGCACCGCGTACACCGCTCCGACCCGGACATCACGCCAACGCACGAGCAACACGACGCCGAAGCAGCCCACCGCGACGAAAACTGGAGTCCACGCAAGAGACGACGTGTATGCGAACGCGATGACGACGAGCGCGACGATGTCGTCGACCACCACGACGGTGAGGATGAACGCGCGCAGTCGGTCGGGGAATCGCGGACCGACCAGCCGAAGCACACCAAGCGCGAACGCGGTGTCCGTCGACATGGCAACCGCCCAGCCACGAGCGCCGCCTGACGCGGAACCAGCGTTGAACGCGAGGAAAATCCCCACCGGCACGGCCATCCCGACGACGCCCGCTATCACGGGGAGTGTCATCCGTTGCCGTTCACGCAACTCGCCGATGTCGAACTCACGACGCGCCTCAAGCCCGACGACGAAGAAGAACAGCGTCATCAGGCCGCTGTTGACCCAAGCCCTCAGGTCTTGGTCGATGGCCTGGTCGCCGACGCGAATCGACAATGTCGTGTGCCAGACCCGGTCGTATGAGCCGATGTCGATATTCGCCCACATCAGCGCGGCGACCGCGGCGGCCAGCAACACCACGGAGCTGCCCGTCTCAGTGCGCAAGAACTCGCGAAACGGCGTGTCGAACCGTCGCCGCCACGGCGTGGCGGAATCGCCGTCCGACGACGCGGTCACCGTCACTTCGCCGCGCTCAGTTGGAGGGCGAGCTGCTCGGCAAACCGGTGAGGGGCATCCGGATGACGGTCGAGGAACAACTGCGGCTCAATGACCTCCAGCTCCATGACGACCGGCTGTCCATCGACCCGAACGAGATCCACCCGGCCGTAGGTGGTGGCCAGCGGCGTGCTGGCCAGCGCGGCGGTCGCGACCGCGAGCTCGACGTCGGAAGGCTCGTGCGACTCCACCCGGCCGCCATACTCGACCTGCACCCGGTAATCGCCTGCCGCGGGCACCTTGCGGACGGCATGGCTGAACTGTCCGCCGAAGGCGATGAGCGACACCTCGCCTTGCGTGGTCACTGAAGCCGCGAGCGGCTGCACAAGCGCATCGCCCGATTCCACCAACCGAGCCAGCTGGCGTCGCGCGGCGTCGTCGGCCGCGGCCGCGCGCAGCGCCCCAACCGCGCCACCGCCGACCGCGGGCTTCACCACGACGTCGCCCACCTGCGCGCGCAGCGCGGCTTCCTGGTCCTCGCGAGACGCCCCGCGCGAGACCACGGTGGTGTCAACCGTCGGCACGCCCGCCGCCCGCAACTCCGGCAGGTACGCCTTGTGGCTGTTCCATTCCACCACCTCGAACGGGTTGACCAGCGTCGTCGTCGCGGCGACGTCGCGTGCCCACGCGAGAAACTCCTCCCGCGCGCGAAAGTAATCCCACGGGGTGCGGATCACGACGAGCGACGCCTTGTCCCACTCGAACTCGCCACCCCACGGCTGCACCGCCACCTCGAGACCGAGGCCGCGCAACGCCGCCACCAGCAGGTGCGACTCCGGGTCTGGGATCGGCATCTCGCGGCCGGTCACGAGCACGATGTCGACCACCGGATCACCGCACCCGTGGTGTGCGGCGAGCCTGCGACTCAGGGACGGCGGACGTGCTGCCGCGCACCACCAGCTCACTGCGTATCGGTCGAGCCTTGGGCTCGCGACCGGCCAGCTGGTCGAGCACAGCGCGAGCCGCCAAACCACCTTGCTCGAACAACGACTGCGACACCGTGGTGAGTGGCGGCACGCTGGACGACGCCGCCGCGACATCGTCAAAGCCGACGACGGACAGCTGCGCCGGGACGGCGACGGCTGCCCTCGCGGCGGCGTCGAGCACGCCCAGCGCCAACACGTCGGTGACCGCGAAGACCGCGGTGAACTCTGGATTTTCCAAGGCCGCCGCGACCGCTTGCGCGCCGGCAGCGCGCGCGTTCTTGGTTGCGTCAAGAACGGCGACGTCCGTCACACCGGCGGCGCGCAGCTCGCGGGTGAACCCGTCGACGCGCTCGGCCATCGCGCGATGGACGCCGCGTACCGCGAGCGTGTGCTCGTCGTCGATGTCAGCGGTGGCGCCGAACGTGACGACGGCGAACCTGCGATGACCCAGGCCGACCAAGTGCCTGGCCGCCTTTGCCGCGGCCCGCGCGTTGTCGATGCCGATTCGCGGGACGCCGGGAAGTCTGGGCTCGCCCCAGCTGACAATCGGCAATCGACGCTCGATGACGTCGGCGACCGCCGGGTCGTCGGGCAGCAAAGAGGCGAGGACGAACGCGTCGACCAGCGCGTTGCGCACGTGCGCGTGCTCGGCGTTGCCCTCCGCGGGAAGCAGCAGCAGCGCCTGCCCGGCGTCGGCGAGGGCGGTGGCCAGGCCGTGCAGGAAGGCCACCATGCCGAGGTCGGTGAACGCGTAGGGGAGCCGCTCGGTGAGCAGCACGCCGACCGTGTCGGTGCGGCCGCGACGCAGTGATCGCGCGGCCGGGTCTGGGCCGGCGTAGCCGAGCTCCCGGGCGATCTTGAGCACCTTCTCCCGGGTGCCGGCCGAGCACTGGTCGGGGCGGTTGAAGGCGTTCGACACGGTCATCGGGGAGACGCCCGCCGCCTTGGCGACGGACTGCAAGGTTGGACGTTGCGTCATCACCCGCGTCCCTCCGACCGTTGCTGTATCGTTACAATCGGCGCTCGCTTCGGGGGCGCGCGACAGGGCCGATTATCCAGGGTGGGGCCACGCGGTGACGATCCACGAGTTCGCAACGGGCCTGGGGTACCTCGGCGCCGCGCTCGGCGTGGTGATGGTTGTGCCGCAGATCAGCCGCATCGTTCGGCATCCGAGCCTCGCCGGGGTGTCGCCACTGTCGTGGGCGATGACCAGCATGGCCTGCCTGGGTTGGCTGATCTACGGGCTCCGCACGGACGCCCCGCCGCAAATCCCAGGCAACGTGCTGTTGGTGGGCGGCGCTGTCGTCGTCGTGCTGCTGATCCGCCACCAGGTGTCGAGGATGCGCCGCGCCGCCATGCTCGGTGGCGCCGCGGCGGTGTTGGTCACGATAGCCGTGGTGCTCCCCGCCGACACGGTCGGCTACTTCGCGTTCGGCATCGGGTTGTCCGCCGGTCTTCCCCAGCTTGCGGACTCGTTCGCGAACTGGCGAGAGCGAATCAACTCGGGAGTGTCGGTGAGCGCGTGGGCCTTGCGCATCGGTTCGCAATGTTGCTGGCTGGCGTACGCCATCGGCACCGCCGACCTCGCCGTCGGCATCAGCGCGTGTGTCGTTCTCTCGACGGCCGTCGCCATGGTGTGCCTCGAGCTCGCGGCTCGTGGCGCGGCGCTGGCCGGCGGTCACGAGGCCACCTGCTAGATCTGGATCCCGAGCCTGGCGATCGGACCGAGCAACTCCTCCTCCTCGTAGTCCAGATGCGACGCCAGCACGTCGCCCAGCCGGTCGACCTGCGCTTGCACGCTTGGCAACTGCGAAGGATCATCGACCAGCGACACCAGCGCCTCGTCGAGCCGGGTGAGGACGCCGGCGATGACCTCGTGTTCCTCGCTCAACCGCTCGATGACCGGTGCGAGGCCCTGATCACGACCGCGCAGATCGGCGAACATCCGCGAGTCCTCGATCGCGTGGTGAATCGTCAAGATGCGGCAATACGCCGCGCAAAAAGCGCCGAGCGACCAGTAGTTCTGCCGCATCGACATGCGATTGATGAGCGAGCGGGCCAGCGCGGCGCTCGTGTGCCCGGCGGCGACCTCTGCCACCACGCCGCGCAGCTGCTCGAGCTCGGAACGCAGGTGGTCGTGAACCTGCACGAGGAACTGCGCCGACCGCGCGCCCGGCCCGTCGCCCGCAAGGCCCGTTCGCGACCCGTTGAGGTGCGGCCGGGTCGACTCGTCCAGGTCGGCGACCCGGCCGGTCGGGCGCTCGGATCTGGCGGGGTCGAGCGGGCCTTGCCCGTCTGATCCTTGGACGCCGCGCGCGGCCGCCACGGCCGCGCGGACGGCCGGCGCGACCTCCTCGGCGAACCGGCGCAAGTCGGACTCGGCCGTGGCGCCCGGGCCGAGGATGAACCCGCTCACACCTTGGTCGAGCGCCAACTCGGCCAGTTGCTCAACCCACACCGAGGGCCGCCCGTGGAGGAACTCGGCCTGGCGCGACGTGAACGAGCCCATGATGTTGTACCAGCGACGGATCGCGCTCGGCGTCCGGCCCGAGCTGTCCGCCGCCTCGTCGATGATCGCGGCCAGCGCCTTGATTTCCGACGGCGCCGCGTAGGACGACGTGGGTATCCAGCCGTCGGCGAGCCGCCCGGTGAGTCGGAGCATGCGCGGCTTGTAGGAGCCGATGAAGACGCCAATGGGATGCAGTGGAACCGGCCCGCGTTGCGCGTTCACCAGGGAGTAGTGCTTGCCGGTGATGGAAACCCGATCACCAGGCGACCAAAGCGCGCGAATCACGTGGATCGCTTCTTCGAGCGCTTCGACGGCCTCCCCAGGCGTGCGCGCCGGGCCGCCCATCGAAGCGACGCCCTTGGGAAACGCGCCGGCGCCGAGGCCGAGCTCCAGCCGGCCTCCACTGAGCAGATCCAGGCTCGCGGCGGCCCGTGCGAGCACCGACGGCGGGCGCAGCGGCAGCGTCACGACGTCGGGGAAGAGCTTGACCCGCTTGGTCTGCGCGGCGAGCGCCGAGAGCATCGTCCAGGTGTCGAGAAAGCTCGGCTGGTACGGGTGATCTTGGACACCGACGACGTCGAGCCCGATCTCGTCGGCCAGCCTGGCCAACGCCATCGTGTGCTCGTGGCGGCGGGCGTCGGGCGTGATGAACGCGCCGAAGACGAGGTCGTGACCAAGGTCGGGCATCGCCCCAGGGTAGCCAGGCGGCCCACCCGCCCCGCGCGCTACTGCAAGTACGACTCCACCTCGTCGACGGGCCGAGACTGCGCCACCTCTGGATTCCCACCCGCGTCGCGCAGGGCCTGGCGCTGGCGCAACAGGTCCCAGCACTGGTCCAGGGAGTTGTTCAGCTCACGCAACCGCATGCGGTCCTCGTCCGTCGGCGCGCTGGCAGACCAGATGCTGTGCTCCTCGTCCACCAGTCGCTTGATGGTGTCGTGGATTCGCTCGTCGTCCATGCTCCCTCCTTCTAGCGGGCGGTACTTCCCCACGTCGTCCGGCTTAGACGTCGATCGCGCTGGAAAAATGCTCGCTCGGAGGGGTCCCGGCCCGATCGGTCAGGCCACGCCGGCGGCCGACAGCGCCGACCACACCGCGAGGCCGACCATGATGGCGGCGCTGGTGCGACGCACCGCCGTCATCGGCAGTTTGACAAGGAACCGGCTGGCCACGACCGCGAGCGCGGCGACCGACCACAAGGAGAGCGCGGACGCGACACCCACCTCAAGGGGGGCGTCGTAGCGCGCGGTGAAGTTGGCGACCAGGATCTGCGTGATGTCGCCCCACTCGGCGACGAAGATGACCGCGAAGGTGGTCGCAAAAAGCCGACGGTGGCGGGCAATCGCAACCGGTTCGACCGTGTCAACGACTCCGACCGCCTCCTCGGCATGCTCCTCCTCCCCCTCGCGAAGCACGTAGACGGCGCCGCCCGCGAACAACGCGGCCGCGATGCCGGCCACCACCGCGTGTGGCAGGAGGGACAGCAGCCCACCCGCCAGCACCGCGATGCAGACGTGAACCAGAAACGCGGCGGACGCGCCGAGCCACACGACGAACGGCCGCCCGCGGGTGGCGAGCACCAACGTCGCGAACATCGACTTGTCGGGCAACTCCCCTAGGAATATCAGCACGAAAACAGTGCTCATGACGGCGGCTACGTGCACGAGGGCCGATCCTCCAACTCCCGCCGCAACCGGGCGAGGTCTTCTGGCGTGTCGATGTCGTCATCGGAGCCGACGCCGTCACACGCGACCTCGGTGACCAATTCCGGATGCGCGTTCATGAACGCGCGCGCTCCGTGCTCGCCGGCGGCGCGCGCCCGCACGCCCGGCCAGGTCGACCGGCGCAGCAACACCGGATGCCCCCGTCGTCCGGCGTATGTCGCGACCGCCACGACCGCGCCCGCGCGATAGGCGGCGATCAACCGCTCGACGGCCGACGGCCGCACGCCCGGCTGGTCGACCAGCAGCACCACCGCGGCGCCGACGCCACGCGCGTGCTCCAGCGTCGCAAGCCCATGCCGCAAGCTGGAGCCGATGCCCTCACGCCAGGTGAGGTTCCACGTCGGCCTCATCTGTGGAACGGCTGGAAGCGGGGCCCCCAAACTCTTTCCAAGGACGACGTGGACGGGCGGCTGGCAGCCGCCGTCGATCAGCGTGCGGACCGCGCGCTCCACAAGGGTGGTCTCCCCAAGCCGAAGCAGGGCCTTAGGCCCACCAATCCGGCTGCCGGCGCCCGCAGCGAGCACAATGCCGGCGACGTCCGCGTCGGTCATGAGTGAATGGGTCCGTCAGTCGACGCGAGCGGGCGGCCAGACGCGTTCCGCCGGGTGGCGATCACCTCGGCCAGGATCGATATCGCCGTCTCTTGCGGCGTGCTCGCGCCAAGGTCGAGCCCGATGGGCGAGCGCAACCGGCCTAACTCGTCATCCGACATCCCGGCGGCGCGCAGTCGCGCCAGTCGGTCGTCATGCGTGCGCCGACTGCCCAGCGCGCCGATGTAACCCACCGGTGACCGCAACGCCACTTCGAGCAGCGGCACATCGAACTTCGGGTCGTGGGTCAACACGCACAGCACCGTACGCGAATCGACCGTGGTTCCTTGCAGGTACCGGTAGGGCTGATCGACGACGACCTCGTCGGCGTCCGGAAATCTAGTGCGCGTCGCGAACACCGGTCTGGCGTCGCAAATCGTGACGTGGAAACCCAGCAGCTTGGCGGACGACACCAAGGCGCGGGCGAAATCGGTCGCGCCAAAAACGATCAGCCTGGCTGGAGCCGGGAACGACTCGACGAACACGTCGTCACCGACCAGCCCTGTCTCGCCGCGTTCCAGCATGGAGCGGGCAAGCTCCACCAGCGACGGTTGACCCGCGGTCCCGGCGGGCGTGACGACCGCGTGCTCACCGAGCGACTCACCACGAACCACGGTGACGAGCGCGACCGGCTCCCCTACTCGCACCCCCCGGACGACGTCGAGAAACGCCGGATGACGCTCGCGATCGACCGGCTCGATGTAGACGTCGATGTCACCGCCGCAGGTGAGTCCCACAGCGAACGCGTCGTCGTCGCTGACGCCGTATGTGTGTGTCGCACCCTGCTGACTTTCGAGCACGGCAAGGCATTCCTCGTAGACCGCGCCCTCTATGCAACCACCCGAGACGCTGCCCACGACCTCGCCGCTCGTCGCGACCGCCATCGCCACGCCTGGTCGTCGGGGGGCGCTGCCAAAAACCCGAACCACATGCACCAACGCGAACGGCTCGCCCTGGCGATACCAGTCGGCGGCGGCGTCAAGCACCTCGTGCAACGCGATCCCTCACCGGCCGCCGATGTGCTCGAGCATCAATGACTCCCCGGTCAGCGCCGCGACGTCGGGAGTGGGCCAACCGATGTCCCGCAGCAAATTGTCGGTGTGCTTGCCCAGACCGAGCCGAAGCGCGGCGAGCAAATCGTCGACGTCGTCGACGTCGAGGCGCAACGTGGCCAGCGCGGCATCGCGCAGTCGGACCGCGCCACTGGCCTCATGCGCGATCGCCGACGCCGCGCCGAAGCGGGGCCGCAAGTCCACCCCGCGCTGCGCGCACAGCAACGTCGTCCCGGTGCCCGCGGCGTCGGCGACAAACGCGCGCTCGTGCTTCTCCGCGAGTTCCAGGGCGCGCGCGAGGGCGATCGGCGTCACCGCGGGCAGGTCGCCGAGCAGCACAGCGAGCCGGCGCGCGTCGCGCAGCCGGGCAACCTCGCGCACCGCAAGTGAGATGGCCGCGTTCAGACCACTGGAGCGGCGGTCGTCGAACACGTGCGCGGACGTGTCGGCAAACATCGCGGCGGCCGCGGGATCACCGGTGGTCACCGTCACGTCAGCGACGACGGGACAACTGACAGCGGCCGCGACGGTGTCCCGGGCGAACGCCAGTGCGAGCTGCGGACGGTGTCGTCCGAACGCGTCGCCGAGCCGCGTCTTCGCGCGCGTCGTCCCCTTGACCGGGATCAGCACCTGCCAATGCGTCATGGGCGAACGAGCCTCGCCTCGAGGTCGCTCAGCTCGGTTCGCAACTGGGCCGGCAGCCGATCGCCCAGCTTGTCGAACCATGCCTTGATCAGCGCGACCTCGGCCGTCCACTCCTCGGGGTCGACGTCGAGCGCCTCAGCGACGTCCGCGGCGTCGATCATCAGATCGGTCAGGTCGAGGCCCCGGTTCGCCGGAACAAGCCCGACAGGCGTGCTGATCGCCGCGGCGGTTCCCTCGATGCGCTCCACGATCCATTTCAACACGCGGCTGTTCTCACCGAATCCAGGCCACAGGAAGCGGCCGTCCTCGCCGCGCCGGAACCAGTTGACGTAGAAGATCTTCGGCAACCGCGACTCGTCGTGGGACTTGGCCAGCTCAAGCCAATGCGCGAGGTAGTCGCCCGCGTGGTAGCCGAGAAACGGCAACATCGCCATGGGGTCGCGCCGCACGACGCCAGTCTCGCCGGTGGCGGCCGCGGTGGTCTCCGACGACAAGGTCGCCCCCATGAACACGCCGTGGCTCCAATCACGCGCCTCGACCACCAGCGGGATCGTCGTGGCCCGCCGCCCGCCAAACAGAATCGCGGAGATCGGGACGCCGTTCGGGTCGTCGTATTCAGGGGCGAGGATCGGGCATTGCTTGATCGGCGTGCAAAACCGCGAGTTGGGGTGCGCCGCCGGTCCTCCGGACGACGGGGTCCAGTCTCGCCCGAGCCAGGAGGTCACGTGAAGGGGCGAATCATCGGAACAGCCCTCCCACCAGACGTCGCCGTCATCGGTCAGCGCCACGTTCGTGAAGATTGAGTTGCCCTTCGCGATGGTCCGCATCGCGTTCGGATTCGTGTCCCATCCCGTTCCCGGCGCCACGCCGAAGAACCCGCACTCAGGGTTGACCGCGTAAAGGCGGCCATCTTCGCCGAACCGAAGCCAGGCGATGTCGTCGCCCAACGTCTCCACCTGCCAGCCCGGGATCGTGGGCTCGAGCATCGCCAGGTTCGTCTTGCCACACGCAGAAGGGAACGCCGCGGCAACATAGCGCACCTGCCGCGACGGCGAGGTGAGCTTCAAGATGAGCATGTGCTCGGCGAGCCAGCCCTCGTCACGCGCGATCGCCGAGGCAATGCGCAACGAATAGCACTTCTTCCCGAGCAGCGAGTTGCCGCCATAGCCAGACCCGTACGACCAAATCGTGCGCTCTTCGGGGAAATGCGAGATGTACTTCGTCTCATTGCACGGCCACGCGACGTCACGCTGACCCGGCTCGAGCGGTGCGCCGACGGAGTGCAGGCATTTGACGAAAGAGGCACGGTCTCCCATGCGTTCCAGGACCTGCGCCCCCATCCGCGTCATCACCCGCATCGAGCACACGACATAGGCGGAGTCGGTGATCTCGACGCCGAACATCGGCGACTGCGCGTCGAGCGGGCCCATGCAAAACGGCACAACGTACATCGTTCGGCCCCGCATGCAGCCCTGATAGAGCGACGCCATCGCAGACTTCATGTCGGCGGGCGCGACCCAATTGTTAGTGGGCCCGGCATCCGCCCGATCCCGGCTGCAGATGAACGTTCGGTCTTCGACCCTTGCGACGTCGTTTGGATCGGTGCGGGCCCAAAACGAGTTGGGCTTCCGGCTTTCCGCCAGCCGCACAAGGGTCCCCGTCTGGACGAGCTCGTCGGTGAGCCGGCCCCATTCCGCCGGGGAACCGTCACACCACACCACGTCGTCCGGGGTTGTCAACGCCGCGACATCGTCGACCCATGCGCGCAGCTCGGCGTGACGGACGGCGACGGCGACGCCGGCTGTCATGTCGCGCCTCCCGCGGCTCGCGGCGTCATCACGTGCCGGCTGTCGATGAAGCGAACCGTGCCACTGCGGCTTCGCGCGACCATGGACGACGTGAGGGCACGTTCACCGTCGGGGCGCACGCCGCGCAACAGGTTCCCGTCGGTCACGCCCGTCGCCGCGAAAAACACATCATCGCTGCGCACCAGGTCGTCGATGCCGAGGACGGCGTCAAGGTCGTGACCCGCGGCAACGGCCCGCGCGCGCTCGGCGTCGTCGCGCGGCCACAACCTGCCCTGTAGGAAGCCGCCAATGCACTTCAGCGCGCATGCGGCGAGAATCCCCTCCGGCGTGCCTCCCACGCCGAGCAAGAGGTCGACTCCGGTGCCTGCCGTGGCGGCCAGGATCGCGGCTGCCACGTCTCCGTCAGAGATCAGCTTGACCCGCGCGCCCGTTGTTCGAACCTCATCGACGAGGGCGCGATGGCGATCGCGGTCGAGGATGGCGACCGTGATGTCGTCGATGGGGCGTTCGCGCATCCGAGCCACGGCCGCGATGTTCGCCGCCGGGCCGGCGCGCAGGTCGAGCACCGGCTCCAGGTCGGCGGCGCCGGCGATCTTGTCCATGTAAAAGACCGCCGACGGGTCGTACATCGAACCCCGCTCGGCAACGGCGATGACGGCAAGCGCGTTCTCCAGGTTCTTGCTCGCCAGGGTGGTGCCGTCGATCGGGTCGACGGCGACGTCGCACTCCGGCCCGAACCCCGCGCCGACAGCCTCGCCGTTGTACAGCATCGGCGCCGCGTCCTTCTCGCCTTCACCGATGACCACGACGCCGCGCATGGAGACGCTGCCGATCATCCACCGCATCGCGTCGACAGCCGCCTGGTCGACGGCCTCCTTGTCGCCGCGGCCGACGAATCGGCTGGCCGCCAGCGCGGCCGTCTCGGTCACCCGGACCAGTTCCAGGGCAAGGTTGCGATCGAGCAGCGGCTGCCGTGGGCCCTCGTGCGAATTTGACCCCGAAGCACTTGGCAAAAGCTGCATGTTGGATACAGTAGTCGCAGCGGCCTGGCGGTGGCCAGGCCGGTGTGCGGAAAGTCTCAGCGGCACCGTGCGCGCGTCGGTATGCGCGACGCGGAGGTGTTCGCGCGGTACGGACGTTTTCCGTGGTGGGAACGGGTCGCCACGCATGCTCGTGGTGCGCGGATCCCGCGTCGTGTCCATCTGCGGCGCCAACCACGGCGCCCTCGCACGAGCGGAGACCCCAATGGTTTCTTGGTTCTTGAACGCCCACTTGCACCTACTCGGCGCCGACATCTTGTGGCGCGAGATCCTGGGCAACGCCTTCGGTTTGGTCAGCGTGCTATTCGCCATGCGACGGCGGATCTGGGCCTGGCCAATCGGCATGGCCGGCAATATCTTGCTGTTCACCGTCTTTTTGGGCGCTGTCTTCCACACCCCGCAAGACAAAGACCTCTACGGCCAGGCGGGGCGGCAGGTGATGTTCTTCGCGGCCGCGCTGTACGGCTGGTGGCGCTGGCAGCAAAATCGCCGGACGACGGGACAGCAGGCTGGCGTCGCACCGCGCTGGGCGTCGTGGCGCGAGCGATTCACCATCTTGGCCGTGGCAGGGATCGGGGTGGCTGTGCTCGATCCCATCCTCGCCGCCCTGGGCAGCTTCGGCCCCCTCGCAGACTCGTGGATCTTCATGGGCAGCCTGCTCGCCACGGTCGCGATGGCCCGCGGCTACACCGACTTCTGGCTGCTGTGGATCGGTGTCGACGTGGTCGGGGTCCCGCTGCTGCTGCGCGCCGGGTACTACCCCTCGGCGCTGCTCTACATCGTCTACGGCGTCGTCTGCTTGTGGGGCTTCGCCGTCTGGTTGAAGGCGCAGCGGGCGCGCGGTGTCGCGTCCGTCCCGGCGATGGGCGAAGAGCCGTCACACGCCGCGGTGGGCTAGGCCGGCCTACCGCAGGGGTGGGCCCGAATAGCGGTCCGTTCCCGCTGCACCACTCGCGCTCGCCGGTCAGCTGTCGTCGCTGGCCGGCGGGCGCGGCGCCCACTGCCGCGGGCGGCAGATCGATGGCTCGCCGGGCACCGACGGAGCCTTGACACGACCCGGCAGTTCGGCAACTGTTGGCTGCTGTGGATACCGTATGCAATGCGGGTGCCGCGGCTCGCGCCGGAGACTGGGAGACGATTCCGGAAATCGTGCAAACCGCTTTCGAGCGGCTGCCTTCGCAGGTGTGGGATTACTCCTGCGGTGGCGCCGAGTCGGAGACCACGCTGCGCAGGAACCGATCAGCGTTTGAGCATGTCGCGTTCAAACCGCGCGTGTTGCGCGACGTCCGCGAGCGTGACCTGTCGACGAGCTTCCTCGGCGTCAGCTTGGCGATGCCGGTCATGTTGGCGCCCGTCGGGTCGATCGCACTGTTCGACGCGGATGGCGCGTTGGCGTGCGCGCAAGCGGCCGAGGCCGCACACACCGCGGCATTCGTGGGCACGGTCTCCACTCCGAGCCTCGAAGTCGTCAGCGACGGCACGAGTGCTCCACTTTTCTTTCAGCTGTACCTGACTGACCACAGGGAACGGACGGCCGAGCTTGTGCGCCGCGCGGAACGCGCAGGGTACAAAGGCATCTGCCTCACCGTGGACTCGGCCGTCTACGGCAGGCGTGAACGAGACATCCACAACCGGTTCCGGCCGCGCGAACGTGAAAAGCCAAACGTGCGCGACATGTCGTCACGGGAAGCTGACCTGCTGCGGGCGGGCGCGACGTGGGACGATCTCGACTGGCTGTGCGCGACGACCGTGCTGCCGGTGATTGTGAAGGGCATCGTGAACCCGGACGACGCGGCTCTCGCCGTCGAACACGGCGCCGCGGCGGTGTACGTGTCAAACCACGGGGGCCGGCAACTCGATCACAACGCCGCGACCCTCGAGGTGCTCCCGGAAATCGTGGCCGCTGTCGAGGGCCGCGCCGAGATCCTCGCTGACGGCGGAGTCATGCGCGGCACGGATGTCTTGAAGATGCTGGCACTTGGCGCGCGAGCGGTGCTGATAGGCAGACTGATGGCCTGGGGGTTGGCCGCCGGCGGACGAGCTGGCCTGATCCGGACGCTGGAGATCCTCCGGCAAGAGATCAGCGTGACCATGGCGAACGTCGGCGTCTCCAACGTTCGAGACCTGTCTCCGGAGCTCGTGCGTCGATCGACCCCGCCGCTCGAGCAGCCTTGGCCTACCAACCTCCGGGGCACCGCCGGTTAGGCGTCGCGTCCCGAAACGAAGAAGCCTTCGTGTATCGCGCGGTCCCAGGTTTCCGCGATCGCGGGAAGAGCTCCTAGCGGAAGGTTGGGGACTGCCTTGCCGTACTGGTGCACTCCACCTCCGTATTGGACGAGAGCCACCTTCGGGCGCGGTTCGATGTCACGCAGCATCGGCAGAACGACCCGGTCGTAACGTTCGACGGTGTGATCTCGGCTGCCCTTCACGATTCCAAGGAGCAACGGCGGAACCGGTCGCGACTCCGCAGCCGGGAGTTCGCGGGAGTACCCGCGGTAGTGCCGCACCAGTTCCTCCTCCGCCGCACGCCCCATCTTCAGCCGCGCGGCCGCGGTGCGCGCGCATGCCTCAAGCTCAGCGGTCGCGGCGTAGTTGAAGAAGTACTCGGCCTTGAAGAAGGGCCTGGTCTTTTGTTCCTCCCACTCCTCGAGGACCTCCTCCATGACCCACGGCAGCCGCCATTGCAGTTCGGCGCCGTGCTCCGGGCCCGCGTACATCGCGATGTTCCGCCAACTCAGTATCGCGAGGTAGTTGAACGGGTACGGCCAGTCCATCCCGATCCCAGCCCGGAAGATGTAGGGAAATGAGGAGGTCTCCGCGCCGAGCAGCCCAACCGCGTTTTCGATCCGCTGGAGGATCATATGCGCGAACGGGCCCCCGGTTGAGTGACCGTGAACGTACACCGAGAAATCGGAGGCCGGGAGGTCTCGGCGCGCGAGCTCGACAAGCGCGGCCTCAAATGCCGCCGGCCAAGCAGCCATGCGTTCGTGGAAGGGGGTGCCAGGACGCGCCGCCGCGAAGGTGAGCGTGCCCCACTTCGCTCGCCTCACGGGGTCCGACCGGTCCGTCACGACCTCGTACTCGTCATCGTGAATCGGATAGCGTCGATGCCACATCGGTGTGCGCAATTTGCCGTCCGGCATGATCGTGTCGCCCGGCCATTGGCCGGCGGGGTCGGGAAGGTAGTAGCGGCCCGGATAGCTCATAACGGAGACGCGATAGCCGTAATGGCGCGCCAGGAACCGCGCGGTTGGCAGCATGTCGCGGTGGTCGCCCATTGCGCCATGCAGCAGGATGACGCCCACGCGCTTGCCGTCCGCACCTTGTGCGATCGCTGACGGCTCCGCGGGTTCGACAACTGCGGTCGCAATTTCCCACTCGAGTTCTAGCGCGGCGACGGTGAGCACCTCGTCGCGCACGGCGACCTCGAGTCCGCGCTCGGCCTCGACGCGATCGGTCGCCGCAACCAAATCCGGCATCTCGAGATGCTCAGGCGGCCACCACGTGCGCGACACTGTTGCGCCTCCAAACCAACGAGGCCCGGTGGGCCGTCACGCTAGAGATGCCTGCCAGAAGGGCTTTAGCTGGAGGTCGCCCGCCACGGGGTGATTCGTCGCTCCACCCATAGCGCCGCCTCATACAGGGCATACCCGATGAACAGGGTCCACAGGATTCCCGCGATGAGCGCCCGGTTGTTGAACTTCGCCTGCATATCAACGATGAATCCGCCCAGATTCGCCGTTATCAAGAGGAGTTCAGCTGCGACGGCGCCACGCACCGCACGCGACACGCCGATCGCGGTTCCGGCCGCGATGTGCGAGAGCGCGGCGGGGAACAAGACCTTGCGAAAGAGGTTGAGCCCCTTAAGACCGAAGGCGTGCGCGGTCTCAAGTAGCTTGCTGTCCACTTCTCGCACGCCCACCGACGTGCTCACCACGATCACCAGTGCGACGTACAAAAAGACGATGAAGATCCGGCCGCGGAAGCCTAGGCCGGTGTACACGCCGATGATCGGGATCAACATGATCGTCGGCATCGCGTATGCGGCGTCAACGAGCGGGTCAAGGGTGTCCTTCGCCCATGGAAAGAGCGCGATTGCGAAACCGACGATGATGCCGAACGCCAACGAGATGGCCAGGCCGACCGCTACCTCGACGAGAGTGCCCCAGGTTCGTCCTAGCAGGTCTTGGTGCAGGATCGCGTCCCAAAGCGCCGGGAACACCTTCGTCGGCGGCGGCGTGGCGACATGCGCAGGTTGATTTCCGTACCACTGCCACACCGCCAGCACGAGCACAAGGGACAGCAGCCGCAGCGTGACGGCGATCGCCCGCGTTCGTCCCGACATCTGACGCATCTCGACCCCTACCGGTCCCTTGTGCTTCTACTCCACGGCGTCAGCCACTTCTCAAACGCCTTCAGACCAGCCGCGGAAAACGACGCCAGCAAGGTGACGATGACGAGGAGCGCGAGAAACTTCGGCAGGTCGCGGTTGTACGCGAGCCCAAGCATGATTTGGCCGAAGTCGCGCGCGATCCACAGCTCGGCGAGGATCATGCCGCCGAACGCGTTCGCAAGGCCGATGCGGATGCCGGCGATCGCAAACGGCAGCGCCGACGGCAAGGTGATCGTGGCGGCGCGGCGCCAGCGGGAGGCGCCGAACGCCCTGCCCATGGCGACCAGTTGCGGGTCGACGTCCCGGACGCCCGCCGCGGTGTTCAAGATGATGAAGAACACGGCGAACAAGAAGACGACCGACACCCGATACGCCAGGCCGAAGCCAAAAACGATGATCAGCAGTGGGAGCACCGCGATCAGGGAGGTGACGAACATTCCCTTGACGTAGAAGCCGAGCACGTAGTCGACAAGCCGAGACGCCCCCATGGCGACACCGAGCGGAATGCCGACGACGATGGAGAGCGCGAAGCCGATCACCATCTGCACAAGGGCGCTGGCCATCGTGGTCAACGAGCCGTCGCGACCGAGATCGATGGCACCACCGATGATCGCCTGCAACGTCGGAAGATAGAACGGCCCCACGATGTACGCGACGACTTGATACACCGCGGCGAGAAAGCTCCAGACCACCAGTCGTCGAAACCACCTGCGGCCGGCAAGCGACTTGAGCCACGTGCGGCCCGGGGATGGCGCACTCTCCACCAACGGTCCGGCGGTGTCCGTTGAGATACTCATCGATCTCGCCAATACACGTTGCCTTGAACAATCACTCGAACGCGCCCGCCGGACGGGTATGCCGGAGCGCGTCGAGCAGCCGTCGCACGAGGGCCGCGAACTCGGCGGAGCCTCTGATGTCGAAGTTCCGCGGCCTTGGGAAGTCGACCGTGACCGTGTCGATGATCTCCCCCGGGCTCTTGCTCATGACGAGGACGACGTCCGAGAGGAAGATCGCCTCATCGACGTCGTGCGTGATGAAGACGACCGATTTCTCATCGAGCAGCCAGATCCGCTCGAGCTCCTCTTGGAGCACGAGTTTCGTCTGCGCGTCGACAGCGGCAAAGGGCTCGTCCATCAGGAGCATCGCCGGGTCGATGGCCAGGGCGCGCGCCAGCCCGACCCGCTGCTGCATGCCGCCGGACAGCTGGCTTGGATAGAAGTCGGCGAAGTCGGCGAGACCCACCGTGTCGAGCAACGCCTTGGCCCGCTTCGTCTTCTCGGCGCCGCGAATGCCAAGAGACTCGAGGCCGAATCCCACGTTGCCGATCGCGGTGCGCCACGGCAAGAGATTAGGTGACTGGAAGACCAGTCCACGGTCCAGACCAGGGCCGCGCACAGGTCGTCCGCCGATGAGGATCTCGCCACTGTCGGCGGTCTGCAGGCCGTCGATGAGGCGCAGCAGCGTGGACTTGCCACAGCCGCTCGGCCCCACGATGGAGAGGAACGTGCCTGGCTTCATCGTGAAGCTGACATCCTTCAGCGCCTGCATCCTCGCCGACTTGTTACGGGCGTGCGTGAAGGTTTTGTTGACATTCCGGACCTCGAGAAAAGCACTGCCGTCCGAGGGTGTGGGTGTGTGATTTGGCTCAGGCAACTCGAGTCCTCGATGATTGACCACGCTTGGCAAATGGGCTGCCACTTATGCAAGCAGTTTCAGCGCGGCGTCGGCCGCCCGGGTGTCGATGACCTTGTCGACGGTGAGCACCCCTTCCTCGAGAGTGGTCTCCTTGACGCCAAGGTCGATCATGTTCTGAATCCGCTCAGGCTCCATCGCGTTCGTCGTGGTCGGCCAGAAGTCGTACTTGTGGACGAGTTCCCACATCGACTTCAAGTCGTCGTCCTTCGGCGGCTTCTTGATGAGCTGCTTGCAGGCGCTGACGAAGGTTTCCTCGTTGTTCTTCAGCTCGCGCGAGCCCTTGATGAGGGCGGCCGCGAACGCCGTGGCGGTCTCCTGGTTTTCGTCCAGCCACTTCTCCGGGGCCATCCAGCATTGCTTGATGAACTTGCCCGGCGCCTCGTACATGTTGGCGAGCGCGTGCACCTTCTTGCCGGTGGCCGCGACCTGGTCGAGTTGAGCTTGGTGAATGACGGTCACCTGCACCTGGCCGGCCGCCAACGCGCTCGTGCGCTCGCCGGATGACTCGATGGTTTGGACGTTCTTGAGGTCGTCAACGACAAACCCGGCGTTCATCCCGACCAGAATCTGATCCATCGCGGTCTTGGCCGTGTTGCTGTCGACGCCGATGACCGGGTTCTTCGTCTTGAGGTCTGCGACGCTCGTGATGTCCTCCGTCGCGGCGATGACGGTGTCGTCGACCAGCAGGTACGGAAGGAAGATCTTGAACGGTGAGCCCTGTGCGATGGCCGACATGCAGGTGACCGCGCCGGTGCTGACGATCTGCAGCTTCCCACCGAGGACCGTCTGGATCGCGGCTGAGCCTGACTGGAACTGGACATTGTCGTCTTTGCTGAAGTCGAGCCCGAAGTCTTTGCCGTACAAGACCGGCCCCGCGATCACGTTGACGTAGGCGTCAAGGATGGACGAGCCGTTCGCGGCCTTGATCTTCCCCACCGCCCCGCTAGCGGCTGCGCTCGCCGGGCCGCTCGCCGGGCTCTTCCCCGGGCCGCTCGCCGGGCCCCCCGATGCCGGGGAGGCGCTTTTTGAGTCACTGCTGCATGATGCCAGGAGGCTGGCAAAGGGAATTGCCGCGGCGGTGACCCCCGCTGCACGCAGGAATTGCCGGCGACCGATCTCGCTCATGCCAAGGTCCTCTCAGGAATGGTCCGGCGTAAGTAATGGGATACTGCATCCACTTAGCAGGACAAGTCAAGGCCTTGCACCGAGATTGTGATCGGCTCGGATCACGACTGTGCAACGCCGCGCGGGCCGCCACACCAATCCATCGTTCGTCGGCGGGTGAGCTGCCCACACGTCACTTCGGACTGGTGCGGACGTGCACCACGGCCACGGCGCCGTCCAGCACCTGATTCCTCGCCTCAGCGAGATTCTTCGCCAAATCGTCAGGCTCCGTGATCGGGCCGGTGGCCCAGCAGCCGTATGAGCGAGCCAAGTCGGCGATGTCCACCGGCGGGTCGCTTATCCGCATCCCGATCCAAGAGTTCTCAACGGGTCGACCCCTGTGAAGGGCGACGGCACGCTGGTGTTCCTCGTCGTTGTAGAGGGTTCCGTTGTCGTTGACCACCATGAGCATCGGAATTTCGTAGTGAACAGCGGTCCACAACGCCCCAGCCGCCATCAAGAAATCACCATCGCCGACGATGCCCACTGGGAACCGTCCCGCGTCACGTGCGGCGATGGCTCCGCCCACCATCGCGCCCGGCCCGTACCCGACGCCGCCACCGCCGGAGTCGCCGACGTAATCCCCGATCCCGCGGAACTGCCAGACGCCTTCCGGCCAGCTGCGGGTGTTTCGCAGCAGCAGCAGCCAATCGAGGTCCTGAACGCAATTCCAGACCTCGGAGACCAACCGCGCCGGAGCGACCGGCTGCTGCGTCCACCGCTCCTGCACCGAGCGGCGGTGCCGTTCACGCAGCGCGGCCGACCTTTGCCGCACCGCCGCCGCCCGCCGTTGCGCGTCGGCGGCTGAAACCTGCCCCCTCACCGCCTCCAGCAGCGCCGACGTCGCCGCGGTGTGATCCCCCACCAGTTGCACGTCCGCGGCGCGCGGAGGCCCGCCCTCATTTGACCAGGCTCGAAGACCGAGATCGCCGAACGAGATGTCAATCACCGACCGTTGCTTCCCGCGCTTGGGCGGGACGCCGATCCGATCTTTGAGAACGCCCGCTAGATCTCCGACGCCGATCGCCAAGATGACATCGGCATCGTCGAGCAACCCGATGTCGCCGTTGCAGTTGTGCTCATGAGCGGTCGGGAAGCAAACCGTGTTTCGCTCGTCTTGGTAGGCGGCGCCTAACGCCTCGACGAGCTCAACCAAGGGACGCGCGAGCTGCGGGTCTCGAGCGGTGCGGCCCGCCACGACAACGACCGATTTCGCCGAAGCCAGCATGTCGGCCGCACGGGCGACGAGTTCTGGGTCGGGCTGCAGGCGTGGTACGAGCGGTGGCATGGTCCAGTCGCTTTGTGCCGCGTCTGGCCCGAGTTCGGCTTCCTGAGCCTCGGCGTCGAGAGAGACATAGGTCGGCCCTGCGGGCCCGGTGTGCGCGATGGCGTGCGCCCGGGACAGATACGCGGAGAACGACTCTGGCGTGGCCGCTTCTGCATCCCACTTCACATAGTCCCGGACAAATCCGCCCTGCGTGTTGGCCGAATGCAGCCAATCGATTGGGCGGCGCACCAATGGGTTGGCCGGCCCGCTCCCGCCGATCAACAAGATGGGCGCCACGTCGCAGGCTGCGTTGTATATCGCCATGCTGGCGTGCATAAGGCCGACGAGGTCGTGGACGGCGGCAGCGGCCGGCCTCCCGCTAGCCTTCGCGTATCCATGCGCGAGCGAAACCGCGATCTCCTCATGCAAGCAAAGCAGGAGCTGGGGAGCCGTGTTGCCCCCGTAGTTGACGATGGAGTCGTGGAATCCTCGAAAGCTGGAGCCGGGGTTCATCGGCAGGTACCGATACCCGAGTCGATTCAGCGCGTCTACCGCAAGATCTGACCCATACCGCGGGACGCGCTCCGCCGCGCCGGTGCCGGTGGGCTCCTCAATGGTCAACGTGGCTCCTTCTTCCGCCTGAGCGCCGCGCACCGCCAGACTGACGGCACGGCCAACGCAAGCGCCGCAGCGCGGCGCCCGCATCATCCGTCGTTCGAGTGCCCGACCGGCGTGGATTGACTAGCGAGTGAGACGGGGCAGGACGTCGCGTCCGAACGCCTCGATCCATTCCTTCTGGTTGCGGCCGACGTTGTGCAGGTACACCCGATCCACGCCCAAGTCGAGGAACTTCTGGATCTCCTCGCGGTGTGCGTCGAGGTCAGAGGAGATGAGCATCCGACCGTCGAAATCCTCAGGCCGGACCAGCTTTGCCATCTGCTCGAAGTCGAAGGGGGAGCGGATGTCTTGCTTCGGGAACTTCATGCCGCCGTTCGGCCACTCAGTGACGGCGTTGGCAAGGGCTTCTTCGTCGGTTGGCGCCCATGACAGATGCAGCTGCAGGATCTTTGGCATCGCGGAGGGATCTTTGCCGGCCTCTCGCGCTCCTTCGTCGAATTTCGCCAACAGGCCGGAAATCTTGTCGACCGTCGCGCCGGGCGTGATGATGCCGTCGCACGTCTTCCCCGTGCGCTTCGCGGTGATGGGGCCCGACGTCGCGATATAGATCGGCGGGGGCGCGGCCGGCATCGTCCATAACCGGGAGGTCTCCAACGTGAAGTATTGGCCGCTGTGCTTGACGTCCTTGCCCGTGAACAACTTCTGGATGATCTCGATGGCCTCCCACATCCGCTTCAAACGCTCAGCGGGTTCCGGCCAATAGCCACCGACGACATGCTCGTTGAGAGCCTCGCCAGAACCCAGACCGAGCCAGAACCGGCCGGGATACATGGCCTCGAGCGTGGCCGACGCCTGCGCGACCATCGCGGGATGGAAACGGAACGACGGGCACGTGACCCCGGGCCCCATGTCGCCCTCGGTGCGCTCGCCCAGCGCCGTGAGCACGTTCCACACGAAGGCGGCCTGGCCTTGTTGTGGCACCCACGGCTGGAAGTGGTCGGCCGCCATGACGCCCGTGAAACCGGACCGCTCGGCGAGCGCGGACAGTTCCACCACCTCGGTGGGATGGAACTGCTCCAGCATGGCGGCATATCCGATGTGCGCGCGACTCACGTGCTCCTCCACGGGCCCTACGACGGGCTCAGTTTGCGGCGCCGCCGACCGAAGCCGGGACGCTTGATCTCACCAACAGCAGCGTCGACCACTCAACACCTGCGGCGCACCGATACCCGCGGAGCACCGTTCCCAGCGCCACGCCATCTCGGTCAAGCCAGTGGGTGGATTGTATCCAATCTTCGGTGGGCGCTGTCAACGGCTCCGGCCGTATATCCAGCGACCAGGGTCTTGCGCGTAGTCGGCGTACTCCCCGGGAGAGTTGATGCCTGGGATCGCAGGCGCCCAATCGTCACGCAACAGCTCGTCGGGATCCCCGAATTTGGCGGCGCAGTCCCGAACTTCGGGGTCGTCGTATGCCGCGAGCCGGCCATTTTCGATCACCGGGACGCCCTTGCCGTCGGGCGCCTGCACGGTGAGCGTCGGAAAGAGCAGGTGCACGTGCAGGTGGCCGTACAGCAGGCCCTGATCCCCCGCCCAGGTCTCCTCGGCAGACCGCCATCTGGTGCCCAGCCCGCAGTGGATGACTCCCGCCCGACGGCGTTCCCACTCGAACCCATCCGAAGACAGGTACTCGATGTTGCTGGGCCGGCTGATCTTGGGGTTGGTGCCGATCGCGAGTTCCCATAGCCAGAAGAGGCCCGGACCAGGGAAGCAGGGATACTGCGTCGCGGCGCTTTCCTCGTCCAATTCGCGCCACGCCTCGCCGTACTCTCCACCACCGGTGATGGAAACCGCCTTTGCCTTCTCGATCTGCAACTCGATGCGCGGAAAAGCCTTGCCGTAGTGGCTCATCGTGCCGGCGATCACCCCGGTTGTGTCGTCGTCCCCGCCGACCGGCGTCGGGGGGTGGGCCATCAGGTGCCCCCACTTGGGCTTCATCCCGTAATCGTGTCTTCCGTCGAAAAACGGCGTCTCCAGAATCGTCATCGAGAGCTGCGTGCCTTCGGGGTCCGACAGCTCGATGCGGCCACCGATGTTGTCGGTGATCCGGCTCCACGTCTTCTCGTTGATGAGTTTGTGCAACTCCCGCGGAAACGTGTTCGCCGGGCTGAGGAAGTGTTCTTTCGTCGTCCAGGGAAACGCTTCGTAACGGCCAGTGCTCTTCGGCACAGGCCCAGCGGCGCCGTGAATGAGCAGGTCGTATCCGCGCGCCGCGGCCAGCTCTTCAATCCACGGCGCGCGGTCACCGCGGCGTAGCCGCACGTGATATGGCTCGCGCCGCATCATCATGGTTATCTCGTCGCGCGGTTCGAACACCCGGTCAGGTTCGTCGTCCATCACGATCGTGTCGACGCGCGCGCCGGCGTCGTAGAACGCTCGAACGACCGCGTCGAGCACTTCCGGGTCCACGATCCGTGGGACCGCGATGAGCACCTTGTCGCCGCGCTTGGTGTCCCCGTAACCGATGAAGCCCGCCGCGGATCGGCGCACCTCGGGTGACGCGACCACGTGGTGCGCAACGGTCCGCAAGTCGGTCACATTCACGACGCGGACGCCGGCGCCCCGGCGTCCACCGCTGATCGAGTGCTCGTCACCGCACATTCGTAGCTCCGTTCATCGCAGGGCTCACCCGAGCTCTTTCTCAAACACGACACGACCGCCGACAACGGTGGCATGCACGGGAATGGCCGGCACCTCGCCCGGTTCGGTGTCGCGTGGGTCGGCGCCGAGCACGACCAAGTCACCGAGCATTCCTTCCGCCACTCGGCCGACGCGATCTTCCTGATGGATCGCGAACGCCGGCGCGGTGGTCTGCATGTCCACCGCTTGAGCGACCGTCACCGTCTCATCGCCGCCGAGAACCTGGCCGCCACGCGTCTTGCGGGTCACGGCGGACGCCACGGCGAGCAACGGGTCAACCGGCGCGGTCGGGCAGTCGCTGTTGGCGAGCACGGTTAGGCCGACGTCGATCGCCGTGCGCAGGGGGACCATGCCTCCGGCGGACTCGGCTCCGAATATGCCGCTCCAGATGTCACCAACAGACCAGATGAACGATGGTTGGGTCGACAGCAGCAAACCGAGCTGCCGCATGCGCGCCAGCCGATCACGACCGGGTGTGACGTAGGCGTGCTCGACTCTGTGCCGCAGCGAAGAGGGGCCGTTTCGTCGCGCCGCCTTCGCGAAGGCGTCGAGCGCCATGTCGACCGCGCGCGGTCCAATCGCGTGCACCGCGACGGCGAGGCCGGCGGCGTCCGCGGCCCGCACAACGTCGTCCAGTTCGGCTTGCTCGATGCGGACGATTCCGGTGTTGCCGGGATCGCCTGGATATGGCTCATACATCGCGGCGTTCTTGAACGTGCATGAGCCGTCAATGCTGACTTTGACGCCGCCGAGCCGCAGCCAGTCGTCGCCGTAGCCGCTGCGGAATCCGACGCTGGTCAATGCGTCGAGCGTTGCTTGCGCCTCAATGACACGGACGTAGGACACCACGCGCACACTGAGGTCGTCGACCTCGCGCAGGCACTTGTAATCGGAGAACTCGGTTCGGGTGCGGGTGATCTCATGAATTGAGGTGACGCCTCGCTGGTGCAGCCCGCGCAATCCGTCCGACAGCGCCTTTAGCCGCTCCGACTCGTCAAGCGGCGGCACCACGGTGTCAACCCGAGTCGTGTCGAGCCGGAGCTTTCCGCGCTCGTGCAACACCCCGGTCGGCTCACCGTCCTCGTCGCGCTCGATCCGACCACCGGCCGGGTCTGGCGTCGCGCGGTCGATACCGGCCAGTCGCAGCGCGAGAGAGTTCGCGACAGCCAAATGCTTACCCACTCCGCGCAGCAGCACCGGATGCTGGGCAGAGACGCGGTCGAGGTCGTGCCTGGTCGGCAGCCGACGCTCCTGCAGCCGACCATCCGCGAGGTTGTCCCCCTCGATCCAGCTGCCAGCGGGCCGGTCGGCGACCCGGCCGGCCACCGCGTCGACGACGTCCTGAATCCGCGTGATCGACGGGTCGTCGAGATCCAGGAAATGCCTGCGCAGCACCGCGAAGCGGTGGAAATGCGTGTGGCTGTCGACAAAGCCCGGCAGGACGATCCGGCCGCGCAAATCCACGACCGCCGTCTTGCTGGTCCGATCCGCCAACGCGTGGCCGTCGCTTCCCACCGCGGCGATCACGCCCTGACGTACCCGAACCGCGGTGACACCGTCGCCCGGGCGGTGCGGCCAGATCCGGCCGTTGACCAAGGCGATGTCGCCGCCGGTCACCACGAAGGCCGACCCTCCATCGGATCTGGCCAGACGTAGCCGGTGAGATCCGGCGCATCCGCCAGGTCGGGCTCCTCCTCAAGCAGGTTCAGCGGGTCGAGCAACACCCGCATCAGGTCATACAGCGAGTCTGAGTTGTGAACCCTGATCAGCCGCGACGACTTTTCTTTGTCGTCATTGAAGTGTTGATGCCAGCACCAGTGATCGACGATGACAAGGTCACCGGCGCCCCACTCGTAGGAGACGCCGTCGACCTCGGTGTGACCGCGGCCGGTCACGCAGTACAGGTAGGCCTCACCGCCGTGACGGTGCTTAGCCTGCCACAATCCCGGACCGAGCTCGTGCATGACGGCGGTGAGGCCCGATGTGCGATACCCGATCGACTCGTCGACGAGGAAGAGGCTGCGTGCGCCGCGCTTCGTGACCCGCGGCGTGACGTCCTCCCACCGTGTGTTCAGCCGGTATGCCTCAGGACGGGGATTGTTTGCCGACAACCGCTGCAATCGACGGGTGTACGAGTCGGCGCCCGGCTTGGCCGGCTTGGTCGACGCCGGTGGTGGCAGCAAGTCGGCGATGTCCGTGTCGCCGACGTCCTCAACCACAGCGACGCCGAATGTCTCGTACATTGGCTCGACACTCCAGGTGAGGAACCGCGCGTCGGAACCGCTGTCGTTTCCGTGCCGATGCCACGCCCAACATGGGATGTAGACCGTGTCCCATGGACGCCAGTCGATGCGCTGGCCGTTGATCTCGGTCCATCCCTGGCCCGCGACCACGAACATGATGGCATCCCACGAATGCCGGTGCCGAGTCGACGTGACGCCGGCGGGCACCTCGTGAACGGCGGCGTCCAAGACCTTCGACGGCCGACCGCCTTCCTCACCGATGTAGATGCCGCGTCTGGTCCCACGCGGAGTGTCTTCAAGCTGGACGTCGGACCCGCGCACGACAGTGTGCCGATGCTTTCGAGCTTCGGCCACCACGTTGGCGCGCCGCTTGTTCTGAACCTCGTAGTGGGTGAGCCCCGTTTGGGTGACCGCGCGCGCCATAGCTAATCTCCGTGCGTGATGAAGCCTTCAGGGCCGAACCGCACGCCGTCCTCGGGATTGACGCTGTAGTACGAGTACGGGGAGAACTTCCCGGACGCGATCTCGCGGTGCACGTCTTCCATCGGAACGTGCACACCAGCCTCGACCTTGCGGTCGAGGCCCAGCCAATCGAGCATCCGCTTGTTCGTGATGCCCATGTAGAGAACCGGACCCTCACCAGAGTTCACATGCGTGTGCCACTGCATCGACGGAATGTAGACGAAATCCCCCGCCTGCCAAGGCAGTTTCTGTCCTTGCACCTCGCTGTGACCAGTGCCTTCAATGATGTAGATGGCCGCCTCGTTGTGGTGCTTGTGCAGCCTGGTGGCCTGGCCGGGCTCGAGCTTCCCGATGTGCACTTGGATCGTGCGCAGCGGCAGGTCGATGTCACGGCCGGGGTGG
Source organism: Acidothermaceae bacterium (assembly GCA_036380925.1). Lineage (GTDB taxonomy): Bacteria > Actinomycetota > Actinomycetes > Acidothermales > Acidothermaceae > JAICLV01. The sequence goes on from DASVDW010000168.1 coordinate 43,740, forward strand.
TTCCGGTCGGAATCGGCGTATAGATCGAGGTGCGGCTGGCGATGGATCAGCTTCGCAGCCTCAATCGGCCGGACTTCTTCCTCGTGGTAGTGCAGCTTTCCGGTGCGCCGGGGACTCTTCGGGTCACCGCGTCCGTGGCCGTGCCCATGTCCGTGGCCGTGACCGTGCTGCTCCTCGTTCGACACGCTGTCGGCTCTCCTTGTGATTGCTTGGGGATGGGTGGTGGTCGACCGCCGCGGTCAGCTGCCACCGCCGGTCAGCGATGCGAACTTGGTCGCGACGCTGGTCTGCAGGGCGGCGTCCGCTGGCGTGGAGATCGCGCCGAGCTTCGCGGTCGCCGGCACGCCCTCGGGCTCGGTCTGGTTGCCCTTGAACTCGTACTTCAGCTGAGCGGCTTGGCCGCCGTCCGGCGAGATCCACCAGCCGAGGAAGCACTTCGCCGCGTTCGGGTGCTGCGCGCCCTTAAGAACGATCGCGTAGTGGTCTTGCGTGGGGACGACGTCTAGGTACTTGATGTCGACGGGCGCGCCTTTTGCCTGCTGCTCGCGAATCTCGGCGTCGTGCGAACTGGTGGTGAGTTCGGCCTCGCCGCTGATGACCTTCTGCAGGCTTGCGGTCGCGCCCTTGACCACCATCGGCTTGTCAGTCTTCATGAAGTTCTGATACCACTGCACGGCCTTGTCCTCGCCCCAGGCGATGCCGAGACCGGAGAGGTACTCACCGCGCGGGTCGACGATGATCTTGCCCGCCCACTTAGAGTTGACGAGCTCGTCCCAGGTGTTTGGAAGGTCTTCTGCCTTGAGCTTCGTCGTGTTGTAGCCCAAGCCGAGGATGATGCGCTGGGTGCGCACGAACTGCGCGGTCTCGTCGGTCAGCACGTCGGACTCCGGCACCCCGAGCGACGGCCAGTCGACGGTCGCGATCAGCCCTTGCTTGATGAGCGGGCCGGCCGAGGGGAAGTCGATGGAGATCGCGTCAACGTCCAGCGGATGGTTGGCCTGCACCTGCGCGACCACGTTCTGGACCGAGTCTTGGGGGCGTTGCGATCCGAAGTTCACCTTGATCTTCGGGTACTTCTCCTCAAAGCCTTGGACTTCCTTTGCGAACACGTCGGGATCGGTGGTGTCGCGGAAGTTGAGCTGGCCCTCGCTCTCGCCTGCGGCGCAGGCCGCGGCAAGCCCTCCCGACGCGGCGCCGCCCGACGACCCGCTCGACGAGGGCGCGGCGCTCGCGGTGGCTGGCGGCGCGACCGCGCTCGTGGTCGGCGTCGAGTCGGCCTTCGTGGAACCGGACCCGGAGCTGGAACAGGCGCTGATGATCAGCCCGACGGCCGAGCCAGCGCACATAAGGAGGGTGGTGCTGCGACGACGTGAAGCTGGCACTGGGCGAACTCCCCTCTCGCTTACCCATCGCCGGCCGGACGGCGCGGCGGAGAAATGGCTGGCCTATCGACGTTCGCGACGCCAAAGGCTGCGGTTGGGCGGTGCGCCTAGTCTGCGAGCGAGCTGCAAACTGTGTCAAGTATTCTGGCTACAATTTGACGAGGAACGCTGCCGTCGCCACCGTCGCGGGCCGAAACTCGGGCATGGCTGGGCGTGGCCGCGTCGGCGGCCGATGTGGCGAGCGAACGCCGACTAGCGGCCCCCGCGCGCGCTGCGGGAGGCGACCGTCTTGGTGAGGCGCCGCGCGCTCACGTTGCCCCCCGCCTTTGCCGCGCCCGCCTTCGCCGACTT
>DASVDW010000169.1:0-4567 GCA_036380925.1 Acidothermaceae bacterium
GAGCCGCTGATGCATCCCCAGATCGAGGTCATCGTCGAAGAGCTGATCAAGCGCAAGAAGTACGTCTACCTGTGCACGAACGCGCTGCTGATGCCAAAGAAGATCGACAAGTTCAAGCCGTCGCACTACTTCTCGTGGGCCGTGCACATCGACGGCTTGGAGGAGCGTCACGATCACTCGGTCGCGAAGCAGGGCGTCTTCGCGCAGGCCGTCGACGCCATCAAGGAGGCCCAGCGTCGCGGCTTCCGGGTGACGACGAACACCACGTTCTTCAACACCGACACCCCGCAGACCGTCATCGACGTGCTGAACTTCTTGAACGACGACCTCAAGGTCGACCAGATGATGATCTCGCCGGCCTACGCCTACGAGAAGGCGCCCGACCAGGAGCACTTCCTCGGCGTCGAGGAGACCCGCGAGCTGTTCCGCAAGGCGTTCGCCGACGGCCGGCGCAAGAAGTGGCGGCTGAACCACTCCCCGCTGTTCCTCGACTTCCTCGAGGGCAAGGTGGACTACAGCTGCACCGCGTGGGGTATCCCCAGCTACTCGTTGTTCGGTTGGCAGCGGCCCTGCTACCTGATGAACGACGGTTACGCGAAGACCTACAAGGAGCTTGTCGAGACCACCGACTGGAGCAAGTACGGGCGCGGCAAAGATCCGCGGTGCGCCAACTGCATGGCACACTGCGGCTACGAGCCGAGCGCGGTGCTGGCCACGATGGGCTCGCTGAAGCAATCGATTCGCGCGATGTCCGGCAGGTAGCCGGGGAGCACGAAGGGAGCGGCCGGTGGTGGCAGCCGGGCCGGCCCATCGCTCGTCAGCAGAACGCGGACCTTCTGAGTCAGCGCCCGCGCCGTCGGCGGCCGCCCCGCCAACGACTGTGCCGTCGGCGCCCGCGCCGTCGGCGGCGGCCAAGTCGGCGTCCGCCGAACCAGCCCGCGCGCTGATCCCGCGCTGGCTGTACACCGGCGGGGCGTGGTCGTGGCGGCTCATCGTCATCGGGATCGTCGGCTACTTCGTGTTGCGCTTCATCTTGCGCATCGAGCTCGTGGTCGTGCCGTTTCTCGGCGCGATGGTGTTCACCGCCCTGCTGCGACCGCTCAGGATGCGCCTGCAGCGGCGCGGGTTCTCCCGGTTATGGGCGACGTGGACCACCTTTCTCATCGCCCTCGTCGTGGTGCTCGGCATGGGCACGCTGGTGGTCTACCGCTCGATCGCCGAATGGCACACGCTGGTCAGCGAGTTGAGTGACACCACCGACAAGGTCCGAAATTGGCTGTCGACCGGTCCATTCCATATCAAGAGCGCCGACCTGCAAGACCTGCAAAAGAAGCTGGTCGACACGCTAAACCAGCATCGCGGTGTCGTGGTCAACGACATCATCAACGGGGCGAGCATCGTCGGCGAGGCGATCGCGGGGATGATCCTCGCCGCGTTCATCACCTTCTTTTTGCTCTACGACGGCGAACGGATCTGGCAATTCGTGCGCACCCCGCTTCGACCGCGCACCTCCGAGCGGGTCGACCGCGCCGCCCACGCAGCCTGGACGACGCTGTCGGGCTACATCCGCGGCAGCGTCGTCATCGCGACCATCCACGCCGTGGTCATCGCGGTTTCGCTGCTGATTCTCGGCGTGCCGTTGATCGCGCCACTCGCGCTGCTGGTCTTTGTCACCAGCTTCATTCCGCTCATCGGGGTGCTGATCGGCGGCGGACTTTCCGTCTTCGTCACCTTGGGCACGCAGGGGCTGACCGCGGGAATCGTGCTGCTCGTCATCTTGACGGTCGAGCACCAGGCCGAAGGACACCTGCTGCAGCCGTTCATCATGGGCCGCTACGTGCGGATCCACCCGCTCGCCATCGCGCTGGCGCTCGCCACCGGCGGCATTTTGCAGGGCATCCTCGGCGCCATCGTCGCGGTGCCGCTGGTCGCGATGGTGCACGCCGCTTGGCCGCACCTGCGCGAATCCGAACTGATGGTGACACCCGACGAGCCCCCGCCGCCTGGACACGTGCTCGTCGGCGGCCCGCCGAACTGACCGACGCTAACCGGCGACCCGGGCGCTGGGCGCCAGCTCGAACCAAATCGTCTTGCCTCGGCGCGCCTTGCTGACGCCCCATCGGTCGGCGAGCCGGTCGACCAGCTGCAGGCCGCGGCCGGTTCCGGCCAAGCCGGCCGGACGGCGCGGAGCCGGCACGATCGGACTGCCGTCGGTGACCTCGATGCGCAGCACGCCGCGGCGCAGGATGACCCGCAAGGTGACGTCGGTGCGAGCGTGCACAACCGCGTTGGTGACAAGTTCGCTGACGAGCAAGCCCGCGGCGTCGAGAAGATCGGCGTCGACAAGGTCGGGGTCTCCAGCGGCGGCGAGCTCTCGGCGGAGCAGTCGGCGCGCGACGCCGACGCTGGATGCGTCGCACGGCAGCACCGTCCGAAGATCCATGGCGGCAGGATACGGATCCCACATTGCTAAACCGCCCCGAGCGCGGCGCGGCGCGCGGACGAATTTCCCTGCTGTCCGGCAAATTCGCCGTTGGGCAGGTAAGGTCGGGCCGGTCCCTGGTCGAAGAACGGGACAAGCCAGACAGGAAGCAGGATCGTAAGTGCAGCACGCACCTAGGGACAACTCATCACAGATGCGCGCTGGTCGGCGATCTTCCCCGCTGTTCCGGTCCGCCGTCGTGGTCGCGGTGGCAGCCGCACTGGCGATCACCTCCGCGTGCACCAAAGCCCGGTCGAGCGTCACGCCGAGCACCCCGCCGTCGTCCGCGGGGCCGTCGACCAGCGCGGCGTCCTCGGCGACCGCGCCGCCGTCATCGACGTCCGCCGCGCCCACGTCGTCCACGGTCGACCCGCTGACCGGGCTGCCGCCAACCTCGGCCGCGGCGGCGAAACGGCCGGCGCTGGCCGTGAAGGTCGACAACGTCGCCGGGGCGTGGCCGCAAGCCGGCCTGAACCTGGCCGACATCGTGTGGGACCTGCCGGTGGAGGGCGGGCTGACGCGACTGCTCGCGATTTTCCATTCCCGGGATGTGCCGCTTGTCGGGCCGATCCGCTCGGCGCGACCCGTCGACTCCGACATCCTGCCGCTGTTCGGCCACACCTACTTCGCGTTCTCTGGTGGAACGCCGTCCGACCTCAACCCGATCACCGACCACTCCGGCGCCACACCGATGTGGTGGGACGTCACGCCGTCGTTGTTCGTCACGCGCAACGACCACCGGGTCCCTCACCAGGTCTTCGCCACCTCAGCCACGCTGTACGCCGGCGGCCAGGCCCGCAAGCCGTCCTCAACGCCACCCCCTGCGGTGTTCTCCTATAGCGCGACGCCAATCTCGGGATCCGGGCCGGCAACCTCGGTGACCGCCACGTATCCCTCCGCGTCCGCGTTGTGGACGTGGGACGGCTCCAAGTATCTGCGCACCCAAAACGGAAACCGCGACATCATGATGGACGGCGGCCAGGTCTCGTCGTCCAACGTCGTCGTGATGTCGGTCGCGGTGCAATCGACCGGGGCGCGCGACTCCCACGGCAGCGTCGTGCCGTTGCCGAAGGTGATTGGCACCGGAACGGTTTGGGTGTTTCGAAACGGCACCGTGGTCAAGGGCGTATGGAGCCGGCCGAAACTTGGATCGCCGTTGAAGCTGCTCACGTCGTCAGGCGAGATTATTCCGCTGGCGCCAGGGCGCACGTGGGTTGAGGTGCTGCCGAACTCGTCGCAACCGGCGATTCGCTAGCCCTCGCACGACCGCGCGCCCAACGAGCCGATCGGCGCGACGACGGCGAGATTCGTTGGGCACACCCAGGCAGGGCCGTGCTCGGTTCGTTCCGCTCTGAGCGGATGGCCTGCCGGATGGTGCGGGCATGCTGGCCAGTTCGTCGGTCGCGCCGCGGCCCAAAGAGCTTCGACGACGATGTCCTGCAGCTGGTCGGCGATTGACACGACCCGATCGGCCAACGAGTCTTTGGCCAAGACGCTGATGCCCGAGCCGCAGCGGTCTTCGGTGTAAATCATCGCCGTCACGTGGCCGGGATGATCGGACCATGGTTCGTCGCGAATCGTCAGCGGCACGGCGACCGTGGCGTCAAGGTCGGCGAGCACGGGTTCAAGCGCCGCCGACAGCAGCGGATCGAGCGGATCGCGTTGACGCACGTCGCCAACCGTAGCGTCGAGCATTCGTGGTGGCCATGGGAAATGCGCTGCGCGGTAGCGAGTTTCCACAGACGTCGCAGTGCTTCTCCACAGATTTCGCTGGTATTGCTGAGGAATCGCAAAGTGTCGGCGGCGGGTCGTAACGTTCGGGTCATGTTCACGATCGGGTTTGAGCCGCCATTTGGCGCCGGGGGCGCCGGCGATCGTGACTGGTCGTTGGAAGAGTTGCTCGACTTGGAGCCCGGCCCGGCTGCGATCGGCTTGCTCGCCTCCATCGATCCGGCCGGGCGCAGCGTCGCCGACCGTCTGGTGTTGTTGCGGGCGTGGGAGCGTCAGCACGCCTGGCTGACCGCGCAGCAGCACGCCGCGATGTGCGAGGTCGCCGGCCCGCAAGCGCTGATCCACGATGACCCG
>DASVDW010000170.1:0-25448 GCA_036380925.1 Acidothermaceae bacterium
AACCCGTGGCCTCCGACGCGAGCCGCGCGGCCTTGCGCGGCGCGGCCAAACGCGGTGGAGCCGGTGCCCGCGATGACCACGATGCCGGGGCCGCCGTCAAACGCGCCGAGCAAGGCGACCTCGGTGTCATCGGCCACCGCCACGTCAACTCCGGTCGCCGCGCGGAGTTTGTCTTGCAGCGCGCGGCCTTCCGCCACGCCGCGCAAGCCCGCCAGGCCAAGACCCGCCGCCGTGGCGCCGGACTCCTTGATGAGCAGCACCAGCCGCTCGAACGCGTCATCGTGCAGCAAGAGGTTGAGCGGACCGTCCTCGAACCGAGCCACGACCGCGCCGTCACTCACGAGCACCGCGCGGGTGCCGGTGCCCCCGGCGTCGACGCCGAGAATCCGTGGGAGGCTCACCAGTGTCTCCTGCCGCTGCTGGTCGGGCTACTCGGTGTAACAGGTCTAGACCTCTTGGTAGTCAGCCAAGGTAGCACAGACCGACCCAGCGTCAGCCCTTGACCGCGCCGGCTGTCAACCCGGTGGCCACGAACCGCTGCACGCTCATGAACAAGATGACAATCGGAATCGCGAGCATGGTGGCGCCCGCCATCAGGCCGCCCCAGTCGATCTGCTGCTGGGTGATGAACGACGCGAGCCAGACGCTCGCCGTCCACTTGTCGTTGTTTTGCATGATGATGTAGGCGAAGACGAACTCGTTCCAGGCCTGAATGAAGGCGAAGATGGAGGTTGCGATCAGGCCCGGCGCGATCAGCGGGAACGTCACCCGCATGAAGGCGCCGGTGCGGGTGCAGCCGTCAATCATCGCGGCGTCTTCGAGATCCTTCGGGATGTTCGCCACGAAGCCGCGAAGCGTCCAGACGCAGAACGGCAGGATCACCGCCATATATGTCAGGCAGAGGCCGAGCAGCTTGTTCTGCAGATGCGCGTGGCTCAACATGACGAATAACGGGATGATGAGCGCCGTCTGCGGAATCATCTGGATGCCGATGATGATGGCGATATACGCCCGCCTGCCGCGGAATCGGCTGCGCGCGACCGCGACCGCCGCGAAGAACGCCACCGCGATCGAGACCACGACGACGATCGAGACGACGATCGCGCTGTTCTTCAGGCTGCTCAGGAAGAAGTCCTTGTTCCACGCCGAGACGTAATGCTGCAGCGTCCCTGGCACGGGGAACCACTCGGGCGTCGCCTTGTTCATGTCGAGCCCACGCTTGAAAGACGTGGAGACCGCCCAGTACACCGGAAAGACCATCACGAGAATGACGAGCACGCCGATGACGTTGGCGATCAGGCTGCCGTGCTTGCTCTTGACGCCGCCGGCTCTCTTGCCGCGGACAGCCGGTTTGCGAACCGCCCGCTCGCCCCGTGCCGATATCGCGCTCACTGGTCCTCGCTGATTCTGATCAGTTGCCTGATGTAGAAGATGGAGACGAAAGCCATGATCAACAGCGTGATGATGGCGAGCGCCGAACCATAGCCGTAGTCGTGTGCCTTGAACGACGTCACAAACGAGAAGATCGAAATCAGGAAGTACCAAGGCTCAGGGCGGTTGTCGCGCAGGATGTAGACCTGGGTGAAGACCTGGAAATCCCAAATGATCGACAGGCTCGTCAAGATGACCAGGATGGGCCGCAGTATTGGCAGCATGACGTTGCGGAAGACCTGCAACGGCGAGGCGCCGTCGACCCGCGCGGCCTCGACGAGTTCCTCTGGCACCTGAGTCAGCGCCGCGTGCATGGTGATCGCGATGAACGGGATGGCGCCCCAGACGACGACGAACGTCACGACCATGAATCCTTGCCACGGCTGCGTGTACCAGCTGTGGTGCAGGAAGTGTCCGAGATGCAGCTTCGTCAAAACGTAGTTGACGACGCCGAACTCCTGGTCGAACAACCAGTTCCAAATCGTGAGGCCGACCAACTGGGGTGTGGCCCAGACGAAAATGAGGACCGCGGTCAACATAAGTCGAATCGACTTCGCCACCCGGCCCATGAGCACCGCGATCGCGGTGCCGATGATCAGTGTCGCGGCGACGTTGACCGCGGTGAAGATGGCCGTGCGCTGGAGCGTGCTCCAAAACTGAGGGTCGTGAAAGGCCTTGCTGAAGTTGGCGAAGCCGACCCACTCCGGAGCCTTGCCTGCCTTCGGGTGCGACATGTGCAGGATCTGCGGCAGGCCGAACTTCTGGAAGGCCAAGACGAACAGGTTGTACAGCGGCCAGGCCAAGATGACGCCGATCACCGCCAGCGACGGCAGGATCAGCAGGTACGGGCCGCCCCGCTTCGCGACCCGGCTGGCCACCGACTGCCGGCGGCCAGCCGTGGGCCGCTGCCGAGACGGCGACTCAAGCGTCGGGGTCCCGGCAGCGGCCATGGCGTGCTCCTTGCGTGCGTGCGGTGCTGCGGACAGCCGTAGCTAATCAGCTGCCATTGAGGATTTTGTTGATTTGCTGGTCGGCCGCCTTGGTCGCGTCGGCGATCGACTGCTTGCCGGTCATGATGTTCGCCAGCATCGTCTGCAGGACGTTCTGGCTCTCGACGTCCGCCCAGTTGGGGGCGGTCGGGACGAACCAACTCTCCTGCGCCGCCTTCGCGAACGGGCTGTCACCGAGCAGGCTCAACAGCGACGTGGTGTTCGGGATCACCTTCGCGTCGTTCACCAAGGCGGTCATGCCGTCCTTGCCGGTGAAGTCGTTGATCCACTCCTCGGCCCACGCCACGTGCTCGCTCGCCGCCGGGATGACCAGGTCGGAGCCGCCCAGGAAGCTCGGCAGCGGCTTGGCCGCGTCCTTGCCGGGCAGCGGGAACGCCGCCACCTTGTCGGCGAGGTCGGGGTTGCCGCCCTTGTCCTTGGCAGCGGTGACCGAGCCGACTTCCCAGCCGTTGCCGTAGATCATCGCGACGTTGCCCTGCGCCATGACGCTGTCCTGCTTGCTCTCGTCGCCGTCCTTCGGCGCCTTGCTCAGGTCGTCGACCAGGCTCTTGAGCTCGGTGAGGCCGGCCTGCGCCTCCGGCGACTCCAGATTCGCGGTCCACTTGCCGCCGTCGCCGGTGGCGATGTTGCCGCCGTAGCCGTAGACGAACGACATCGCGCCGTACCAGTTCTTGCCCGGCCAGTACAGCGCCGAGAAGTTCGGGTTGCTGCCGTACTTCGCCTTGAGCTTCTCGCCGTCCGCCTTCAGCTCGTCAAGCGTGGTCGGCGGCGCGCTGATGCCGACGGCCTGGAACATGTCGGTGCGGTAGATGACGCCGCGGGCTCCGGCGTAGTACGGCACGCCGAAGACCTTGCCCTGGTAGGTGACCGAGTCCGACAAACCCTTGAGCCAGCTGTCGGAGGTGTCGAACTTCGACTTGTCGTTGGTCAGGTCGGCGAGGGCGCCGGTGGCCATGTACTTCGTCGTCTCGGTGTTGCCGAGCTCCACGACGTCCGGTGGCGTGGCGGCGAGCGCGGCGTCCAGCTTGGTGAGGTGGTCGCCCCAGGTCTGGTACTGCACGTCCACCTTCACGTTCGGGTACTTCTTGTTGAACGCGTCGGTCGCCGCCTGCACCTCCTTCGGCCAGCCGTTTTGCGCGTCGGTCATCAGCCAGACCGTGAGCGTCCCGCTCGCGGAGGCGTCGCCGCCGCCGCTCGAGCCGCCGCTCGAGCCGCCGCTCGACGGGGACGCCGACGTCGCGGGGGTTGACGAGCCGGTCGGGCCCGACGTGTTTCCCGCGTTCGATTTGCTGCTGCTGCACCCTGCGACAGCCAGTGCCGCGGTCAGCCCCACCGCGGCCAGGATCCGAGCTTTCACGCGCGTCCTCCTTGAAGATCACCGTCGGCCGAGCATGCCCGGGACTCGGCGTCGATTGGTTTAGACCAATGGCGAGGCTGGCATAGACCACTAGGGGTGTCAAGAGGCTGTCGAGCGCAGCTTCGATGTCGTGTCGCAACTGTGATGTGGCGGCCGGCGCCATACTGGTCTAGACCGGCGCCGCGAAGCGAGCCGGCTGGTCTCCGGGCGGCCGGTCTCGTACGCTCGTCCCCGACCACGACCGAAAGTGACGGCGACAAAGTGACGGCTACCTCTTCGTCCGCGGCCGCCGAGGAAGCGGGCTTCGGCGAACCGCGCGTGCCCAAGTACTACCGGCTGAAGCGGCATTTGCTCGAGATGACGCAAACGCTGCCGCCGGGGAGTCCGGTGCCACCGGAGCGAACGCTCAGCGTCGAGTTCGGCACGTCTCGCACGACGGTGCGCCAAGCGCTGCAAGAGCTCGTCGTCGAAGGCCGGCTCGAGCGCATCCAAGGAAAGGGGACGTTCGTCGCGAAGCCGAAGGTCGCCCAGGCGCTTCGGCTCACCAGCTACACCGAGGACATGCGCGCGCAAGGGCTTGAACCGACGTCCAAGCTGCTCGACGTCGGCTACATCGTCGCCGACGACACGCTCGCCGAGAAGCTGGCCATCAAACCGCGCACCCGCGTCGTCCGGATTGAGCGTCTGCGGTTGGCGAACGGTGAGCCGATGGCGATCGAGACAACCCATCTCGCCGCGCAGCGGTTTCCCGGCTTGCGGCGCAACCTGGCGAAGTCGCATTCGCTGTACGCGGTGCTCGACGAGAAGTACAGCGTGCGGCTGCGCGAGGCCGAAGAGACCATCGAGACCGTGCCGGCGCCACCACGAGAGGCGCATCTGCTCGGCACCGACGTCGGCTTGCCCCTTCTGCTGCTGTCGCGGCACAGCATCGGCGAGGACGGCCAGCCGGTGGAGTACGTGCGATCGGTGTATCGCGGCGACCGGTACAAGTTCGTCGCGCGCCTGCAGCGCCCGACGCCCAGCTGACGCCGGGCCTCCCGGGTTGATCACGTTTTGGACGTGTACCTGCCCCAGGACAGGCCTGTGGAGGTGTCCAGGGACCCGTACACGTCCTTAACGTGATCAACCGGGAGCCGGTTGAGTTGGGTTAGGCGACCAGGCCCAGCCGGCGGAGTTCGACGGTGAGGTCGTGCGGGTTGGTCGACGCGCCCATCGCCGCCTCGAGCGTCACCGCGCCGTCCCGGATCAGCGCCACCAGGTGCTGGTCGAACGTCTGCATGCCGTAGTAGGCGCCCTCGGCGATGAGGTCGTTCATCAGCGCGGTCTTGTCCGGCTCGCTGATGGCCTCGGCGATGCGGCCAGTGTTGATGCAAACCTCCATCGCCACGCACCTGCCTTCGCCGTCCGCCCGGGGGACGAGCCGCTGGCAGACGATGCCGCGCAACGCGCTCGCCAGCGACAGCCGCACCTGCTTTTGCTCGTGCGGGGGGAAGAAGTCGATGACCCGGTTGACCGTCTCTTGCGCGTCGGTGGTGTGCAGCGTCGACATGACGAAGTGACCTGTCTCGGCGGCGGCCAGCGCGGCCTTGACCGTCTCCTGGTCGCGCATCTCACCGACCAGGATGACGTCGGGGTCTTGCCGCATCGCGGCGCGCAGCGCGGTCGAGAAATCCTCGGTGTCCACCCGCACTTCGCGCTGGTTGATCATCGACAGCTTGTCGAAGTGCAGCACCTCGATGGGGTCCTCGACCGTCACGATGTGCACTTCGCGGTTGTTGTTGATGTGGTCGATCATCCCGGCCAGGGTGGTCGACTTGCCCACACCGGTCGGGCCGGTCACCAGCACCAGGCCGCGCGGCTCCAGCGCGAGCGAAGACAGGATCGGCGGCAGTCCGAGTTCCTCCAGCGGGATCGCGCCGACGCTCACCCGTCGAAACACCAGGCCGGCCGAGCCGCGGGAGCGGAACGCGTTGACGCGGAACCGTCCGACGCCGGGCAGCGAGAAGGCGAAGTCCGCCTCGTTCGTGCGGGCGAACTGGTCGATGAGGTCGGCGCGCATGACCTCGCCGACCATTCGCTCGGTGTCGGCGGCGTTCAGGTCGGCGGTCTGCAGCTTGCGCAACCGGCCGTCGATGCGCACCCGTGGCGGGGACCCGACCTTGCAGTGCAGGTCGGAGCCACCCGACTCGACCAAGGCACGCAGAAACGGCTCGATGCTAAGAGGAGCGGTCACGAGGGATACTTCGGCCCTCAGGCCGCCCGGCTTGACCGCGCAGCCGCGTGAATCCGACCACCGCCGCGCCGCGCTACTCGATGACGGCGACGAGATCGCCGCGCTACTCGATGACGGCGATGAGATCGCCTTCTTGGACGACGTCGCCTTCGGCGATCTTGATGCTCACCGCTCCGGACGACTCGGCGACCACCGGGATCTCCATCTTCATGGACTCCAAGATCACCAGAGTGTCGCCGTCTTCGACCTGCTGGCCCTCGGTCACGACGATCTTCCAGACGTTCGCCACCAATTCGGCACGGACTTCCTCGGCCACCAGGCCTCCCTTCGCTGCGTGATCAGCATCAAACCAGCTGCGTTCATGATCACGAAAACTGCCAGGCCACAGGGCCAGAAAAGTCTTCGCGATGCCGAGCCGGGCGCGCGCTAACCCCGGGAGCGCATCCGCTCCACGAGCCCGGTGTCGTACCGACCCGACGTGAACTCCGGATCGTCCAGCAACTCGGCGAAGAACGGCAGGTTGGACTTCAGCCCATCGATTCGGAACGCCGCCACCGCCTCGCGCGCCTTGGCCAGCGCCTCGTCACGCGTCGCGCCGTGCACGCACAGCTTGGCCATCAACGGGTCGTAGAACTGGGTCACCCGGTTGCCCTCGCGATAGCCGGCGTCGACCCGCACCCCTGGGCCGCTCGGCTCCACCCAGGTGTTGATCGGGCCGGGGCTCGGAAAGAAGCGCTTCGGGTCCTCCGCGTAGACGCGCAGCTCGATCGCGTGCCCCTTCGCGCTCACCGCGGACGGGTCGAACGACGGAGGTTGCCCCGCGGCGGCCAGCAGTTGCTGCTCGACCAGGTCGATGCCGGTCACCAACTCGGTGATCGGGTGCTCGACCTGCAGCCGGGCATTCATCTCCAGGAAGTAGAACTGGCCGCCCGAGCCGTCCTCGAGGCTGGCCGGGTCGAGCAGGAACTCCACCGTGCCGGCGCCCCGATAACCCACCGACTCACCGGCACGCGCCGCGGCCGCGCACATCCGCTCCCGCAGCTGCGGCGTGAGCACCGGGCATGGCGTCTCCTCGGCGACCTTTTGGTGCCGTCGCTGCACCGAGCAGTCGCGCTCGCCCAACGCGATGACCCGCCCGTCGGCGAGCCCGAGGATCTGCACCTCGACGTGCCGCGCCGACGCCACGTAACGCTCGAGCAGGATGGCCGGGTTCGCGAAGAACCGCTGCGCGCTGTTTTGCGCGGTGGCGAACGCCGTCCGCAATTGCTCTTCGTCGCGCGCGATGCTCATGCCGATGCCGCCGCCCCCGCCGGCGGCCTTGACCATCAACGGGTAACCGACCTCTTTCGCGGCCAGCACGGCCGCCTCGACGTCGGTCACGGGCTCGCGGGTGCCAGGCGCGATCGGCACCCCGTGGGCGCCCACCAGGTTGCGCGCCTCGACCTTGTCGCCCATCGCGACGATCGCCTCCGGCGACGGACCGATCCACACCAACCCCGCCTCGCCGACCGCCCGCGCGAAGGCCGCGTTCTCCGACAAGAAGCCGTAGCCGGGATGAATCGCCTGCGCGCCCGACTGTTTGGCGGCCTCGACGACTTTGGCGATGTCGAGATAGCTCTCGGACGGCGCGGCCGCGCCGAGCAGCACCGCGTCGTCGGCCTCCTGCACGAAGGGCAGCTCGGCGTCGACGTCGGAGTGCACCGCGATGGCTTTCACGCCCATCCGCTGCACGGTGCGAACGACTCGCCGCGCGATCTCTCCTCGGTTGGCGACCAGGACGGATTCGAACACGGTTGCGCCTTTCACGTTGGGCTTTTCAGGCAGTCCGGACGACGTGACGGCGCGACTATCGCGACCGGCGTGCGCCCACCAACCGCCACGCCGCCGGCAGCAAGCACGCCGCGACCGCCACCTTCACGACGTCGCCCACCAAGAACGGGTAGACGCCCAGCTCCATCGCCTTGCTGTACGAGACGCCGAGATGATGGCTGAGCCACCACACGCCTGGCAGATAGATCAGCGCGCTTCCCAGCAGGAACGACGCGGCCACCGTGTCGGGCTTGCGATCGAGGCCGCGGCGCGCCTGCCAGCCGACCACGGCACTCGCCAGCACGAAGCCGATCAGGAACCCGAACGTCGACCCGACGAAGTAGCTCCACCCGTGAGCGCCGTCGGAGAACACCGGCAGCCCGACGAGACCGAGCAGCAGGTAGAGCGCCTGACCGAGCACCCCGCGCAACGGCCCCACCGCCGCAGCCGCGAGCAGCACGGCGAACGTCTGGCCGGTCACCGGCACCGGCGTGCCAGGGATGTGGAAGGACAGCTGGGCGAGCAGCGAGGTGAACGCGGCGACGCCGGCCACCTCGGCGGCGAAACGCAGCGCTTTGGCGTTGGTCGCGGGCAGTCGGTCGGCGAGCACCGCCTGATGCGGACGGGCTGAGGTCAAGTCAAGTGTCGATGTGGTCACGATGGCGAACCTATCGGGCGGCCCGAACGCACCCGACTCGTGGCACGCCACCAACTTTCCAGCGCGACTTTGTCGGGTTCCTACGAAGGGCGTCCGACCAGGCCCGCTAGGAGGCGACGATCCGAGTCAGGGTTTCCACAACTGCGGGGTCGTACTCGTAGGCCATGCCGAGTCGCAGCCGCTCAAGGGCGTCCGCTCGCGCCTCGGGGCTCAGGTCGTCACCCACCAGATCGTCGTAGGCGCTCACCGCTTTGATGATCCGGCTCTCGATGGGCAACGACTCGTCGGGCGCCTCGCGGTGCCGGCGGTACGGGTCGGCTTGCCGGGCGACGATGTCGGCGACCCGGTCGAGCACGCCCGTCGTCTTGATGACGTCGGCGCCCAACTCGGCGACCCGACGGCGCTCGACAGGCGCCACCACCAGCGTCGAACCGCCGGGGATGGGGTCGGTGAGCGACAGTTGGCCGATGTCGTGCAACAGCGCGGCGTACTCCAGATCGGTGATCTCGCCCTCGGTCAGACCCATCTCGCGGCCGATGGCGATCGCCAGCGAACTGACCCGGTGCGCGTGCCCCTTCTCGACGTATCCGCCGACCTCAGCCACCCGCGAAAGCGAACGTATCGTTTGTCGATACGTCGTGCGGATGGCGGCGTACCGCCGGAAGGCGAACTGGGTGAGCAGCAGCGGCACGCAGAAGATCGGCAAGGCGTAAAGCTTCATGGACGGCGTGGCGAGCGCCATCAGCACGCCCGTCGCGCCGACGGCGGTCCACAGGCCGGCGCCGGCCCCGATCTCGTCACGCAACATCCAGCCGAACGCGACTCGTCCTTCGCTGGACCGGACGACCGCGGCGAGCGCCAGATCGGCGAGCGCGGCGAGCGCGGCGACGGCCACCATCAACAGCGCCACCCATCGCAGGTCCTGCTTGTATTGCGCGACGTGCAGGGTCGAGAGGTTATGCGGAGCGGTGGCGCGAAACACCAGGCCGGCGACGACCGCCGCGACGACGCGACGCGCGACGGCCGTCGGGCGGGGGCGTCGTCCGGCGAACAGCAGCACGAGCGAGCCGGCCGTCATGCCGATGGCGACGACGCAGGCCACCTGGGCGATGGGCAGCGACACCGGCTCCCCGCCGACGGCGAACAGCAGCGCGTAGCCCAGCGCCGCCGACGCCGCGAGGGGGGCGGCCGGCCGGTCGCCGGGTAGCCGCACCTGGAGCAGCTCTCCGACGGCGATGAGCGGGATGAACGCGGCCACCACGTCAGCGCGGACGACTCCGTGCGCGAGGGTGAAGCCGAACGCGACGACGCAACAAAGCGCCACCACGACGACGAGGACCTGGTCGGCGACCGAGCGGGCCGGGCGCGCCGAGCGATGCCGGGTCACGAGACCTCGGCCCGTGCCTCGTCATACAACGGCATGCGCTGGTACGGCGGCTGGCCCAGCACGGCGATGTCGCCGGTGGGATCGCTCGTCGGGTCGTCGTGGTCGCGGAACACCAGGACCGCGGGGTCGACGACCTCGTCGGTCGGCTCCACGTGGGTCTCCCATCCGCGCGCCTCGACGGCGACGATGAGCGCGTCGACCATGCGGGCGTCGAACTGGGAGCCGGCCCACCGCTTCAATTCGAGCATCGCGGCCTCGACGGAGCGAGCGCTGCGGTAGGAGCGGGTCGAGGTCATGGAGTCGAAGGCGTCCGCAACCGCGATGATGCGGGCGAACTCCGGGATCTGCTCGCCAGCCAGGCCGTCGGGGTAACCGCGGCCGTCGACCCGCTCGTGATGATGGCGGATGCCGAGCATCGCCTCGTTCAAGAACGCGATGCCGTTGACCATCTCGACGCCGCGGGTCGGGTGCAGTTTGATGGCGGCGAATTCGGTGTCGTCGAGGGGACCCGTCTTTTGCAGCAACTTCGTCGGCACGCCGAGCTTTCCGACGTCGTGCAGCATGCCGGCGTAACGCAGCATCTCCAGCCGGTCCTCGCGCATGCCGAGCTGCTCGGCGAGCATGACCGACGCTTTTGCGACGCGTTCGCTGTGCCCGCGGGTGTAGTAGTCCTTCGTCTCGACCGCGCGGATAAGCGACGCGACCGTCGCCTCGTACGCCTTGTGCTGCTCGCCGTGTTGCTGAAACGCCCAACGGGCGATAAGCAGTGGCGCCAGCACCAGGAGCGCCGCGACCGGCCCGACTCCGCCAGTCCAAAGCACCGCGGTCACCAATCCGAGCAGCCCGTAGCCCAGACTTGGGACCGCCGCTTCGGAAAGACCGCCAACCCATACATTGACGAGCCGCGTGCGCGTCGTGAGCGAGATGACGAGGGCGACGAGCGTGTAGTTGACGACCAGGTAGCTCAGCGCCGCCATGACGACCGGAAAGAGCACGGCCGGAAAGCGAGAGTCGGAGAAGACGGTGACGCCACCTCCGGGGACGGTTTCATAAACCAGACCGGCAGCACAGGCGCTGACGACGATCTGGGCGCTGTTAAACAGCCGTTTGACGAGGGCGGCATTGTGCGTGCCGGCAAACACACCAGGCAGGCAGACCACCGCTGCCCGCCACGGGCCGAGCAGCAGGATCGCGGCAAGAGCAATAGGCAGCGCGAGGGAGATGCTCAACCGCTGCAATCGCATCATGGCGGGTGACGAATCGGCGATCCAAAAGAGGCCGCCAAGAATGAGGACTTCCGACCACTGGTGACCAACTCTGGAGAAGCCGACCGCGACAACCGCCGCACCCAAAACAATGACTGCGCCGACGTACAGCGTCGCTACGCGGCGCGGCAGCGAGCGCATGGCTGCTCCTCAACAAACGGGGAAGTGCAGAACGAGACGGAGATCGGCGACTACTCCCAACGCGCAGTTGCACCGATCAGAATCTTCTCGACGACGTGCGTCAGCTTCGACATGGTCCCAACTCCTTGGCTTCACGTCACGGGATCCGCTAGTACCCGCGCAGGCCACGCTCCGCTGGAGTGTTGAGTCACGACGTTTGAAACTTTGCGCCTGTCTCCGTCTCGCTCTGCAGTTGTCTCGCAACCCGGGAAATTGGGGGCTTCTCGAGGTGCAAGCAACGCCAGTCCCACCGGCATGCCGAGATAACGGGCGTCACTCGATAGCGAGTGAATCGGTCAAGATCGGGGCAAGTCAAGACCCGTAGGTCACTGCTGTCCACAAGGCTTTTCGACCACCCCGCCAGGCCAGTCATTTATGACTACCTATTAGGCCGAATGCCGTCCCAGTCAGTGGATCTTCATCCCATTAATCCGATTCATCTCGGGTTTCCGCGACTCGCGCGACGCGCAAACCCTCGCTTCACGACTCGGGACTGCACTACGCTCGCGTCCACAGTCGGTGATCGGGAGCATCCAGGGGGTGACGATGCCAACAGCCTCGGCCGACAATCCGGCGGCCCGCGCGCTCGCCATCGCTTCCGCGCTGGAGGCTATGTTCGCCGCCCGCCACGACGACGCGACCGCCCGCTTTGACGCCGAGTTGACCGCCGCGGTCGCCGACGGGCGGCTCGACGAGGCAACCGCCCGCACGTTGCGCTGGTGGCAGCGGGCGTCGGTGCGCGGCGCGCAAAACTATCTCGCCGACCTGCTGCCCGGCGTCTTGCACGCGGACGACGCGGCACACCGCAGGTCGCGGGCGAACGCCGAGCTGGCGGCCGCGTCATGGCAGGAGGCGACCGGCGCCGCGGCCGCCGTCCACACCGCGGCGCGTCACCGCGATGACGACGACGGTCAGCCGGACGCCAGCGCGCAAGCCTTCCCGGCCGAGGAAGGCGACCCGGCGCAGGAACCCGCCGACCACGGGGAAAGCCCGCTGCGGGTCAGGCTGGTCGCGGTGCCGCGACACGCCGCGCACGGTTCCGACACTGGCCTGACCTCCGCGCCCAACGGAAAGGACACGCCCGGCGATGACCACTCTGCGACTACTGCCCGAGCTTGAGGATTCCCTTCGGCAGGTCCCTGGCATCCGCGCGGTGAGCGTGGTCACCGGGCCCGACAGCGCCCCGACCGAGATTCACATCGTCGCCAACCGCAGCAAGGGCGCCAAGCAGGTGGTTCGCGACGTGCAGTCGCTGGCGCTCGCCGCCCACGGCATCGACATCGACCACCGGATAGTCAGCGTGGTCCAGTTCGACGACGGCGACGAGACGCCCGCGGTCATCCGACTTCCCGACACCCAGGACCGCCCGGCGTCGTCAGAGAACGTGGCCCGGCCGGTCATCGCGTCGATCAGCATCCGCACCGCGGGTTCGGAGGCCGACGCGTCCGTCGTCGTCTCGACCGGCGACGACTCCTATGAGGGCCGCTCGATCGGACCGTCGACGATGAGCCACCGGCACACGCTCGTCGCGCGCGCCACCCTCGACGCCGTCGGCGAACTCCTCGGGTTACCAGCCGAGATCGAGTTCGCGACGGTGACGCCGATGGGCACCAGGCGGATGGCGGCATGCGTGATCCAGGTCGCGGTGCCCCGGGTTGGCGAACTCGTGCTCACCGGTTCGGCGTTGGTGCGCAACGACGAGGCCGACGCGGTCGCCCGCGCGGTGCTCGACGCGTTGAACCGCCGCCTCGCCGGCTAACCGCGGCCGCCAACTCCTTCGCCGCGCACCCAGTCGAGGGTGCGGACGAGCCCTTGCGCCAATGTGGTGAACGGCTCCCACCCGATGCCGTGTCGCGCCGACGAGACGTCGAGGGTGATGGCCTGCAGCTCACCGAGCCGCGCCTCCGCGAAAGTCGGCTCGTCGGGCATGCCAGCGGCGGTCGCGATCCCGGCGTGCACCTCGCGCACGGACGTGCCGACTCCGGTGCCGATGTTGAACCTGCGGCCGTTGCCTGCGTCGCCCGCCGCCCGCACGAAAGCGTCAACGACGTCGTCGACGTAGACGTAGTCGCGCACCGCCGTGCCGTCGCCGAAAATCGTGCCCTGCCGACCGGCGAGCAATGCGGAGCAGAAAATCGCCACCACGCCCGCCTCGCCATGCGGGTCTTGGCGTGGACCGTACACATTGCCGAGCGCCAAGGACGTCGACTGCAATCCATAAAGGTGCCGGTAGGTGCCGAGGTAGACCTCGCCGCAGACCTTCGACGCGGCGTACGGCGAATGCGGGTCGAGCCCGGCCCGCTCACTCACCGGCAGGTGCTCCGGATCGCCGTAAATAGACCCGCCGGACGACGTGAACACCACCTTGCGCACGCCCGCCGCGCGCGACGCCTCAAGCACGTTGATGGTGCCGAGCACATTGAGGCGAGCGTCCTCCAACGGCTCGCGGACGCTCACCCGCACGTCCATCTGGGCCGCAAGGTGGCACACCACCTCAGGGTTGGACGACGCGACGATGTCGCCGAAGCCGGCGTCGGTGATGTCGGCTTTCACAAACGAGAACTTCGAGTCTCCGCTCCCCCCGACCCGGCGCGCCTCCTCCAGGTTTTCCAGCTTGCCGCGGGACAGGTCGTCGACGCCGACGACGTCGTGTCCTTCGGCAAGCAATCGGTCGACCAGGTTGGAACCGATGAAGCCGGCCGCGCCGGTGACAAGGAATCGCAATGCGAGCACCTGCTAACTGGAGGGCGGATAGGAGCTGGACGACGCGCCGCCATACGGCGGCACTCCGGGCGGCGGCGCGCCATACGGCGCCGCGGTTGCACGCGAAGGGGCGGACGGCCACCGGTTCGGGGCGTAGCGAACCCGCGACGCCGGGTGCAGCCAGGCGAAGGCAAGCGCGCCTAGCCCGACGAAGAGCAAGACCAGCAGCGCGATGTCCTGCCCTTCGACGATCGCCATCAACACCAGGTAACCGAGCACAAGGACGGTCGCGGCGGCACGCGCGAGAGGGTCACCGCCGGCCAGTCGATGAAGCGCGGCGATGACGCAGGCGGCCACCGCGATGAACAGGATCCCAATGACCAGCACCTTGACACCGATGTCGGTCTCGATGGACGACGCGATGAGATGCGCGATCAGATACATCACCCCGACGGCGGCCACGCCGGCGGCGAAAACCATGAGCGCATCGCGCGCCACCCGCACGGGGTCGTAGCGAAGCGCCGCCCCACCACCCGATCCGGCGGCGCCGAAGAACTCCCGAATCCGAGGCGCCGCAGCCAAAATCAACGCGGCCGCCCAACACATCAGCATGGTGCCGATCGGCATCGCTCCATGCGCGTCGGTGCTGTGCAAGGCGGCCCGCGTGCCGACGGCGCCGTCGACGCCGGCGTTGCTGAAAAGCACCGCCAGCCCGTATCCGACGAGCGGGACGAGCGCGACCGCGCGGGCGTGCGGGTCGCCCTCGGCGAGCCGCCACGCCAGGTATCCGAGCCAACCGCAAAACGCCAGCAGAATCACCAGGGTGGCAAGGGCGTACAACGCCAGCCCAGGCGCGCCGGCGTCGTCCGAGTCATTGAAGAGTTTGGCGACGTCGTGCACGTGCAACGCGACGGTCACGCACAGCCAGATCGCGCTGGCCGCCATCAGCATGACGGCGGCGAGCAGCTCCAGCGGGATTGTCGCGAGCTTTCCCGGCAGCTGGCGCTGCAGGTCGCCAAGTTGGTCTCGGACGCCGCGGTAGTCGCGCGGCGGCGGCGTGGCGCCAACGGGTTGACCGCATCGGCCGCAGAAGGCGGCTCGCACATCGAGATCGGCGCCGCATCGCGAACAAATCCGCGAGCCGTGCATGGCTGGACTCCCACAAGTCGAGCGGGGCTTCGATGGCAGCGGCAGCCTAGCAAGATCCAGCGCAGGGCCGTCGGCGTAACTCGCGACGGGCGCTACTCGGGGCGGTACTCGACCTGGGAGATTTCCACGCGGACCTCGCGGATCCGGGTGAGCACCTTGGTCCGAAGCTCCTCAGGTGCGAGGTCGCAGCCGCAGCTGCGGGCGACCAGCGCTTTCACCGCCTGGTCGAGGCCGTACTGGCGAAGACACGGCCCGCACTCATCGAGGTGCTCGCGAATCCGCTCACGCTCCTCGGGCCCGATCTCGCCGTCGAGGTAGACGTAAACCTGATCGAGGACCTCCGAACACGGCGTGTCGTGCGGGTCGCCGCAGCTCATCGCACTCCACCACCCTCAGTGTCGTCGCCGCCGTCGACGGGCCCGCGCACAACCCCGCGATCCCGAGCGTAATCCTCCAAGGCCGCGCGCAACGCCCTTCGGCCTCGATGCAGCCGCGACATCACGGTGCCGATGGGCGTGCCCATGATGTCGGCGATCTCCTTGTAGGCGAAGCCCTCGACATCGGCCAGGTAGACCGCGATGCGGAACTCCTCGGGCAACGCCTGCAGGGCTTCCTTCACGTCGGAGTCGGGCAGGTGCTCAAGCGCCTCGGTCTCCGCCGACTTGAGCCCGGACGACGTGTGCTCCGCGGCGCGGGCCAACTGCCAATCCTCAAGCTCGTCGCCACCGGATTGGCGCGGCTCGCGCTGCTTCTTGCGGTAGTTGTTGATGAACGTGTTGGTGAGGATTCGGTACAGCCACGCCTTGAGGTTGGTGCCCTCTTCGAACTGGTGATAGGCGGCGAACGCCTTGACGAAGGTCTCCTGCACGAGGTCTTCGGCGTCCGCGGGGTTGCGCGTCATGCGAAGCGCCGCGGAATAAAGCTGATCGAGGAACGGCATCGCGTTGCGCTCGAAGCGCGCGCTGCGTTCCTCCGTCGACTCCTCGACCGCGGCCACCGCTCCAGCCCCTCCCGCGTTTCCCTCTCGCGTGGAGACTATCGGGCGCACCGCGCCGGCGGTCTGGCACGGCTGCCACTGCGGCCAATCCAGCGGCGACTCGGCGGGTCGCAACTTAAGCAACGGATCACCTTCGAAAGTGCGGTTCACCTCGGCGACATACGCCGGTTTCGCACACCACAACAGCGTCGGCCCCGACCGGATTCCCCGCCGTCATCCGACCAGCCCGTTGATCCACTCCACGACCCGGCTCGCCGCGGGCCCGAACGACGCCGCTTTCAGCCCGTGGTCGGCTCCCGCGACCTCGACAAGTTGGATCTTCTTGGCGAACTCCGCCGGCCGGCCGAAGGCGTCGCGATCACCTTGGACGACGAGCAGCGGCAGGTCCACGTCCAGCTCCGCCGCCCGGCTGCGCTCCGGCTTGCCGGGCGGATGCAACGGGAACGCCAGCGCCACCACGCCGGCCGCCCCGCAGCCGAGGGCGGTTCGGCAGGCCACCCGGGCGCCGCTGCTACGCCCCGCCACCACTAGCGGGCGACCACGCAGTCGGCGTGCGCTGGCCTGGAACGGCGCCCTTCCTGCGATGAGCGCGCCGACCGTCTCGGACCACGCGGCGTCCAGCTGGCGAGCGGGCGCGGGCGCGCGCCGACCCAAGACCCGGTAGGGCTGACGAACCCGGACGACGGCGACGCCGCCGGCGACCGCGACGTTCCTCAAGGCGACCAGGTCGGGGGCTTCAATGTCGCCGCCGGCGCCGTGGCCCAGCACCAGCACGGCCTTCGCCGCGCCGCGCGGCAGATCGACGGCGGCCTGGGCCGGCCCGACCGACGTGTCGACCGAGAGCAGGTTCAGCGCGCCTCGACCTTGGCCTGGCATGCCATGCACCGCGCGGCCTCCGGTCGCGCCTCCAACCGGCCCTCGGGAAGCGGCGTGCCGCAAATCACACAAAGGCCGTAGGTGCCTTCGTCGAGTCGGCGCAACGCCTCGAGCACGTGGCGCCGCTGCTCGGTGGCGACCTCCAGGAGGGCGGCCGCCCGAGCGTTGTCGGCGAGGTCCAGTCCGGCGTCGGCGTCCCCCGGCGTGCCGTGGAGTTCCGAATCGCCCACCTGGGGGGTCAGCGTCGCGATCGATCGATCGAGGTCGGCGAGGCTCGCCTCAAGACGCTCTCGAGCTTCCTGCGTGTCCACGGTTCGCACCGGCCGTCCTTCCCGTTCGCTGGTCCGCGTGCGCTGCCCTGCTGCCGGCCACCCGGAGTCGGCGCGATCACGACTCCGGCAGCGCGACGCCCTCGACCGGAGCGACGAGCTGCGGTCCGTTGTTGCGCACGTCGTTGACCTGCGTCGAGACCGGGTACGCGTCGAGCCGCCCTGGGGCGGCGGGAACCAGCAACCGGCTCAACTCTCGCGGGTCGCCGACGCGCGGGTCAAGCCACCTATCCCAGTTCGGGGACTCCACCAGCATGGGCATCCGGTCGTGGATGCGACCGAGGTCGTCGGCCGCCTCGGTCGTGATCACCGCGCATGACCACAGCCACGGGTCGGTTCCCTCGGTCGCGCCCGGATCGCGCCAAAACTCGTACAGCCCAGCCATCGCCAAGATTCCGCCGCCACGGCGGTGAATGAAGAAGGGCTGCTTGACGGGCCTGGTGGCTCCGCCCTTCTTCGCCGGCGTGTCCGTCGCGGCGGCGTCGGTGTACCACTCGTAGTAACCGTCCGCGGGCAGCAGACAGCGCCGCGCCGCGAACGCCTTGCGAAACGCGGGTTTCTCCGCCAGCGTCTCCGCCCGCGCGTTGATCAAGCGGCTGCCGATCTTCGGGTCTTTCGCCCACGACGGAACCAACCCCCACCGGACGACGCGCAGTTGCCGCTGCGCGGCGTCGTCCGGGCTTGCCTTGTCGACTCGCTCAAGCACGGCGTACACCGGATCGGTCGGGGCCACGTTGTAGTTGGGCGCGAGGGCCTCGTCGACGGCGACCCGGTCGACGTCGAATTCCTCGGCCAGGTCGACCGGATCTCGCGCTGTCGCATAACGCCCGCACATACCGTCAGGATAAGTTCGGCGATGTGAGCGACCCCGGCGAAACGTGGGCGGCGCCGACGGCGTCCGGCCCGATCGACGCGACCGTCGACGTCCCTGGGTCGAAGTCCATCACCAACCGCGCGTTGCCCCTCGCGGCGCTGGCCGCCGAAACGACGATCATCAAGGGGGCGCTGCGCTCCCGCGACACCGACTTGATGGTGGCCGGTCTGCGGGAACTCGGCGTCGGCGTCGACGTCGATGACGACGACGGCGGCGCGCACTGGACGATCACGCCGGCGCCGTTGCGCGGCCCGGCCGACGTCGACTGCGGCTTGGCCGGCACCGTCATGCGCTTCCTGCTCGCGATCGCGGCGCTGGCCGACGGCCCGGTGCGGTTCGACGGCGACCCGCACGCCCGAAACCGTCCGCTGCGACCGTTGCTTGAGTCGCTGCGCCAACTCGGCGTCCGCGTCGAAGACACCGCGCAAAACCGCGGCGGGCTACCCGTCACCGTGTTCGGCGCGGGGCAGCTGCCGGGCGGCAAGTGCGAGGTCGACTCCTCGTCGTCCAGCCAATTCTTGTCGGCTCTGCTGCTGGTCGCAGCGCGCGCGGACAACGAGGTCGTCATCGACAACATCGGCGCGTCATTGCCGTCGCTACCGCACATCGCGATGACGGTGGCGATGTTGCGCGACCGAGGTGTGCCGATCGACGACTCGGCGCCCGGTCGTTGGCGCGTCACGCCGGCCGCGGTCGCCGGCGGCGTCGTCGACGTCGAGCCTGACCTGTCGAACGCCGCGCCGTTCGCCGCGGCGGCCTTGGTCACCGGAGGCGTCGTGCGTCTTCCGCGTTGGCCGCGGCGCACGACGCAGCCGGGTGCCGCGTTGCCCGAACTCCTCACGGCGATGGGCGCAGATTGCCGGTTGGACGACGACGGCTTGACCGTGCGCGGCGGTGGTGCGATCCACGGTGTCGACGTCGACTTGCGCGACACCAGCGAGTTGATGCCCACGCTCGCCGTGGTCGCCGCCTTAGCCGACTCCCCATCGACTCTGCGCGGCATCGGGCACATGCGCGGTCACGAGACCGACCGGCTGGCGGCGATCGCGCGCGAGTTGAACGCGCTCGGCGGCGACGTCACCGAGGCGTCTGACTCACTGACGATCCGGCCAAAACGCTTACGTGGCGGTGTTTTTCACACGTACGCCGACCACCGGCTGGCGACGTCCGCCGCCGTCTTGGGCCTCGTCATCCCGGGAATCGTGGTGGAGAACGTCGCGACAACAGCGAAGACCATGCCCGGCTTCGTCGACCTGTGGGCTGCGCTGCTGCGGTGAGTCGGCATCCGCGCCACCTTGACGAGGACGACGTCCGCATCCGGCCGAGCCGCGGGTCTCGACCGCGCAGCCGGTTGCGACCGGCGCACGACGACGCCGTCGAGGGATTCGTGGTCGGCGTCGACCGCGGCCGTTTCAGCTGCGAGGTGGGCGATCGCGTGGTCGTCGCGGTGCGGGCGCGGGAACTGGGGCGCAAGGCGGTCGTCGTCGGGGATCACGTCGCGCTCGTCGGCGACGTCAGCGGCGACACCGACACGCTGGCCCGACTCGTGCGGGTCGAGCCGCGAGTGTCGCTGCTACGGCGAAGCGCCGACGACAACGACCCGGTCGAGCGCGCGATCGTGGCGAACGCCGACCAACTCGGCATCGTCTGCGCCGTCGCGAACCCCGAACCGCGCACCCGGTTGATCGACCGGTACCTCGTCGCGGCGTACGACGGCGGGCTAGAACCCCTGCTGATATTGACAAAAGCCGACCTCGCCGACCCCACGCCGCTGCTCGACGTCTACGGCGAACTCGAACTGCGCGTCGTCGTCACCGCGCATCGTGAACCCGGCGCGGAACTTCGCTCGCTGCTGCGCGACCGCACGACCGTGCTGGCCGGGCATTCCGGCGTCGGGAAGTCGACGCTCATCAACGCCTTAGTGCCAGGGGCGTTTCGAGCCACCGGCGCGGTGAACGAGGTCACCGGCCGCGGTCGGCACGTTTCGTCATCCACCGTCGTCCTCGATCTGCCGGACGGCGGGCGGGTGATCGACACGCCCGGCGTCCGATCGTTCGGGCTCGCGCACGTCGACCTCGCCCGCGTCGTTGCGGCGTTCCCCGACCTGCGACCGGGCGCCGCGCAGTGCCCGCGCGGTTGCACTCATCAGCCGACCGCGGCGGCGGACGACGACATCGCCACCTGCGCGCTCGACGACTGGGTGGCGCAAGGCCATGCCGACGCCGCGCGATTGGACTCGTTGCGGCGCCTGCTGTCGGCCAGCGAGCGTCCCGACGAGTGACGGTTCACACGTCGACCGTGCCGCCCGTCCGCCAGTAAACCCCGCTTTCGCGCGCGAGAAATCCTTCGTCAACCAGGTACCGCCGAAGCGCCGCGTAGTCGGGATGCCGCGCTGACAGTCTCTCGTTGACCTCGTCCTCGTCGTATCGCCTGCCGGGCTCGAAATCGCGGGCCAGGAAGTCGAGCACCACCAGGCGTTTGTTCCGCTGTGTGGGCACCCGAAGCAGCCGATCGCCGCGGAAAAAAGCCCGCAACACCGTCGCGGTCTGCGGGCTCGCGTCGCCGGACGCCGGCGCGGTGTCGCGGGTCGGCCACCGATTCGTCGTCACCACCTCGCGCAGCACATCGACATGCAACGTCCACACGTCGCCGTCGACCGAGGCAAGTCCCGCCGACTCAAGACGGGTCAGCACTCGCAGCACGTCGCGCGCCGGCAGACTCGCCCGTTCGGCGATCTCGGACAGCGTCGTCGCGCCGAGCACGAGCGCGGCGACGACCGGCAGCCGATCGCCCGCGACCAGCAACGCCAACAAGCTCGCGGCGTCCGGCAGTTCACCAGCGCGATCATTGGACGCGGTCATCCCACCGCCCTTCCGCTCGGCAACTCAAACAGCAGCGCCATCGCAAGCGCGGTCAAACTCAACCCGTCTCGCACCTGGCCGCCTCGCACCATCGTCACCACGTCGTCGACCGCCGCCCACTCGACACGCTCCGACTCGGCGGGGTCGCTCGGCTCGCCCACGTGGGTCGCACCGTCGGCGACGAACAGGTGAAAGGTCTGGTCGTTCAACCCGTTGCTGGGGTGGTACACGGCAAGCGGGCGCAGTGGGCCGGGTCGCCACCCGGTCTCCTCGAGCACTTCGCGCGCCGCAGCGTCGGCGGGCGTCTCGTCCTCCTCGACGCCGCCGGCTGGGATCTCGTAGCCCCAAGAGCCGGTGATGAAGCGATGCCGCCAGAGCAAGAGCACGCCGCGCTCGGGGTCGTGCACGACGACGCCCGCGGCGGGCCGAGGAACCCGGACGACGTGATGTTCGAACCGGCGCATGCCAGGTATCTCGACGTCGACGAGCGCGAGCCGAACCCAGGGGCTGTCGTAAAGCGTGCGCTCGCCGTGCACCGTCCACTCCATGGATCGACGTTAGCGGTAGCGTCACCGCATGCCTTACGTCGACGACCTCGCCCTCGCCCGACAACTGGCTGACGTCGCCGACCAAGCCAGCCTCGCGCGCTTCGGCGCCCTCGATCTGCGGGTGGAGACCAAACCCGATCTCACACCGGTGAGCGACGCCGACCGCGCCGTCGAAAGCGCCCTGCGCGAGCTGCTCGCCACCGAGCGGCCGACCGACGCGATCCTCGGCGAGGAGTACGGCGCGTCGGCGCCGTCCAAGGGGACCGGACGGCGATGGGTGATCGACCCCATCGACGCCACGAAGAACTTCATCCGCGGCGTCCCCGTGTGGGCGACCTTGATTGGGCTTCTCGACGGCGATGACGCGGTGGTGGGCGTCGTCTCGGCGCCCGCGCTAGCTCATCGCTGGTGGGCCGCCAAAGGCTGCGGCAGCTGGATGTCGAGGCTCGGCGGCGACCCACGTCGTAACCAGGTTTCTGCCGTGAACCGGCTCGCCGACTCATCAATCTCGTATTCCGATATGGCCGAATGGTCGACCCGGCGGCCAGCGTTTCAAGCCCTGCTCGACGCCGCATGGCGGGCGCGCGCGTACGGTGACTTCTGGTCGCATGTGCTGGTGGCGCAAGGATCCGTCGACATCTCCGCCGAACCCGACCTCTCGCTGTGGGACGTCGCCGCGCTCGTGCCGATCGTCGAGGAGGCGGGTGGCACGGTGACCGGCGTCGACGGCGGCAAGAGCCCGGCCAGCCCAAGCGTGTTGTGCAGCAACGGCTTGCTGCATGAAGAAGTGCTTCGCCGGCTGCGTTCCGACGGTTAGGCGGGAGCCGCGCCGGCCCGCCGACCGCGCTCCTGCGGGTACGGCTCCGACACGTCCGCGCCGACCTGGGCCCCAATCTCCTCCAGGCTCTTGTCCTTCGTCTCGGGCGCCCGCGCGGCGAAGAAGACGAAGGCGGCCACCGAAACGGCGGCGTAGAGCCAGAACGTTCCCTGCCTGGTGATGACGTTGGTCAAACTCAAGAAGCTCACGCTCACAACGAAGTTCGCCAGCCAGTTCCCGATCGTGCACACCGCCATCGCCGGCGCCCTGAGATGGAGCGGGAAGATTTCCGAAATCATCAGCCAGAAAACCGGGCCAAGGCTGATGGCGAACCCCGCGATATAGAGGGTGAGCGCTGCGAGGGCGAGCCATTGCGCGTTGTCCTGCAAGGCGCCCGAAGCGAAGTAGACGCCCAACACGACGAGGGCGACAAAGAACGCGACGTTGCCGGTGAGCAAGAGCACGCGTCGGCCCACCTTGTCGAGCAGCAGAACCGCGACGATGGTGAAGACGACGTTCGTCACGCCGATGAAAACGCTCTGCTGCAGCGCGCCGCCGTCGCCGATGCCGGTTGCCTTCAAGATGGTGGGCCCGTAGTAGATGACCGTGTTGACGCCGACGAACTGTTGGAAAAGCGCGAGCGCGAGCCCGATGACGAGCATTGGCCGCACCGAGCGCGACAACAGGTCACGCACTCCCCGTTCGCGTACTGCGGCCTTCTCGATGTCCGCGAGTTCCTTTTCGATGTCGTCGCCTTCGCCACGGGTGCGTTCGAGCACGGCGTGCGCGTCGTCGCTCCTGTCCTTGTCGACCAACCACCGCGGGCTGTACGGCAGGAACATCATGCCGATTGCGAGGGCAAGTCCCGGGACGACGCCAAGACCCAACATCCAACGCCAGTTGCTGGAGACGTCGGCCAGTCCCCAGTCGACGATGTAGGCCGCCACGATGCCGATCGTGATCATCAGCTGGTTGAACGTCGTCAATCCCCCGCGGGTGCGCGGCGGCGCGTTTTCCGAGATGTACATCGGAGAAACGAAGCTTGCGGTGCCAACCGCAAGTCCCAAGATGAACCGCGAACCCACCATCTGCAGCGTGTTCTGCGAGAAAGCGCACAGCAACGCGCCGACGACGTAGACGCAGCCCGACACAATCTTGGTGCGTCGCCGGCTGAAGGCGTCGGCCGCCCAGCCCGAAATCAGCGCCCCGACCGCCGCGCCGATCAGGATCGCGGACACCATGCTCGATTGCGCGAACGTGCCGGCGTGGAAATCCTTCTTGATGTACAGCATCGCGCCACCGATGACACCGGTGTCGTAGCCGAAGAGGAAGCCACCCAGCGCCGCGACGACCGCGAGCCGAACCAGGAAACGGTTCGACGGGCCTCTGGTGACCTCGCTGAGGAATCCGGCCATGGGCGGGTTTTCTCCACAATCGATCAGCTCTATGCGCGAGATCGCGCGTCGCCTTGTGGCGGCTCGTCCCGGCGGAGCACGATTGGAGGCGGAGCATGACTGGACTCAACGCCCCGCTTCGCACGGCGTCAGGGAGGTCGCGATGCACGTTCGTGACGGCATGAACCAAGAGGTGCTGACGATCGGGCCCAACCACACGCTTCGAGAGGCGAGCCGGCTGATGGCCAGACGACGCGTCGGCGCCGCCGTCGTCGTGGATCCGGACAACGACGGAATCGGCATCCTCACCGAGCGGGACATCCTCGAGTCAGTCGCCGCCGGCGAGCAGCCGGACTCCGAACTGGTTTCCGCCCATCTGACGAGGGATCTGGTCTTCGCGGCGCCGCACTGGTCACTGGACGACGCGGCGGCCGCGATGGTGCGAGGCGGCTTCCGACACCTCGTCGTGCTCGACGGCAGCGAGGTTGTCGGAGTGCTCGCCATGCGCGACATCGTGCGGTGCTGGACCACCGCCGCGGTCGGCACGCGCAGCTGAGTCCGTCACGGCTCGGTGATGGCCACCCGGATCGCGATCGCTGAGGCGTAGGCGGCCCGCAACACCGCGGCCTTCGGATCCGGCACGTCGAGCACCCGGCTGACCAAGACTCTCGACAGGCTCCGCAGCCGCGGGTCGCCCA
This sequence comes from Acidothermaceae bacterium, assembly GCA_036380925.1. GTDB lineage: Bacteria > Actinomycetota > Actinomycetes > Acidothermales > Acidothermaceae > JAICLV01. The sequence goes on from DASVDW010000170.1 coordinate 24,577, forward strand.
GAACATCCCGCAGCGCCTTGCGATCACCACCGGTGACCACCGCGTCGAGCGTGTCAACCGCCGGCAGCAGAACCGCCGCGGCCGCGTCGGCGGCGGCGGCCAACGCCACTCTCGCCTGGCCCTCGCGGCGTCGTGCGAACCGCTGTTGCGACCACCCACCGGCGGCGATCCGGCCGTGCACCGGCCGCGAGCCGACCTTCGACGCGACGAGCTCGCCGTTGTCGAAGACGCCGGCGGCGTAGCCGCCAAGCCGGACCAGCAGCAGGCCGACGCGGCGCGGCAGCTGGGCGTGCCGGGCCAACGCCTCCAGGGCAGGGCCGCCGTCGGTGACCGGGGCCGGCGGGAACGGCGGCGTGAGGACGGCGACGGTGCCGTCGGAGGCGCGCAGCGCCGCCGCGTCGTCCGAGATCTCGACGTCGTAGCGCCCGTGCCTGGCGGCGAAGCCGGCGGCCCAGCGGGCGAGCCGGTCGGGGCTCACCTCGACAACTCGCGACACCGGCACCCATCGAGTATGGCGGCGCTAGAAGCGGACGACGGACCACGTCGCGCCGGCGTCGCGCGTCATGAGCAACGCCGACGGCGGCCCGCCCGATTGCGATGGCTGACCATAGACCGCGACGCCCTGCTCGGCGGTCGTGAAGCCGACGTCGCGGTACCCGACGCCACCGTCGCCTTGCGACAGCACGGTCTGCCAGCTCTTTCCGGCGTCGCCGCTGCGATACACCTCGCTCGCGCCGGACATGGCGACCACCGCGACGACCGAGTCGCTGGCGGCCGCGATCCCGGCTGCCACACCTGCGCGCGGCGGGTCGCCGGGGGTGACGCTCGCGGTCCGGCCGGCGTCTGCGGAGAACAGCACCTTCTTCGACTCG
>DASVDW010000171.1:0-4228 GCA_036380925.1 Acidothermaceae bacterium
CGTGAGTCCCACCGAAATGCTGGCAGCAGCGCCCGGTACAGGGGCAAGGCGTCGTCAAGCTTTCCGGCCATCGCCAAATCGTAGAGTCGCACCGATTCGGCGGGAAAGGCGTTGGGGAAACCGGCGACCCAGCCGACCGCGCCCATGAGCAGCGACTCCAGCACCACGTCGTCGGCGCCGGCGAACACTTCCAGGCGCGGCGCCCGTTCGGCGATCTCATGCACTCGGCGAACGTCACCGGTGAACTCTTTCACTCCGACCAGGTTGTCGAACCGCGCCAACTCGGCGAGCAGGGAAGGAGTCAAATCAACCTTCGTGTCGTGCGGGTTGTTGTACGCGATGACCGGTAAACCGACAGCGCACACCTGCTCGAAATGAGCGATCGTCTCCCGGTCGTCGGCGCGATACGTGTTCGGCGGCAGCGCCAGGACGCCGTCGGCGCCTGCCTCGGCAGCCTGCTCCGCCCATCGCCGGGATTCGTACGCCGATGCGGCGCCGACACCGGGCACCACCAGAAATCCCTTCGGGGCCGCGGCTTTGGCCGTTCGCACGACGTCGGCCCGCTCCTTCTCGGTCAACGCGATGTACTCGCCGAGCGAACCGTTTGGGCAGACCCCGTGGCAGCCGTTGTCGGCGAGCCACCGCACGTGTTCGGCGTAGCCGTCGAGATCGAGGGTCAGATCATCGCGGAACGGGACGGCGGTGGCGACGAGGACGCCACGCAGTGAGGTCATAACAGCCTCCGGCATGGGAAGTTCGGGATCTGGCCAGTAATATACTACTGAGCCGGGCCATCCGACAGCCCTGAATCAGGGTTGGTCGATCCCGGCGCCAACGACGCAAGCGACGAAAGCGGCACCGGAACGACGAACGGTCGCCGGACAAAGGTCGTCGGATCTGGCGACGCGCCGGTGGCGCCCTCGATGATGGCGGCGAGAGAGGCCCCGCACATCCGGCCCTGGCACATGCCCATGCCGGCTCGGGTGTGGAGTTTGACCGAGCGCAGGTCGGCGGCCATGCCGTCGTCCAACGCGGCGCCGATGTCGCTCGCCGACACCTCCTCGCAGCGGCACACGACGGTGTCGCCGTCCAGCCAACCGCGCCAACCCGCTCGCAACGCGTAGACGTCGTCGAGCGCGTCGGCGAATGCTCTCGCGCGCGCCCAGCGACTGCGCAACCGCCGCTCGGCCACACGGTTTCGGTCCGACCGCCCGCCGGCGGCGGCGATCCCCGCCAGGCGGCCTTCCAAAGTGGCCAGCACCGCCCCGCCGACTCCGGAAGCCTCGCCTGCGGCGAATATGCCGGAAACCGAGGTGCGTACGACGTCGGTCGTGGCCACGACCGGGGCGCCGTGGGCGTCGACGTCGAGCTTGCAGCCGAGCCCTTCGGCCAGCTCGACCGACGGCACGAAGCCGAATCCGATGCAGAGGGCGTCGACGTCATAGCGACGCTTCGAGCGAGGGATCGGCGTCCAGTCTGGGTTCAGCCGCGCGACCGTGACGGCCTGCAGTCGATCCGTGCCGTGCGCGGCGATGACCGCATGACGGTAACGGAACGGGATTCGCCGGCCGCCGAGCACGCCTGCGTACCGGCATGCTTCAGCGACCTTTGTCGGATTAGCCAGCGCTGCTCCGAGGTGTCGCGCCCAACCCCCAGGATGATTCGCCTCGAAAATGCCCACCACGTCGGCTCCGGCAATGGCAAGAGCAGACGCGACAGGCAGCAGAAATGGGCCGGTGCCGGCGATCGCGACACGCTTGCCCGGCAGCACGTGCTGACCCTTCACCATCGCCTGCGCGCCGCCTGCGGTGAACACCCCCGGCAACGTCCAACCTGGGAACGGAAGCGGCCGATCGTAGGCGCCCGTCGCCAGGACCAGCGCCGGCGCCTCTTCGAGCGCGACCGACTCGTCGTCGCGTAGAACATGCAGAACGGCTCCGCCGCCATCGCGCGGTTGAGCGGCCACCACCGTCGTCCCCGATCGCACCGTGATTCCGGGGTGACTCACCAGCTGGCGAATTAGTTTGGGCAGGGGCTGCCCAAATGAGGGCGGCGGTTGCCGATAGTACTGACCTCCAGGACGCATGCCCGCGTCGAGAACGGTGACGGCGCACCCGGCGTCCGCGGCCGCGATGGCGGCCGCCATTCCCGCGGGCCCGGCCCCGACGACCACCACCCGCGATTCGTCGTCGCTCACGATGTCGCCCCGTTTTCTGGCCGACCGGCCGTCGTGACCACGTCGCCAGGCGATGCAGGTAGCAGGCATGCTCGCTGGGGTCGCCTCTGGTTGACGACGACGAGGCAGTCGAAACACATGCCGATGCCGCAAAAAAGGCCCCTAGGCCGGCCACCGAATCGGGTGACGCGCAACGCTCGGATGTCGGCGGCGAGCAACGCCGCCCCGATTGTCTGTCCTTCCCTGGCCGGAATGCGCCTCCCGTCGACCACGATCTCGAAAGCCCGCTCCTTAATCTCACCAGTCATCTTGGTCTCACCAGTCATGTCGACGCCTTCTGCAAAGCGGGCCGCCCGGGCGCGAAGGGAGCTGGGTCGATGGCGGGCGGTTGTCCGGTGACCAACTGCGCGATCAGCAGCCCGGTCGCCGGCGCCAGTCCGATTCCCGCGCCTTCGTGGCCGGCCGCGTGCCACAGCCCACCAACATCGGGATCCGCGCCGATGGCCGGCAGGTGGTCCGGGCAGTACGGCCGAAAACCCTTGTATGCGCGGAGCGCTCGCATCTTGCCGAGCGGTGGGAAGAGCCGCACAGCGCGTTGCGCGAGCTGGGCCAAAACGTCGTAACGCATCCGCGAGTCGAAGCCGACCCGCTCGCGACTGGCGCCGATCAGGACCGTCCCGCTGTGGGTCCCTTCGACGACCGTCGAGAGCTGCAAACCCGCGTCGCCGCTCGCCACGTTGACCACGTAGTCAGCGTCGTAGACCTTGTGCCGCACCAGCTTCGGCATCGGTTCTGTCACGAGGATGAAGCCGCGTCGGGGCTCGATCGGTAACCGGGCGCCGGCGAGCCGCGCGACGTCGGCGGCCCAGGTTCCGGCGGCGTTGACGACGATTCGTGTGCTGATCTCGCCAGCCGTGGTCCGCACCCCGCTAACGCCGGATGAGTCGGTGGAAATGGCGGTGACCGTGACGCCCGTGCAGACCCGCGCCCCGCGCTTCTTCGCGTCGCCAAGCGCCGCCGCCGCGGCGAGCACCGGCATGACCTGCATGTCCTGGGGATAAAAGACGCCTCCGAGCACGCAGGCGCCGAGTGCCGGCTCGAGTTCGCGACAGCCCGCGCCGTCCGCCGCCTCGGTGACGACGCCTGCCGCGTGTTGAGCATCGGCGAGCTCGCGCAACGAGCGCTCGCCGTCCTCGGTGGTGGCGACGACCAGCCCGCCTTTCGGCTCCCACTCGACGTCTCGGGGAAGGTCGGGAATGACCTGCCGCCAAAGCCGATGCGACAACAGCGCGAGCTCCAGTTCGGGGCCGAGTTCTTTGTCCGAGACCAAGACGTTGCCCTCGCCGGCTCCGGTGGTTCCCGCGGCGACGGAACCTTGGTCAACGACCGTCACGCCCACCCCGGCGAGCGTCAAGGCTCGCGCGCAGAACGCTCCCACGATGCCGGCGCCGATCACGACGGCGTCGACCTGAGCCATGGGCGACCTCAACAAATTTCAGCGACGGAACGCATCTCAATGGCGAGTAATATATTACACGTCTGGCGGTCGCACTACCTCTGCGGTCCGGGGTCACCTCGCGTTAGTTTCGAGGTCGGCGATCACCGCGAGGATGGCCTGACAGCGCTGCTCAACCACAGAAAGCTGCCTCATGGCGAGGGAGTGCCAAGGATCAGCCGAAGTAGCCAGGTGACGGGTGCGCCGCCAGGGACTCGAACCCCGAACCCGCGGATTAAGAGACAGCGGAGGGCCGTCCGACGAGATGTCACTCGATGACAGATGATGCCGTCTTCGCAGGTCAACGCGTGTGGCCGCTGCCGGCTCGTCCGGTGCCGACTGCTGGGTGCTAACCCGTCTGCACGCATTTTGCACACATCGCGAAGGCTCACCGCTGACCGGAACGCAGCACGCTGAACGGGCCGACGGGGGCTAGCGGCACGGGACAGCGGCAGGTGCGCGCGCACGATGCGGCACTCGTCGCGGCGCCGGGCGAGCGCTCGAATGCGCCGTCACGGCAGCCGGTCTCTCGTGATCGGCACCAAGCAGCGCGAGAC
>DASVDW010000172.1:0-2326 GCA_036380925.1 Acidothermaceae bacterium
CCACGACGACGCCAAGCGCGGGCCCGCCGAGCAGATCAACCCGGTGCCCGCGATAGTTCGCGCGAGCCAGTTTCGCGCTCACCTGGGTCGCGTCGGCGGCGGCCCGCGCGCACTGGTAGCACGCCCGCGTGGCGGCCGCGGTCGCGAGCAGACGGCCCACCGCGCGAATCGGCGAACCGGTCACGGGCCGGCGGTGCGCGGCGGCGGCGCGGAGCCGGTGGCTGACGGTTGGCCCGGCGCGACGCCCAGTGCCGCGGTCGGCAGCCCGGCCTGGGCGCCCTGGCCGGTGCCGTACTGCCCGGTCACGGCGTCGCCACCCGCCAGCGCGAAGACCATCGCGATCCGCCCGCTCGCGCTGTCCGCGTTGTCGACGCTGGAGACCACCTTGGCCAGCGAGTCGTTGCCGCGAAGCTGCGCGAGCACCCCACCGTCGTCCGCGGAGCCGACCGGACCGACGACGACGGTCTGCGAGCCGGCGCGCTGCAGCGCCGCGATGAGGTCGAGCAGCGCGACGTCGGGCGTCGGCGTCGGCGTGGCCGTTTTGGTCGGCGCGGCCGCGGTGACGACGACCGCCATGTCCGCGAACAACGCCGGCTGTTGATCCAGCTTCACGAACCCGGCCTTGGCCAGCCCGGCCAACACCTCCACGCTGGACGCGTCGAGGTACCGCGGATCAGCCGACGTGCTGGGCGCCGTCCGCTCGCTGGCCGCCGTGGTGACGGTGGCGCCCGGCGTCGGCTTGGCACTGGGCGGCGCCGTCGTTTTCGTCGAACCCGCTTTTGCGGGGCCGGTCTGGTCCGGCGACGCCGAGGACGAAGTCGGCATGGCAGTCGAGGGCGGGGTTTCGACGTGCTGCGCCGCGGCGCTGCCGACGAGCGCGGCCGCCAAGATGGCCGCCGCCTGCGCGGGCACGTCGTCCGGCGGGATCGGCGCGAACTGCGGGGTGGCGACCGTCTTCAGCAGCTCGTCCAGGGTGTCGGCCTGCGCCGGGTCGGCGTAGCTGCCGGTGACATCGACCTGCGCCGTGACCGTGGCGCCCGCCTCGGTCAGCGTCTTGACCGCGGCGTCGCGCACCGACTTCGGCGCGTTCGGCACTGTGACGACCACCACGTGGTGGCCGGTGAGCCGGCCGGCGACCACGGCGGGCTCGAGCGCCTGCGCGAAGTTCTCGTCGTCCGAAAGCCGGTTCTGCTGTTGCTGATTCTGATCGCGCAACGCCTGCGCCTCTTTGCGGAGGTCGCTGGTCTGCGTTTTGAGGTTGCTCAAGACGTCGCCGGACAACACGTTCGTGCCCAGCACGATGCCCACCGCGAGCGCGAGGAAGACCGCCACGATGGAGACGACGTGGTACTTGAAGTCAATCATCGTTGACCACCGACGAGCACGCCTGCCGTGTCAATCATCAAAACAGCCCGGTCAGCCACGACACGAACGCGTCCCACTTGGCGCCGATGATCGTCATGTACACCTGGCCCACGGGCGAAAGCGCGACGACGACACCGAGCGTGAGCAGCGCGGCGAGCACGAGAACAAACAACGACGAGGTGGAAATCCGGCTGCGATAGAGCCGGCTCACCCCTTTGGCGTCGACCAGCTTGCCGCCGACCCGCAGCCGGGTCAAAAAGGTGCTCGCCATGCCGGAGCGGCCCTTGTCGAGGAACTCGACGAGCGTCGCATGGGTGCCGACCGCCACGATGAGGCTGGCGCCCTTGTCGTCGGCGAGCAGCAGGGCGACGTCCTCGCTGGTGCCGGCGGCCGGGAACACCACGGTGGGCAATCCAAGCTTTTGCACTCGCTCAAGTCCCGGCGCCCGGCCGTCGCGGTACGCGTGCACGACGATCTCGGCGCCGCAACACAACGCGGCGTCCGACACGGAGTCCATGTCGCCGACGATGAGCGCGGGCGTGTATCCGGCCTCGAGCAACGCGTCGGCGCCGCCGTCGACGCCGACCAGCACCGGCCGGTACTCGCGGATGTACGGACGCAACACGGCGAGGTCTTCGCGGTAGTGATAACCGCGAACCACGACCAGCACCTGCTTTCCGTCGAGGTCGGTCTGGATGTCCGGAACGCCGACACCGTCGAGCAGCAGATCGCGTTCGCGGCGCAGGAACTCCATCGTGTTCGCGGCGAACGACTCCAGCTGCACCGCCAAACCCGCTCGCGCGTCGGCCATCGCCGCCTGCACCGTGTCGGCGGTTTGCAGCGTGCCCTTCGCCACCAGCCGGTCCCCGACGTACACGCACTCGCCGTCAACGCGGACGATGTCGCCCTCACTGACGTCGACAAGCACGCCGACGCCGACGTCGTCGATCAGCGGGACTCC
>DASVDW010000173.1:0-3541 GCA_036380925.1 Acidothermaceae bacterium
ATGCCGACCGTCGTCGAGCAATGGATCAACGACGACGGGCGGCAGCGCGTGGTGACCCACTACGACCTGCCGGCGCCGGCGGCCGGGTTGGACGGTTGGCTGCGCGCTGGCTTGCCGCTCGCCGGCGGCCATGTCGACACCCGCACGAGCGAGGCGTCCAAAGGCCAATTCCCCGCCGAGCTGTCCACCGACCCGACGGAGCTGGAAGACCAACTCCTCAAAGCCGAACTCGGGACAGCACCCCGGGCTGGCCCGCCGCGAAGCGAGGAGCTGTTGACCGCGGTCAAGGACCTGCGGGCGCAGCGGGCCCTGACGCCCGCGCTCGAGGCCGCGGTGCTGCGCATGCTGGCCGCGCAACCGTCGATCGTAAGCCTCGGCGTCGCCACCGACCGCCTCGGCCGGGTCGTCCAAGCGGTCGCGCTGGACAGCTCCTCCTCGGGTCTCCCGACCAGGCACGTGCTGCTGTTCGACCAGACGACCGGCGAGTTGCTCGGCGCCGAGGACATCTTGACCAAGTCCGCCGGCGATCTCGGCGTGCCGATTCCGTCGGTCATCTCCTATGTCATCTACGTGCGCGACGGCCTGGTGCGCTCTGACACCAGCGTTCCGCCGCCGGTGTGAACGCCGTGCGCGCCACTTCGACAAACCGCCCACAGAAATGGAGATGGATATGAAAGCTCGGCTTGAGACCGCGGCGCCCGCGGCGTCGTCCGAGCCGAACCCGTGGCTTGCGAAGTCGGGATTGCCGGCCGACGCGGCGCGTCAGCTGCAGGCCGACATCGACGCCCAGATCGCGGCGCACGGCGGCGCGCAGATCAGCCCGTACGAGGTCGCGTACAACGGCGGCGATCCCATCATGGTGTTCGCCAATCCGGTGACCGGCGAATTCCCCACGAGCAGCGCGGACCGCGCCGAGGCGCGACAACCGGCGTCGCCGGGTCGGCCCGGCGCGGCGTCGGGGTTGGCGCCGTCGCCCGCACTGGCGCCATTGGCCACGTCGTACCGCTTCGGCTGCCCCTACACCAGCACGACGGGCTGGACGTGCTTCTACCAAAACATCGATTACAACCACGACAGCTGCGGCTCCGGCGGTTCGTGCGGTGACGGCGGGCGGCTGCTGGAGTTCGCCTCGTGCGGCACGCAAAGCCTTGCCACGTATGGGTTTTCCGCGCAGACATCGTCTTGGGTCAACAACACCGACGCCTACGTCACGGTCTACGACGTCAACGACTCGTTGCTGTGGAGCGAGTCGCCGGGATACGCGTCGTCGTACGTCGGAAGCGCCGACAACGACAAGGCGGACAGCTTCTGGCTCATCTGCTGACAGGCTCCCTGGCTTGTCCGAGCCAGGGCCAAGGGGGAGTGAGGGGCCGGCCACGGGGGTGCCGGTCCCTCACTTTGCCTCCTAAAGTTAGGCTGACCTAAGCTTGTCGCGTTCTCCCGTCAGACTTGTCGCCCACATCGTGATGAGAGGCAACCTTGAGCACCGGCCACATCGCGCTGCTCGGCGCCATCGCCGGCGTCACCATCTTTCTCGGGCTGCCGATCGGGCGGCTGCAACAGCCGATGCCCGCGCTGAAGACGGCGCTCAACGGCGTCGCCACCGGAATTTTGATTTTCTTGCTGTGGGACGTCCTGGCCCACGCGTGGGAGCCGATCGACGGCGCGCTGGCCGACCGGCGCTACGCGTCTGCGACCGGCAACGGGATCGTCATGGCGGTGTGCTTCGCCGCCGGAATGCTGAGCCTCGTCGGCTACGAGAAGTGGATGGCGGTTCGGCTGCGCCGCAAGCAGGTGAGCCTGGGACCGGGGGCAGCCGCAGTCGCCGAATTGCGGTCGCGTCCGTTGTTCGGCACTCAGGCTCGTCGGCTGGCGCTTTTCATCGCGGTCGGCATCGGCTTGCACAACTTCTCCGAGGGTCTGGCCATCGGGCAGTCGGCTGCCGGCGGCGAGCTGACGCTGGCCACGCTGCTGGTGATCGGGTTCGCGCTGCACAACGCCACCGAGGGGTTCGGCATCGTCGCGCCACTCGCCAGCGAGGCCGACCGTCCGTCGTGGGCGGCGCTCGGATTGCTCGGGCTCATCGGCGGCGGCCCGACGTTCGTCGGGACCATGGTCGGCCGGTCGTGGGTCAACGACACCGTGTCGATCGCTTTCTTGGCCCTGGCGGCGGGCTCGATCCTGTACGTCGTCGTTGAGCTGCTCGCGGTGGGCCGGAAATTCGACCGCAAGGTACTGCTCACCTGGGGCCTGGTGGTGGGTGTGATTCTCGGCTTTCTCACCGACGCCATCGTGACGGCCGCCGGCGCCTGACCCGCGGCGGACGACGCGACCGCGACGGCGACCCGACTACGACCCGGTGGTCGACTCCCGGATGACGAGGCGGCACGGCAGCGCCTCGACGCCATGGCGTTGCTCGCCGCGGATGGCTTCGACGAGGCGCTGCGCCGCCGTTCGGCCGAGCGTCTCGAAGTTCATGTCGACGCTGGTCAACCGTGGTCGAGAACCGGTGACGAACGGTTCCCAGTTGTCGAAGCCGATGACCGCGACCCTCGACGGCACCGCGATGCCCCGGTCGTGCAGGACGTCGAGAGCGCCCCGGGCGATCTGATCGCTGCCGCAAACGATCGCGTCGACGTCCGGCTCGCTGTGCAGAAGGGCGGCCGTGGCGGCGCGGCCCCATGCCTCGGTCCAGCTGCCGTACCGGACGTGCTCCCCGACGAGCGACAAGCCAGCCTCAGCGAGCACTCGAGCCGCACCTTCGGCGCGGTCGGTCGCCGCCGCGTAGCTCACCTCGCCGGAGATGTGCGCGATCCTGCGGCGGCCAACGCTGAGCAAATGCTGGACGGCGATGGCGCCGGCGTTGACGTTGTCCGGCACAAGCGAGCAGTCATCGTCGTCCAATGACGGCGCGTAGGCGTACACGACGGGAACTGGAAGATCGTGGCCGACGGTCGGCCGCGGGTCGGTTCGACTCCCCACCACGATCAGCCCATCGACGCGCCGGCCAAGCAGCGCCTTGAGGTGATAGCTCTCCCGGATTGGGTCCTCGCGGGCGTCGCACAAGAAGACCGACATCCTGCCGGCGCCAAACGCGTTCTCGGCGCCCATGAGGATGGGGATGCTGAAGCGGCCCTCGAGGTCATTGGTCAGCAGTCCGACGGTCCCGCTTTGGCCAGCCAGCATCGCCTGAGCGAGCGAGTTCGGAGTGAAGGCGAGCGACGCGGCGGCGGCCTGGACTCGCTGGCGTGTCTCGGCTCGAACGTCGGTCTTGCCGTTCAGCGCCTTTGACGCCGTGGCCACCGACACGCCGGCTGCACGCGCGACGTCACGCAATGTCACGCTGCGCGGGCGAGGAGGTGCCGCAAAGCCATCCACCCGCGTCCGCCTCTCCTCGCTCAAGTTTCCGAAAAGGATGCTACATGGTAGGGCCTTGACCGCCCTTGAACCCACTGCTAGGTTCAGCGAAAACGGTTTCGCTTGTTTCGAGACGCCGTCGGGGCGTTCGCGGCCAGCAGGCGCAGGATGAGACGGCTCGCAC
>DASVDW010000174.1:0-9414 GCA_036380925.1 Acidothermaceae bacterium
AGGTAGTCGTCGTCGATCGTGCCGTCGGGCAATTCCACGAACTGCGCCGCCGTGCCGTCGACCGGCGATGCGCGATACAGCGTGTGCGTGCCGGTCGGAGTCATCGGGTCGAACACGATCGCGCCGCCGTCCGCCGACAGCGCTGGAGCGCCCATGTCGTAACACGAGCTGGTGGACGTGCCGCCGCAGCCTGGGGCGTAAGGGTTTTCGATAGTCACAGGAGCAGTGGCCAGCGAGCTGAGGTCTTGCACCTGCAGGTCCTCGCTCGACGAGCCGGCCGGGCCGGGGTAACTGACATAGCGACCGTCGGCTGACAGCGCGATCCGCGGCCCGTAGGTGTTGCCCTGGTAGTAGTACTGCGGTTCGCCGATGGCGCGGCTGAGCACGGGAGCACTGGGGTTCGCCAGGTCGACGACAACCACCGTCCCGCCACCCGAGCCATCGGCGTTTGCCACGTAGGCGACTCGGCTGCCGTCGGCCGACAGTTCCGGCTCGTTGACCTCCCAGACGCCCGAGGCCAGCGGCACGACGGTTCCGGTGCCCGCCCGCCAGTCCTCGACGACGAGGTGGTCGTCGCCGTTGCTGTCCTCCGCGACGTACGCGACGTGCGTGCCGTCGGCGTCCATCGAAAGACCGTGCCCGAACGGCGCGCGCGCGTACGGCACGCCGAGATCCGGCGCCGCCACCTGCTGCACGACGCCGGTGGCTCGGTCCGCGACAAAGACGTCGGGCGTGCCGTTGGTGTCGTCCGCGACCAATCCGTCGGCGTCCGAGACGAAGGCGACCGCGCTGCCGTCACCGCTGATCGCGACGTCGCTGACGTCGCCGCCGTCCGGCGCCGTCGTCGGCGCATCGGGCAGGTGGCTGATCAGCGTCGTCGTGCCCGCCTGCCGGTCGCGGACGAACGCTTCGACACCGCCGTAGCAGGACGACGAGCCCTGCTGCTGCGAGGCGAGGCTGCCGTCCCCAGAGTACGGCGAGCTGTCACAGCTGTTCGCGGCGGCGAACGCGACGTACCGACCCGACGAGCTGACCGACGGGTTGAGCTCGCTTTCCGCCGCGGCGCGACCGTCGGGCAGCACGCTGATCGGGTCGAGCACCTCGGTTCGGGTCGCTGCTCGGGTCGTGCCCGACGTCGTCAGCTCGGCGCTTTGTTGACGCACGAAGTCGACGGCGCGCACGCCGAAGGTGTGCGTCGAACCCGCCGCCAGGCCGCTGACCGAGTAGCTGGTGGTGAAGCCGTCGACCGCGGCGACCTGCTTGCCGTCGACGCTGACGAGGTACTCCACCACGCCGACGTCGTCGGCTGCGTCCGGCCAGGACAGGTCGACCGAGAAGTAGCTGCTGGCGTCGACGTTGAGTGCCGCGCCCGCCGGCCAACTCGGGGCCGCCGCGTCCGTCACGGAGGCGTAGTAGACCTGCACGCTGCCGTCCGTCGGGCCGCCGTAGTTGGTGGCGGCCGAGGAGAACACCGCGGCGTGTCCGTCTTGGGTCAGCTGGCCGAGCGTGTTGCCGCCGTTCGGATCGGAGCCGTCGGGCGCTAGAACTGGCAACTGGCCGGCCTGGCTGTCCGGTGGCCAGCCGAGCCAGACCTCGTTCGGGCTCGCCGGCGCGACGTAACCGATGACGGCGCCGTCGCGGGAGAGCCGCGGCTCGCCGCTGGCCGAAGAGCCGAAGCCGGGTGCGGGGACCATCACGCCGGCGGCCTGACCGTCGACGCTTTCGATCGCCAGAGACGGCCGGTCCGCGAAGTACGTGGCGAAGGAAATCCGGGAGCCGTCGGCCGACAGGGAGAACGGCGCCACGGTCGCGCCGAGCGGCTCCAAGATGTCGGACTCGTAGAGCGTCTCACCGGTGCGCTTCGACACCCGGACGGTTGGGCCGTTCGCATCGACGACGTAAGCGACCTCGGCGCCGTCCGCGGACAGTTGGGGAAAGGTGTAGCCGTTGTCGAACTCGCCTGGTGGCAGCACGCTCGGGTTTGCCCCACTGGCGTCGGTGACCACGACCGCCGGGCTTCCGTCTGAGTCGTCGAGACGCACGAATGCGACCGCGCTTCCGTCGGCGGACACCGACACGCCGGCGGCGCCGTCCGCCTCGCCCTGGTTCGACGCCGGCTGCGGCACGGGGACCGCGTGCAGCGTGCCGGCCGGCCAATCGGCCAGATAGACGTGCTCGGCGCCGTCGTCCGGAACTGTCGGCAGCAGGGAGGCGGTGGTGAGAAACGCGATCGCGGCGCCGTCGGCGCTCATGGCCGCGGCGTCGACCGGGTGCGCCGCCGCCGCGCCGCCGGCGTCCTTGCTGACCAGGGTGGTGGTGTTGGCCTGCCGGTCCCGCACGAACAGCTGGTCGGTGTAGCCACCACCGGTCCCGACGAACGCGACGTAGCGGCCGTCCTCGCTCGCGGTCACGCCGGGCTGCGTCGACGTGAACGCACCCGAGCCCGCGGGCAGGATGCTCACCAAGGAGACCTCGAACGGGGTGGACGCGGTCGACGCCGCGGCCGCCTGCGGAATGACCACGAGCATGCCCGCGACCGCGGCGGAGGCTGCCGTCGCGGCGACTCCAGCGCAAACCCGCCCCCGTCTGGGCCAGAGGCCGGCGGCGCCGGCCTGAATCGCCGTCCGAAGCATTCGCGACCCAAAGGTTCGCGCCCGTCCCCCCATGTGCGTCCTCCTCGTCCACGCCGGCCGGACACCGCGCCGGGCCGTAACACTGTCCGCGAAACCGCCGACCCGCCGTAATGGGCCGATTTACGTATCCGCGCATGGCGGAACCAGGGCTCCGCCGTGCGCCCGATCATCACGGGAGCCGGTTTAGTCGCGGTATAGCGAAGAGCCGCTCACCCGATCGCCGTAGCCGACTGCGCCTTCTTGCGAAACGGCCGAGCGGAGCCGTGTCCCAAACGGCCGAGCTGAGCTATGTCGGTGTGCGACAATGCGCTGTCGGCGGTACGAGCCCGGCGGGTGGACTTGCGGGCTCGTCACTACCCGGGGGGAGGGGAACAGCACGTTGGGCGTTGTCGATGCATGGACCGACTGCGACGTCGAGACCTTGACCCACATCGTCCGACACTGTGACGGCAAGCGAGGCATCTCCCCCCGGCTGCTTGAAGATCTACGCCGAGTCGTCGGCGCGGACCAAGTGCTGCTGCTCGAGCTCGACACCGAATGCGCGCGTCTCGCGGCAGCCGCACCCGCGCTGCCGTCGTACGGCAGATTGACCCGAGTGGCCGCCGGCGGCTGGACGGCGCTGCTCGACCGGGAATCGGTCGCCGGCGTCGAAGCCGCTGCGGCGAAAGACGTCGTCGTCGCGCCGCTCGCTTCGCCGGTCTCCGACGCGTGTTTGGTGTTCCTCCGAAAGGACCGTCAGTTCGAACAGCGCGACCACGCGCTGCTGGGCTTGCTCGCGCCCCACGTGGTGAGCGCGTACCGGCGGTTGGCCGAACGCCGGACCGGCGCGACCGCGCTGACCCCACGGCAGCGCACGGTGTTGCATCTGGTCGCGCGAGGTTGCGGCAACGAGGAGATCGCCAGGCGGCTGGTCGTCTCACCCGGCACCGTGCGCAAGCACCTCGACAACATCTTCCGGCAACTCGGGGTGTCGAGCAGGGCGGCGGCGGTCGCCAGAGCCTTTCCCGAGGGTGTTCCAAGGTACTTGCCGGACCACCCGGCCCGGCTGCCGCTGCCGGCGCAACGCACCGGTTAGCTCGGCCCGCTCAGCCCGCGCTCGCTCGAAAGTCAAGCCAGAGCGCCCACGGACGCACTGCGCCCACTTCGAGGAATCCAGCGCGGGCCCAAGGATCGGCGGCGAGGCGTTGCCGTACCTCGGCTTCGTCGCGTGCCGCAACGCAGTGCAGCGTTTCTTCGCCGTCCCCAATCGGACCGCCGAGCAAAATGAACCCGTCCGTCACCAAGCCGTCCATGAAGTCGGCGTGCTCAGCCCAGCCTGCTTGCTGGCGGATTCCCTGATCGCGGTTCCACGCTGATCCGTGGACCAGCGTCACGGCAAAGTGCGGCATCGTCGTTCGGTCCTCCGTCCCGGGCGCCACCTGGCGTTTGAGCTCTAGCCTCGCCTGTTTCTGGTCAACTCAGCACGGGCCGCGAGCTTGTCGTCGTCCGGGTAGCGGACTTCCTCGAGGACGAGCCCGTGCGGCGGGACGACCATGACGCTGGACTCGCGCTCGCCTTTCAACAGCAGGGCGGCCGGCCAACTCGGGTCGCGTCGTCCGTCGCCGACGGCGAGCAAGGCGCCGACCAGCGAGCGGACCATCGAGTGGCAAAACGCGTCAGCCTCAACGTTCGCGATCACCACCTCGTCGTCGCGCGACCACTCGAACCGCAGCAGGCCGCGCACCGTGGTGGCCCCTTCGCGCCGCCGGCAGAAAGCGGCGAAGTCGTGCTCGCCGAGCAGCAGCTCGGCGGCGACATTCATCGCGTCGACGTCGAGTCGCCTGAGATGCGCCAACGTGTCACGGCGTCGCAGCGGGTCGACGAACCCGCTGTCCGTGACCCGGTAGGAGTACCGCCGCGAGAGCGCGGAGAATCGCGCGTCGAACCCGGGCGGCGCCAGGCGCGCCTGCTTGATCCGGACGTCGTGCGCGAGCACCCCGTTCAGCGATCGCGCCAGGCGTGCGAACCCGCCACCCCCGTCGGCCGGGAGGTCGGCCGGGATGTCGACGTGGGCGACTTGGCCGCGCGCGTGCACTCCCGCGTCTGTTCGGCCGGCGACGGTGAGCGGCGGAGGCGCCGGCAACCGCAGCACGGTCGCGAGCGCGGTCTCGACGTCGCCCTGAACGGTGCGCAAACCGGGCTGGCGGGCCCAGCCGGCGAAGTCGGCGCCGTCATAGGCGAGGTCGAGCCGAACCCGAACGAGCCCGGCGCCGCCCTCCTCGTGGGCAGCGCCGGGCTCGGTTCGACGTTCGCTCAGGCCTACTCGCCGGCGTTCTTCTGCGCGTCGTCGGCGGCCTCGTCGGCGATCTCGGCGTGCGCCTGCGCCTCACCGGCGAGTTCGGCGGACGCGTCGTCGCCGGCCTCACCGGCCGCCGCTTCGGCGCGCGCCGCCGCTTCGTCAGCTTCGGCCGCGGCTTCGACCGCGCCCTCGACGTCGCCTGCGGCCTCGGCGTCGGCGGCCGCCTCAGCGGCCTCTTGCGCCTGCGCGGCGGCTGCTTCGACCGCCGCGGCGGCTTGGGCCGGCGCCGCCTTCTTCGCCGCGGTCTTCTTCGCCGCGCGCCGGGTGGCGCCGGTCGCCTCCGCGACCACCTGCTCGGCCAGTGGCTCGACCAACTCGATCAGCGCCATCGGAGCGGCGTCGCCCTTGCGCGGGCCAAGCTTCACGATCCGCGTGTAGCCACCCGGGCGGGTGTGGTAGCGCGGGCCGATCTCGGCGAACAGCGAGTGCACGACGCCCCTGTCACGCACCACCGTGAGCACCTGCCGGCGCGCGTGCAGGTCGCCGCGCTTGGCCTTGGTGATCAGCCGCTCGGCGAGCGGGCGCAGCCGCTTCGCCTTCGCCTCGGTGGTGGTGATGCGGCCGTGCTCGAACAACGCCGTGGCGAGGTTGGCGAGGATGATCCGCTCGTGCGACGAGCCGCCACCGAGGCGGGGACCCTTCGTGGGCGTTGGCATGACGTCGTTCTCCTGATCAGCGGGTCGAGCGAGGTGCTAGCGAATGCGGATGTCGGGCTAGAGCTGTTCGGTTTCGGCGTAACCCTGGTCGTCGTCGTAGTCGTCGTTGCCGGCGTACACGACGCTGCTCGGGTCGAACCCGGGAGGCGCGTCCTTGAGGTTGAGGCCCATCTCGATGAGCTTGGCCTTCACCTCGTCGATCGACTTCGCGCCAAAGTTGCGGATGTCGAGCAGGTCGGCCTCGCTGCGCGAGACGAGCTCGCCCACGGTGTGGATGCCCTCGCGCTTGAGGCAGTTGTACGAGCGCACCGTGAGGTTGAGGTCCTCGATCGGCAGCGCGAGGTCGGCGGCCAGCGCGGCGTCGGTGGGCGACGGCCCGATGTCGATGCCTTCGGCGTCGACGTTGAGCTCACGCGCCAGGCCGAACAGCTCGACCAGCGTCTTGCCGGCACTCGCGACGGCGTCCCGGGGCCGCATCGACGGCTTGGTCTCGACGTCGACGATGAGCTTGTCGAAGTCGGTGCGCTGCTCGACGCGGGTCGCCTCCACCTTGAAGCTGACCTTCAGCACCGGCGAGTAGATCGAGTCGACCGGGATGCGGCCGATCTCGTGGCTCGGCTGCTTGTTGGCGTTGGCCTGCACGTAGCCGCGGCCGCGCTCGACGGTCAGCTCGATCTCCAGCTTGCCCTTGCCGTTCAGGGTGGCGATCTTCAGCTCGGGATTGTGCACCTCGACGCCGGCGGGCGGCGCGATGTCGGCCGCGGTGACGTCACCCGGCCCCTGCTTGCGCAGGTACATGACGACGGGCTCGTCGTGCTCCGAGGAGACGACCAGCTCCTTGATGTTCAAGATGATCTCGGTGACGTCCTCTTTCACGCCGGGGACGGTCGAGAACTCGTGAAGCACCCCCTCGATCCGCAGCGAGGTGACCGCCGCGCCGGGGATGGACGAGAGCAACGTGCGGCGCAGCGAGTTGCCGAGCGTGTAGCCGAAGCCGGGCTCCAGCGGCTCGATGACGAAGCGCGACCGGGTGTCGTCGACCGTCTCTTCGGAGATGGTCGGGCGTTGTGCGATGAGCACGATTCCTCCGAGGGTCTCGGGGCGACCGCTATATGACGCCCGCGAGTAGTTGGGGTGTTGCGCCGGCGCCCGCGAGGAGCGGGCGCCGGGGTCTTGCTACTTCGAGTAGAACTCGACGATCAGCTGCTCTTGCACCTGGGTGTCGATGACCTGCCGAACCGGCAGCGAGTGCACCAGCACCCGCAGCCGCGAGGGCAGCACCTCCAGCCAGGCCGGAACGGTCTTCTCGCCGGCGACCGCGCGGGCGATCACGAACAGGTCGAGCTCGCGCGACTTCTCGGCGACCTCGACGATGTCGTTCTCGCTCACCCGGTAGCTGGGGATGTCGACCCGCTTGCCGTTGACCAGGAAGTGGCCGTGGCGCACCAGCTGGCGGGCCTGGTCGCGGCTCACGGCGAAGCCGGCCCGGTAGACGACGTTGTCGAGCCGGCTCTCGAGGATGCGCAGCAGGTTCTCGCCGGTCCGGCCGGTCTTGCTGCTGGCTTCCTCGTAGTAACCGCGGAACTGCTTTTCCAAGATGCCGTAGATGCGCGCGCACTTTTGCTTCTCGCGCATCTGCAGCAGGTACTCGCTGTCCTTGCTGCGACCGCGACCGTGCTCGCCCGGCGGGTAGGGCCGGTTCTCGATCGGACACTTCGGGGAGTCGCACTTGGCGCCCTTGAGGAAAAGCTTGGTCTTCTCGCGACGGCAACGCTTGCAGTCGGGGCCGGTGTAACGAGCCATGGATCAAACCCTCCGGCGCTTCGGTGGACGGCAGCCGTTGTGCGGAACTGGAGTGACGTCTTGGATCGAGCCGACCTCGAGGCCGACCGCCTGCAGGGAGCGGATCGCGGTCTCGCGGCCGGAGCCCGGGCCCTTGACGAACACGTCGACCTTGCGCATGCCGTGCTCCTGGGCGCGGCGGGCGGCGGCCTCGGCGGCCATCTGGGCGGCGAACGGGGTCGACTTGCGCGACCCCTTGAAGCCGACGTGGCCGGCGCTCGCCCATGCGATCACCGCGCCGGTGGGGTCGGTGATCGAGACGATCGTGTTGTTGAACGTGCTCTTGATGTGGGCGTGCCCGTGGGCGACGTTCTTCTTCTCCTTGCGGCGCACCTTCTTGGCGCCGGCGCCTTGTTGGCGCGACTTCGGGGGCATCTGCTGCTGGCTCCTGGAAAACGTGAGGTGGTCGGACCCGCGGCGCGGGGACGAGTTCCGCGGGACTACTTCTTGCCGACCTTCTTCTTGCCGGCGACGGTCTTGCGCGGGCCCTTGCGGGTGCGCGCGTTGGTGTGGGTGCGCTGACCGTGGACGGGCAGTCCGCGACGGTGCCGGATGCCCTGGTAGCAGCCGATCTCCACCTTGCGGCGGATGTCGGCGGCGACCTCGCGACGCAGGTCGCCCTCGATCTTGTAGTTGCCCTCGAGCCACTCGCGCAGCTTCAGCAGATCGTCGTCGGACAGATCGCGAACCCGCAGGTCGGGGCTGATGCCGGTGCCGGCGATGGTCTCGGCCGCGCGGGTGCGGCCGACGCCGTAGATGTAGGTGAGCGCGATCTCCAGGCGCTTGTCGCGCGGGAGGTCGACGCCGACGAGACGTGCCACGGGCAATGACTCCTAGCTGTTTCGCGGAGGTCCTTGCGAACCGCGCCCCCACCTGCCCAGATGGGGCCCCGGCCTCCGACCGGGGGTTGCGTCGTCCGGATCTCTTTGACAGAGATCGTGGACGGCGCTGCGGACCGCTTTGTTGGCGCCCTGCTTGTCCTGGCTAGCCCTGACGCTGCTTGTGGCGCAGGTTCTCGCAGATCACCATGACCCGACCGTGACGGCGGATCACCTTGCACTTGTCGCAGATCTTCTTGACGCTCGGCTTGACCTTCATTGGTTCTCCTGGACGTGCCCTGTCGGTGAACGAGGCGTCCGGGACGCCCAACACGGATTGTTACTTGTAGCGGTAGACGATGCGGCCACGGGTCAGGTCGTAGGGGCTGAGCTCGACGACGACTCGGTCACCGGGAAGGATCCGGATGTAGTGCATCCGCATCTTGCCACTGATGTGAGCGAGCACCTTGTGACCGTTCGCGAGCTCGACCCTGAACATGGCGTTCGGGAGCGGCTCGACGACCTGGCCCTCGATCTCGATGGCCCCGTCTTTCTTCGCCATGTCCTCCGCGTTCCGTCGGTCCTACATGCATGCTGGCACGCGCCTGCCCCGCTCCTGCGGCCTTGTTGCGGGCCGAAGAGCCGAACAGACGACGGGCCGACTGAGAAGTCTACGCGAGCCCCCGTCGGAACGCGAAACGGCCCCACCCCACCCCGCTCACCCCCCCGGCGAGTTGATCACGTTAAGGACGTGTACCGGTCCCTGGACACCTCCACAGACCGTTCCTCGGACGAGTTCACCCACCCAGGGCCGCTTCGGACTAGCGCGCCCGGCGACGGTCGTGATCACCCGCCCGCCCCGGCGGGTCGGTCGGCCGCGGCGGCGGCCCGTCGTCCGCGCCTCGCAGGTTCAGCGTCCGGACGACGGCGAGCGCGCCGGTGATCCCCAGCGGCCAAACCGGCCAGTACGGCTGAATCGAGGACGACGTGAGCACGGTCAACAGCCAGACCGCGTTCAGCAGCACCGCCATCGACGCCCACGCCGTCCAGATGCGCCGCAGCTCGCGGCGCGCCGGTGAGCGGACGACGGGAGCCGGCGGCGCGGGCACCGGCAGGTCGAAGGTGAG
>DASVDW010000175.1:0-64098 GCA_036380925.1 Acidothermaceae bacterium
TCCGACCGTCTCGCCGTTTCGATTTGCTGGCTGGGTGCGATCGTCGCCGCGTTGCTGGTCGCGGGCGTGCCGCAATGGGGCCCGCCTTGGGCGCCGCTGGTCGCCTTCTTGTTCGTGTGGGCGCTGTATCTGTCGATCGTCAACGTCGGCCAGATCTTCTACGCGTTCGGCTGGGAGTCACTGCTGCTCGAGGCGGGCTTTCTAGTGGCGTTTCTCGGCTCTGACGCGGTGGCGCCGCCGGTCACCGTGATTTGGCTGGCGCGCTGGTTGGTGTTTCGACTCGAGTTCGGCGCCGGGCTCATCAAGATGCGCGGCGACCCGTGCTGGCGCGACCTGACCTGCCTGTACTACCACCACGAGACGCAGCCGATGCCGGGCCCGTTGTCGTGGTACTTCCATCGGCTGCCTGGCGCGTTGCACCGGGTTGAGGTCGGTGCCAACCACTTCGCGCAGTTGGTCGTGCCGTTCGCGCTGTTCTGCCCGCAGCCGGTGGCCTCGGTCGGCGCGGCGGTTGTCATCGTGACGCAGCTGTGGCTTGTGTTGTCGGGCAACTTCTCTTGGCTGAACTGGGCGACCATCGTGTTGGCGTTCTCCGCGATTGACGACGCGTCGTTGAGTTGGTTGTTCGGCGGGTACACGCATCCGCGCGTCGGCGCCACGCCGCTGTGGTTTGTGGCGGTGGTGCTGGCGTTCACCGCCGGTATCGTTGTCTTGAGCTACTGGCCGGCGCGAAACCTGTTGTCTCGCAGGCAATTGATGAACGCCGGCTTCAACCCGCTGCACCTGGTCAACGCGTACGGCGCGTTCGGCAGCATCACCCGACATCGGAACGAGATCGTCGTCGAGGGAACATCCGATCTCGATGGTGACTGGCGCGAGTACGAGTTCAAGGGCAAGCCGGGTGACGTGCGCCGTCGTCCAAAGCAGTTCGCTCCATACCATCTGCGGCTCGACTGGTTGATGTGGTTCGCGGCGATGTCGTCACCGCAGGCGCATCGGTGGTTCACGCCGCTCGTCGTCCATCTGCTGGAGAACGACGCGCGGGTGACAAAATTGCTGCGTCACAACCCGTTTCCCGACACGCCGCCGACGCACATCCGGGCGCGGCTGTATCGGTACGAGTTCACGACGTACCGCGAGCGGCGGGCGACGGGCGCCTGGTGGAAGCGGACGCTCGTGACCGAGTACCTGCCGACGGTGACACTTCGCGACGCGCGCCGCTGACGCGCTGTCGCTGTCGCACGCACCCTTCTGTCCTAGGTATCTGTCGCGCCGTTCGGCCGCTGGCCAATCAGCACGGAAACTTCCAGCGCTAGAGCAACGAATTGTTTCCGCGGTGTCTGCAATCGGCCTCGTCGAGTTGCGCATAACGAGGTTTGCGGGTCCGCGGAGGGCGACGATCGTCTGGCAGCTCGGCCCGGCCTTGCTTCAGACGGGGGCGATCGAAAACGGTCGTGTGCGCGAAATGCTCGGCCAGCGCCTCGAGCGACGCGCCGTCGTCCGGCAACTAGCGCTTCACGGCTTGGGTGATGAGCGTGCGGCCGAAGTCCCACATCAGCCCGGTGCCGCGGTGCGCGTCGTCCATGACGTTGGTGAAGGCCTCGACGAAGAGGTCGACCTCGGCCTCGCTGGTGACCAGCGGCGGGATGAGCTTGATGATGTCGGCGTGGTCGCCGGCGACCTGGGTCAGCACGCGGTGCCGCTGGAACAGCGGCACGACCACCATCTGCGCGAACAGCCCGTGCCGCGCGGCCTGCAGCATGTTCCAGCTGGCGCGCAGCTTCATCGACTTCGGCTTGCCGAACTCGATGCCCACCATCAGCCCGCGGCCGCGAACGTCGGCGAGCAACTCGTAGCGGTCGACCAGCGGTTGCAGCCGCTCCAACAACAGCCGCCCAGTCTTCTCGGCGTTTTCGACCAGCCCTTCGTCGTCGACCACCGACAGCGTCGCCAAGCCGGCGGTCATCGCCATCGCGTTGCCCATGAACGTCGAGGCGTGCACGAAGACGCGGTCCATCGACGAGTAGACCTTGTCGAACACCGCCTTGGTGGCCATCGTCGCGCCGATCGGCACGAAGCCGCCCGACAGCGCCTTCGCCACCGCGACGATGTCGGGCTGCACGCCCTCGTGCTCGTAGGCGAAGAACTTGCCGGTGCGGCCGACGCCGGTTTGCACTTCGTCACAAATCAGCAGCGCGCCGTGCGCCCGCAATTCGGCTTGAGCGGCAGCCATAAACCCGGACGGCGGAATGTTCACGCCCTTGCCCTGAATCGGCTCCATCAGCAACGCCGCGACGTCGCCCTTGCGCAACTCGCGGCGCAAGGCGTCGAGGTCGCCCATCTGGATCGCGGTGTCAGGCAGCAACGGCCCGAAGCCGCGGCGGAACTCCTCCGACCCGTTCACCGACAGTGTGCCGAGCGTCAGACCGTGATAGGCGTGGTCGACGTACAAAATCCGCGGCTTCCCCGTCGCCGCGCGCGCGAATTTCAAAGCCGCCTCAACGGATTCGGAGCCGCTGTTGCAGAAGAACACCCGGTCGAGTCCTGGCGCGCGAGCGAGCAGCTTCTCGGCGAAAATCCCCGCCAACAAAGGAGCGTCGAACTGCACCATGTCGGCGAGCCCGGTGTCGAGAAGGTCCTTCAACGCCTTGCGCACCACTGGGTGGTTGCGGCCGAGCGCGAAAACGCCGAATCCGGCGAGCATGTCCAGGTAGCGGTTGCCCTCGTTGTCGATCAGGTAGCAGCCGTCCGCAAGGTCGTAGATCTTGTCGAAGCCGATCGCCCGCAGCACCCGCGGCACCTGCTGGTTGACGTACTTGGCTTGGAGCTCGTAGTTCTCCCCGCGCCTCGCCTCGAGTAGTTCCCCCAGGTCGAACGCCATGCTCGATGCTCCAATCCCTGCCTCACACGTACCGCTCGAGGATCGACGACTCCGCGAGTCGCGACAAACCCTCCCGCACGCTACGCGCTCTGGTCTCGCCGACGCCCTCGACCGCTTGCAGGTCGTCGATGCCCGCCGCCAGCAGCTTCTGCAAGCCGCCGAAGTGGTCGACCAGCCGGTCGACCACGAGGTTCGGCAGCCGCGGCACCTTGGCGAGCAACCGGTAGCCGCGCGGGCTCACCGGCGCGTCGAGCGCGTCAGCCCCCGCCGAGAAGCCCATCACGCGGGCGATCGTGCTCATGTCAAGCAGCTCGGACGGCGAGAGATCGTCGAAGTCCCGCAGCACGTCGTCGGCCGTGCGCACCCGCTTCCCGGTGGAGGTCGGCAGGTAGTCGCGGACGACGAGCTCGCGCTCCGGCTCGACGCCCGCCAGCAACTCGTCGAGTTGCAGGCTGAGCAGCCGGCCGTCGCTGCCGAGTTCGACGACGTAACCCTCGATCTCGCTGGCGATCCGGCGCACCATCTCCAACCGCTGGGCGACCGCCGCGGCGTCGCGCACGGTGACGAGGTCTTCGATCTCCAACGCCGACAGGGTTCCGGACACCTCGTCGAGCCGAAGCTTGTAGCGCTCCAGGGTGGCAAGCGCTTGGTTGGCGCGCGACAAAATCGCGCCGGAGTCGTCGAGCACATAGCGTCGTCCGCCGACGTACAAGGCGATGATGCGCATCGACTGGCTCACCGAGATCACCGGGAAGCCCACCTGACGTGATGTGCGCTCGGCGGTGCGATGCCGGGTGCCCGACTCGCTCGTCGGGATCGTGGGGTCGGGCTGCAGATGGACGTTCGCCTTGACGATGCGCCCGCCGGTGTTGTCGAGAATGATCGCGCCGTCCATCTTCGCCAACTCGCGCATCAACGGCGCCGACGTCTCGATGTCGAGATTGAAGCCCCCCGTGCACAGCGACTCGACGGTCTTGTCGAAGCCGAGCACGATGAGCCCGCCGGTGTTGCCCCGCAGGATGCGCTCAAGCGCGTCACGCAGCTCGGTGCCGGGCGCGATCGTGGCCAAGGTGGCGCGCAGCCGCTCGTCCGCCACCCGGTCCGCGCGCTCGGCGCGGTCGGACCGTTCGTTGGCTGCCACGGTCTCCCTTTACGGCTCGGGCCTGAACAGATACGCGGTCACGCGATGCCGAGATTCTATCCGTCGATCACGCGCGTTACGCGCCCGCGCAGTTGTCAGCTTCATTACGGACGGCGCAGTGGGATCACCGCATGCCGGAACGCGCTCGCGATCGCGTGCCGCAAGTCATCGACCTCTGTCACCTGGATGTCGGCGGGGGGGCGCCCGGAATGGGGCGGCGCAAGCGCGTGCGTGAAGCCGAGCCGGGCCGCCTCTGCGAGCCGTCGCTCGACTCCTTGGACCGGCCGGACTTCGCCGGCCAGGCCGACCTCGCCGACCACGACCAACCCAGCGGGCAACGGCCGGTCGGCCGCTCCGCTGGCCACCGCCAGGGCGACCGCGAGATCGCTGGCCGGCTCGGTCAGCCGCACACCGCCGACCGTGGCGGTGAACACGTCGGCGTTGTGCAGCGACACCTCCGCGCGGCGTTCGGTGACCGCGAGCACCATCGAAACCCGCGCGGCGTCGAGACCGGACGTCGAGCGGCGCGGCGTGGCCAGGGTTGATCGCGCGACCAGCGCCTGCACCTCGGCGACCACCGGACGACGACCCTCCAAGGCGACGGTGACGCAGGTGCCGGGCACCGGGTCGTTGCGACGGGTGAGAAACAGCCCGCTCGGGTCGGCGAGACCGACGATTCCGCGCTCCCCGAGATCGAAGCAGCCGACCTCGTCGCACGCCCCGTAGCGGTTCTTGACGGCCCGCACGAGTCGCAGCCGGGAGTGCCGCTCACCTTCGAACTGCAAGACGACGTCGACCAGGTGCTCGAGAACTCGCGGACCGGCGATCGAGCCGTCCTTCGTCACGTGACCGACGAGCACGGTGGCGATCCCGCGATCTTTGGCCACCGCGATCAACGCGCTCGCCACCTGGCGGACCTGGGTGACCCCGCCAGCGGCGCCGTCGACCTCCGCGACGGCCATGGTCTGCACCGAGTCGACGACGAGCAGGCTCGGTGCGACGTCGTCAATGTGCTTCAAGACCGCGCCGATGTCGGTCTCGGCGGCCAAGTACAGGTGTGGCGACAGGGCGCCGACGCGATCGGCCCGCAACCGCACCTGCGCCCGCGACTCCTCACCGGTGACGTAAAGCGTCGGGGTCTCGCGGGTGGCGAACTTCGCCGCGACGTCAAGCAGCAACGTCGACTTGCCAACGCCCGGCTCCCCGGCCAGCAGCACGACGACGCCCGGCACCAGCCCGCCGCCGAGAACGCGGTCGAGCTCGTCGACGCCGGTCGGCCGGCTGCGCGCCGCTTCGGCGTCGATCTCGGCGATCGGCTGGGCGGCGGCGGTGACGGCGGATGTCGCGACCGTTCGCAATCGCGGAGCGCCGATCTCCTCGACCGCCCCCCACGCCTGGCACTCACCGCACCGGCCGACCCACTTCACCGACTCCCACCCGCATTCGCCGCACCGATAGCTCGGACGTGGCGGGGTGGCCCTACCGGCGGTTCTTGGCATGGGCCAGACGCTAGCCGCAACCGCCGACGAAACGCGACGACGCGCGGGCGGCTGTGGGTAAACCGCGCGGAAAGGAAAACTTGCTCATCCGCCGAGTCGCGCCGCCGATAGATGAGGCGATCAGCCAGGAAGGCGCACGACGACCACGGAAGGGCGGCGCGAACATGACGATCGATCAGCGGGCGGATGCCGCCCGCGGCGAGGCGATGGAGACCCTCGCCAGCTTGCTGTACGACGACCTCACGGTCAGCGAGGTGATCCGTCCGGCGGCGGTGCTCTCGGAGACCAACGCGCGAGTGGTGCTGGCGGCGCTGGAGAGCAACGACGTGAGGCACGGTGGTCGGTGGCACGCCGAACCCGGTTGCTGGCGCCTTTATGAGTCGCCGTGGTCGGGCAACGTGGAAACCGCCGCCGACAAAGAGAAGCTGATCGGCAGCATCCAGGTCGCGTACGGGATGCCGACTCGGTACGAGATCACCATCTTTCGGGCCACGGTCACTGTCATCGGCAGCCGCAAGGGCTACTCGGTCACCTCGCTGTGCGACGAGGCGCTCTCGTTCGCCGGCATCACCTTGGCGAAATGTCCGCGGGTCGATCTGGTGGCGCCGCCGAAGCCCTTCCGGATGCGCTAGCGCTACCGCGCGGTCGGCGGCTGACCGTACTGCTGCGTCGCAGGCGCCGCGTAAGGCTGCTGAGCTGACGGAAAGGTCACGTCGCCAAACGGCGGAGGAGTGAACCCGGTCGCCGGCGCCCAGGGCTGCGGTGTCGCCGCGCGCTGTGCCGCCTGCTTGCGGCCCGCCCGCTCACCGATGGCGAGCAGGAGTAAGCCGATCGGCCAGACCAAGAACAAGATGACGCCCCAGAAAATCGGGTCCCATCCCCACGGGGTGCGCCCGTATTGCTTCTCAAACCGCCGGGCTTCCTGCCATCCCGCGATGGCAAAGAGAACGCCGAGGACAATTGCGATCGGCATGCGCTTTCCCTTCCTCCGATTTTCCTGTGTATCGGAGGGCGATGAGCTGGCCTTGATCGACTTAGCGCTCTTTCTTTATGCCGGATCGGCGGGATGCGGCGCGACGGGCAATTTCGTGGAAATCCGCCGCTCACAATGCCGAACAAGCTCGGCATAAGCGGCAGCGCCCATCATCTCGGTGAGCTCGGGACCGTACGAGACGAAAACCGGCTCGCCCGCGCCATGCGCCTCCGGCGACGAGGTGCACCACCAAGAGAGGTCGTGGCCGCCGGGGCCCCAGCCGCGCCGGTCGTACTCGCCGATCGAGACGACGAGCATCTTCGTCTCGTCCGGCCGCTCGATCCACTCGAAGGTGCGACGGATCGGCAACTGCCAGCACACGTCGGGCTTCGTCTCCAGCGGGTGTCGGCCGATTTGCCAGGCGAGGCTGTGCAACGCGCAACCCGCTCCGCCCGCGAACCCAGGGCGGTTGAGAAATATGCAGGCGCCGTCGACGCGCCGCGTGCGGCGCTTCCCGTCGTCCAATTCGGTGATGCCGCGCTGGCCCTTTTTGTAGTACTGCCAGGTCTCGGGGGTGAGTTGCGCGGCGAACTTTCGCACCCGCTGCTCGTCGTCTCTGCCGGAGTAAAAGGCGCCGTGGCTGCAGCATCCGTCATCCGGGCGGCCAGGAACGATGCCGTGACAACCGGCGCCGAAGATGCACGTCCACCGCGAGGTCAGCCAGGTCAGGTCGCAGCGGAAGAGCTGTTCCGGATCAGCCGGATCGACGAATTCGACCCAGTCGCGCGCGAAATCCAACGGAATCTCGGCGACGTGGCGCTTCGCGGGCGTGGCCTTCTTCGACCGCTGCTTCGGTGGCATGCGCACAGACTAGGGCTCGCCACCGCGACGGCCGACGTAGGCTCGGCTCATGACGGACGACGGACCGCTGGCGCGAAGCACGCCGAAGATCGCGCTGTCGACCTCGGCGGTTTGGCCCGAACCGACAGCGGTCGCGTTCGAGATCGCGGAGCGGCTCGGGTACGACGGCGTGGAGCTGATGGTCTCCGGTGATCCGCTGAGCCAGGACACCGACACGATCCAGCGGCTGGTCGACTACCACCAGACCCCTGTCCTGTCGGTTCACTCGCCCTGTCTGCTGATCAGCCAACGGGTGTGGGGAGTGGAGCCCTGGGCCAAGTTGATGCGCTCGCAGATCGCCGCCGAACGGCTCGGCGCCAAGGTGGTGGTGACCCATCCGCCGTTTCGCTGGCAACGTTCTTACGCTCGCGGTTTCGCGAAGGGCATCGAGCGCATGCACGACGAGACCGACGTCGTGTTCGCGGTCGAGAACATGTTTCCGCAGCGCGGTCCAGGCGGCGTCGAGATCAGCAGCTACTCGCCGTCTTGGTCACTGCGCGACGCCGATTACCCGCACATCACGCTCGACATCTCTCACGCGGCCGTGGCGCGGGTGAGCGCGCTCGAGCTGATGGACGCGTACGGCGACCGGCTGGCGCATGTGCATCTGGCCGACGGCACCGGCTCGCGCAACGACGAGCACCTGGTCCCCGGCCGCGGGGGTCAGCCCTGCGCGCAAGTGCTCGAGCGATTGGCGCGCGACGGCTATGGGGGCGTCGTCGTCCTCGAAGTGAACACCCGGCGGGCCGCGACGCACGACGAGCGAGTG
This sequence comes from Acidothermaceae bacterium, assembly GCA_036380925.1. Lineage (GTDB taxonomy): Bacteria > Actinomycetota > Actinomycetes > Acidothermales > Acidothermaceae > JAICLV01. The sequence goes on from DASVDW010000175.1 coordinate 8,164, forward strand.
GCCGATCTCGCCGAATCGCTGAGTTTTGCGCGGGAGGCGCTCGCGGTCGCGTCGGCGTAGCTGTTCGCCTTCCTCCGGCGTACGGTTTCGACGGGCGATCGCGCGCGGGAGGTGCGCCTTGGATGCCGTGGTTGTGCGCGGACTGCGCGTCACCCGAAGCGGTCGCGAGGTGCTTCATGGCGTCGACGCGACGGCGCCGCAGGGCTCGATCACCGGCTTGCTGGGTCCGAGCGGTTCGGGGAAGACGACGCTGATGCGCTGCCTGGTCGGCGTGCAGATCATCAGCGCCGGGAGCGTCGAGGTGCTCGGACGGCCAGCCGGCGACCCTGAGCTTCGGTCGCGAGTCGGTTACGTGACGCAGTCGCCGTCGGTCTACCCCGACCTCACCGTGGCCGAGAACCTCCGCTATTTCGCGGCCGTGGCCGGCGCGCCGGCGACGGACGTCGAGCGGGTCGTCTCCCAGGTCGACCTGACCTCGCATGTCCGAAGCGTCGTCGGCACGCTGTCGGGCGGGGAGCGCGCGCGGGTGTCGCTCGCGACCGCGCTGATGGGCCGCCCCGAGTTGCTCGTTCTCGATGAGCCGACCGTCGGCCTCGATCCGGTGCTGCGGCGCGACCTTTGGCGACTGTTCGCGGAGTTGGCGTCGAGCGGTGTCACGCTGCTGATCTCGAGCCACGTGATGGACGAGGCGCAGCACTGCGAGCGGCTCCTGCTGTTGCGGGACGGTTCGCTGCTCGCGCAGGGGTCGCCCGAGCAGTTCCGTCGCCGGACCGGAGCCGACGATCTAGAGGAGGTCTTCCTCCGGCTCATCGAAGCGAGCGCGGCCAGCGAGGTGCGGTCATGAGCGGAGCCGTGACCTTGGCGACGGCTCGCCGCGTGCTGCAGCAGTTGCGCCGCGACCCGCGCACGGTAGCCCTTTTGATTGTGGTGCCCGCGCTGCTCATGACCTTGTTCCGGTGGGTTTTGAACGACCAGCGGGTGGCTTTCAACCGCATCGGTGCGCCGGTGTTCGGCGTTTTCCCGATGATCGTGATGTTCGTCGTCGCGTCGGTCGCGACGCTGCGCGAGCGGCGCACCGGCACCTTGGAGCGGTTGCTGACGATGCCGATGCACAAGCTCGATCTGCTGCTTGGGTACGGGATCGCCTTCGGCGCGGCCGCGATCGCGCAGGTCGGCGTCTGTCTGCTGCTCACAATTGGTCCGCTCGGCCTGCGGGTGAGCGGCAGCGGGTGGCTGCTGTTCTTGATCGGTGTGTGCTCCGCGCTTCTCGGCATGGCGTTGGGCCTGCTGCTTTCGGCCTTCGCGGGAAGCGAGTTCCAGGCGGTCCAGTTCATGCCCGCCGTGATGTTCCCTCAACTGCTGCTGTGCGGTCTCGTCACGCCCCGGGACAAGATGGATTCGGTGCTGCACGGCGTCTCAGACGCGCTGCCGATGACGTACGCGGTCGACGCGCTGCAACGGGTCACGAGGACGGCGCGGGTTGACGGCCAGCTTGTCGTCGACTTGGTCGTGCTCGCCCTTGTCGCCGTCGCGGCGCTCGCGCTCGGGGCCGCGACCCTGCGTCGCCGAACCGCCTGAGGTGCGCGCCCGTGGCGGCGCTCACCGCGTAGCCTGGGGCGGCCGGTTGGCGGAGCGGAAGGAGAACGGGTGCTGCGCCGCATGCTGCTGTCGGCTGCCGAGAGCGGCCGCCTGAGGAAGGCCGTCGTGCGAGCGCCGCTGTCGCGCGGCGTGGTCCGCCGGTTCGTCGCCGGTGAGAACGTCGACGCCGCGCTCGCGGCGACGCGTCAGCTGGTCGCTCAGGGCCTGCTCGCGACCATCGACCGGCTTGGTGAGGCGACCACCGACGCTGATCAGGCGCGCGCCACCGCCGACGCCTACGTCGAGCTCTTAGGGCGCGTGGCCGACGCCCAACTGTCCGCGTTCGCCGAGGTCTCGCTGAAGCTCTCGTCGCTCGGGCAGGCGTTGCCGCGCGACGGCGAGCAGATCGCGCTCGACCAGGCGCGTCGGGTCTGCGCCGCCGCAGCGGCCGCCGGCACCACGGTGACGCTCGACATGGAAGACCACACCACCACCGACAAAACCCTTGCCGCGTTGAAGGAACTGCGGATTGACTTTCCCGACACCGGCGCCGTCGTGCAGGCATACCTGCGTCGAACCGAGGCGGACTGTCGCGACCTGTCAGGTGAGGGAAGCCGCATCCGGTTGTGCAAGGGCGCGTATCGCGAGCCGGCTTCGGTGGCTTTTCAAGACCAGGCGGACGTCGACCGCTCGTACGTCCGTTGTCTGCGCATTCTCATGCGCGGTGCGGGATACCCCATGGTGGCGACGCACGACCCGCGGCTCATCGCGATCGCGGGGGCGATGGCGTTGCAAGCCGGGCGCGAGCGCGGCGAGTACGAGTACCAGCTGCTCTACGGTGTGCGGCCGGACGAGCAGCGTCGGCTCGCCGCCAAGGGCGAGAAGACAAGGGTGTATCTGCCGTACGGCTCCGAGTGGTATCGGTACCTGATGCGCCGGCTGGCCGAACGCCCGGCCAACGTAGCGTTTTTCCTCCGAGCGGTTGCGAGCAAAGGATGAGGCAATGATCGCGGTCATCGGCGCAGGCAAGATGGGCGAGGCGTTGATCTCCGGGCTGTTGAAGGCGGGCGCCAGCCCTGACGACCTGCTCATCACCGAGCGGTATGAGGCGCGCGCGCAAGAGTTGACTCAACGCTATGGCGTGAAGGCGGTGGCCAACGCCGAGGCGGCGAAGCTCGCCGACACCCTGGTGATCGCGGTGAAGCCGCAGGACATGGACGCGTTGCTCGCCGAACTCTCGACAGCGGTGACGCCCGACCGGCTCATCGTCACCATCGCGGCGGGCGTTCCGACGGCGGCGATCGAAAAGCGGTTGGTCGAAGACGTTCCCGTCGTCCGCGTCATGTCGAACACCCCGGCGCTCGTCGGCGAGGCGATGAGCGCGGTCGCCGCCGGCGCCCATGCGAAGGAAGAGCATCTGGAGCGCGCCGAGGACATCTTCCGGCCGGTCGGCAAGGTGATCCGGCTGCCGGAAAGCCAACTCGACGCGGTCACCGCGCTCTCGGGCAGCGGTCCGGCGTACGTGTTCTACCTCGTCGAGGCCATGACCGACGCCGGCATCTTGCTCGGGCTCCCGCGGTCGATCGCCCACGACCTCATCGTGCAGACCGTGGTCGGCGCGGGCGCGATGCTGCGGGATTCCGGCGAGCATCCGGTCACGCTGCGGGAGGCCGTCACCTCCCCAGCGGGCACGACGATCGCCGCGATCCGGGAGTTGGAAAACCACGGCGTGCGAGCCGCGTTCTTGGCCGCGCTGGAAGCCGCGCGGGATCGCTCGCGCGAGCTAGCGCGGTAGCCGCCGCCCGTCGCCGAACGCCTGGCGGTACTGCGACGGCGAGACGCCGACCGCGCGTCGAAAGTGCGCGCGCAGGTTGGCCGCGGTGCCCAGGCCGCTGTGCTCGGCCACCCGGTCGACGCTTTGCCGCGTGGTCTCGAGCAGCTCGCGCGCGCGGTCGATGCGCGCGGAGAGCAGCCACTGCAGCGGCGTGACCCCGGTCTCGGCGACGAACCGGCGCGCGAACGTGCGCTCCGACACGTGCGCGTGCCGGGCCAGCTCGCGCACGGTCAGCGGCTTGCCGAGTCGCCGCAGTGCCCATTGCCGGGTCGCCGCGAGGGACGACGTCGCGTCGTCGACGGGTAGCGCTTGCTCGATGAACTGCGCCTGTCCACCGGATCGGTGCGGCGCCGCCACAATCCACCGGGCCACCTTGTTCGCCACCCGCGCCCCCAGGTCTCGCCGGACGACGTGCAGGCACAGGTCGATCCCGCAGCACACGCCGGCGGAGGTGAGCACCGAGCCGTCGTCGACGAACAGCACGGTTCGATCGACGTCGACGGCCGGAAAACGGGCGGCAAGCTCGTCGGCGAAGCGCCAGTGCGTCGCCGCTCGGCGGCCGTCGAGAACGCCAGCCTTGGCCAGGGCGAAGGCGCCGGTGCAGATCGAGACCATGCGGCGCCCCCGCGCGTGCGCCCGCGCCAGCGCTGCAGGCAGCGCCTCGGGCAAGTCTTGAGTCGGCGGCCAGAAGCCGACGACGACAACGGTGTCGGCGCGTGCGACCGTCCGCAAATCTCCCTGTGGCACAAGGGAGAAGCCGGACGTCGTGCGGGCAGGATTGCCGTCGGCGGTGCACAGCGTGACCCGATACGGGAGCTCTTCGGCGCTGAAGATCTGCGCCGGGATCGCGACATCGAGCGGCACCACCCGGTCGATCGCAAGGATTGCCACTCGGTGCTCGCTCATGGCAGGAATCTATCGCACAACGGCATAACCGCCACTCGCCGTTTCCCTGAGACGGATGGAGACTTCGCGCATGACGATTCAAGAGTCAGCCGACGACCTCGCGCTTCCGAACACCCGCCTCGCGGCGGAGACCGCGCGGTTCGTGGCGACCCACGAGCCTCCTGCCATCGCGAACCACAGCATCCGCAGCTACCTTTTCGCGCGGATCCTCGCCCGGCGGCGCGGCATGCGACCGGGGCAGGATTTCGACGACGAGCTGCTCTTTCTGGCTTGCGCGCTTCACGACATCGGCTTGACGGCGATCGCCGACAAGGAGCAGCGCTTCGAGGTCGACGGCGCCGACGCGGCCGCCGAGTTCCTCGCCGGCAAGGGCCTTTCGTCGTCCGACGTCGACGCCGTGTGGCAGGCGATCGCGTTGCACACCTCCGGCGGCATCGCCGAACGTCGCGGACCCCTCTGCCAACTCACCCGCGGCGGCGTCGCGCTCGACATCAGCGCCGACGGCGGGATCGTCGACGACGACGCCGCGCGGGCCATTCATTCCAGATACCCGCGGCTGTCGATGGCGCGCGAGCTTGTCGACGCGATCGTCGCGCAGGTCCGCGCCAAGCCGGCGAAGGCGCCCGCGTACTCGCTGCCGGCGGAGCTGGCCCGCGAGCGGCACGACCTCGGGGTCACCGGCGTCGAGCGGGCGGCCCGGTCAGGTCGGTGGGGCGAGTGACGCCGAGGTCGGTAGCGTGAACCGGTGAGCAACGATCACCCGCTCAGCGTGGTGTGGGACGACGACCTGGCCGACTACGACTTCGGGCCGGGCCATCCGCTCGCGCCGGTGCGTGTGCAACTCACCATCGAGTTGGCGCGCGCGATCGGCGTGTTCGAGCACGACAACGTCACGGTGATAGCGCCGGCGCCGATTGACGACGACCAGTTGCTGACCGTGCACGACGCCGACTACGTCGCGGCGGTGCAGGCTGAGCGCCCCAGTTCGCGCTACGGCTTGGGCACCGCCGACGTCCCTGTGTTCGGCGGCATGCACGTGGCGTCGCGGCGGGTCGCGGGCGCGACGGTGGCCGCCGCGAAGGCGGTGTTGGACGGCGTCGCCGTCCACGGGGTCAACGTCGCGGGCGGCCTGCATCACGCGATGCCGGGCGCGGCGTCCGGGTTCTGCGTCTACAACGACCCGGCCATCGCAATCCGCTGGCTGCTCGACCACGGCGTCGATCGGATCGCCTACGTCGACATCGACGTCCACCACGGCGACGGCGTCCAGGAGATCTTCTACGACGACGCGCGGGTGCTCACGATCTCGTTGCACCAAAACGGCCGAACGCTCTTTCCCGGCACCGGTTTTCCCGAGGACGTCGGCGGACCCCGGGCGCGCGGTTACGCGGTCAACCTCGCGCTGCCGCCCGGCACCGCCGACGCCGGGTGGCTGCGCGCGTTTCACGCGGTCGTGCCGCCGCTGGTGCGCGAGTTCCGGCCGACCGTCTTGGTCAGCCAGCACGGCTGCGACAGCCATCGGCTCGACCCGCTGGCCCAGCTGGCGCTCAGCGTCGACGGGCAGCGCGCGGCCGCGGTCGCCATCCACAACCTGGCGCACCAGGTGTGCGACGGTCGCTGGGTCGCCACCGGGGGTGGCGGATACGCGCTCGCGCAGGTGGTGCCGCGCACCTGGACGCATCTCCTCGCCGAGGCGGCCGGCCACCCGATCGAACCGACCAGCCCGACACCGAAGGCATGGCAGGACCTCGTCGTCGCCCGCACCGGCGCGACGCCGCCGATCACGATGACGGACGACGAGCCCGCCACGTATGCGGACTTCGCCGGCGGTCGCGATCCCGCCAACCCGGTGGACCGCGCGATCGTGGGCACCATGCGGGCGGTGTTTCCGTACCACGGCATAGACGTGAGCGATCTTTGATGACGCGAGACTCGCTGGTTCGCCACCTGATCGACACCCGTATCGCCGGCGCCGTCGCCACCAGTCGCGAGAACAACCTGGCCAACTTCCGGCTGATGTCGCAGCGCGACCCCGGTTACACGTTCGGCCTGCCGCTGCGCGGGGAGTGGTCGTTCGACGACGTGCTCGCCCTGATGGCGGCCCGCTGCGGCGTGTCGGCCGACGCCATGTACGACGCCGGGGACGACACCATCGACCCGGAGCTGACCGTCGACCGGCTCGACGCGATGGCGGACCGGTTGCGCGACGTCGCGCGCGGCCGCGGCCGGGTGCTGATCGCGACCGGCCACCCGACCGGCCTGCTGGCGGTGCATCTCGAGATCGGCCGCGCGCTGCGCGCCGCCGGCTGCACCCTGCTCGAGCCCGACGCGGTGTGGCGGGACGTCGACCGGGCCGGCAAACCGCATGAGCGGCACATCCGGCACCTGCTCGGGGCGGCGGTCGCGAGCCAGGGGGCGAACTTGCTGCACACCCACTCGCCGGTCCCGATGCAGATCATGCTCGACTCGCTCACGTCGTCCGGCCAACCGCTGCCCGACCTGGTGGTCGCCGACCACGGTTACGCGGGCGCGGCCGGGGCGGCCGGGGCGCCGACGGTCGGGTTCGCCGATTGCAACGACCCGGCGCTGTTCGTCGGTGAGGCCGAAGGAGACGTCGCCGTTTGCGTGCCGCTCGACGACAACGTGGCGCCGCAGCTGTACGCCCCAATGACCAGTTACCTGCTGGCGAGGACGTTCGGGTCGCGGCCAGGTGTGGATGACGTCCATCAGGGCATCGCAGGAGGGAGCTTCGTCTCACTCCACTCGGAGGTGGACTGATGCCTCAGGACGTGACCTCTTCCCCACCGGCCCCAACATCGCTACTCTCAGTGACGCACGTGCGTGATCGTTGCCGCCGGAGGGGAAGCCGGCGCCCGTCGCGTGCTGAAGGTTCGGTGCGTCATGGGTGCAGGTGAGCGGCCACGCGACAAGGCGCTGGCCGAGGTCCGATTTTTGACGGTGGCGGAGGTCGCCACCTTGATGCGGGTGTCGAAGATGACGGTGTACCGGCTGGTGCACTCCGGAGAGTTGCCGGCGGTGCGGGTCGGGCGCTCGTTTCGGGTGCCTGAGCAGGCGGTGCACACCTACCTGCGAGACGCCTTCATCGAAGCCGGCTGACCGCACTCGTTACCCTGGTCACCGCACGGGCCCACCGGATCTCACCGGGGTCAGTGGCCTCGGGTTGAGAAGACACGGGCGGTTACGGTTCGTCCGCCGATGGGAAGCAGGTTCGTCGTGGGCTCAGTGATCAAGAAGCGCCGCAAGCGGATGGCGAAGAAGAAGCACCGCAAGCTGCTCAAGCGCACTCGCGTTCAGCGGCGCAACAAGAAGTGACCGCGCCGCGGCGTTGACCCTGCGGCCTGGCCGGGCGACTAGCCCGGCAGGCCGGACATGATCGTCGCGAACGTCAGCAGCTGCGACACCGGGTCGCTGGCGTTCGCCAGCGCCGGGCTGGACGCCGCCGCCACCAACTGTGAGCCGAGCGCCGACGCGCTCGGGCTGGCGTCGTGCGGCGCCGCCGGTTGGCCTGCGGGCTGCGGCGTCGCGGCGGCGTTGGCGGCGTTGGCGGTGTTGGCGGTGTTGGCGGTCGAGGGATGCGCTGGCGTGGCCGGCGCAGCGGGCTTGGCCGGCTGGTTGTGTTGCGTCGCCGGCTGCGCCGGCGTGGCCGGTTGCGCCGGTTTGGCGGGCTGGACGGGCGCCGGTTTGGCCGGCGCCGGAGCGGGGGCCGCGGCGCTGGCCGGCCGCTTGAAGTCGACGACCACCCACAGCACCCGGCAGTCGCAGCTGGGCAGGATCGAGGTGGCCGAGCCGACGCCCATCAGCGTGTACTTCGGGTTCAAGATGTTCGCCCGGTGCTCGGGGGAGTTCATGAAGGCGCGTTGCACGGAGGGGATGTCGGCGGCCATGCCGACGTTCTCGCCCAGGTTGGTCCAGTTGGTGACCTGACTGCGCAACGCGCCGTTGTGCGACAGCGTGTTCGCCGCGGCGAGGTGGTTCGCCCACGCCTGCGCGACCGAGGTCAGCTGCGCGTCGACGCGCAGGCCGGGAAGTCCGGCCGACGCGCGGGCGGCGTTGGTCGCCGCGGCGAGGTCGCCGGAGGGGCTGGCGAAGGCTGGGGCGGCGAACGCGGTGGATCCGACCACCGCGCCGACCGTCACCACGGCGGCGGTCACCAGCTTGGCCAGCCTTCGGCCGATCGGCGGGTGACCGGCGAACTGGCGGGAAACCAGCGGGAGCGACAAGCGCACGAGCACGATCCCTTCGCGGTTGCATTGGCGACAGGAATTCGCTCGGTCAGAAGGGCGCAGCGCTTGAGGAGCAAATACGAATAAATCCGGACTAATCGACGCGCGTTCACCCGGTTGGCGTAGTCGACCGCGAGCCCTGGGCGCCCGGAGACCGCGGCGCGCGGCCCCGCGGCCCCGGGCCTAGAGTCGGGGATCGTGAACGCGAGGGCGGCGGACGCCGCCGAGCCGTCGGCGCGGGTGTTGCTCCTCAGCCGACCGGGCTGCCACCTGTGCGACGACGCCCGGGAGGTGGTCGCGCGGGTCGCCGCCGAGTGCGGCGAGCGGTTCGTCGAGCGCGACATCACCCAAGACCCCGAGCTGCTCGCCGAGCACGGCGAGTCGATTCCGGTGGTCTTCGTTGACGGCGTCCAGGTGGACTTTTGGCGGGTCTCGCCGCAACGTTTGCGAGCGGCCCTCGGCCGTCGCTGATCGGGCGGGTCGGCGCTTTCAAGATCGCTAGTTTTGTGCCCCCGTTGGTGCTGGCCTTACTCTGGGGTGACCCCCAGATCCGGAGCTTGAGTGCGCGCCAGCAGTTCACAGGGCCAGTCGGGCCAGCCACGGGGCGCCGGTGTACCTCCATCGCAGCGCGACCCGCGGGTGGATCGCCCCGAACGCGAGCTGTCCCGCGGGATCCCCGACGCCTCGATCGCCCGACTGCCGCGCTACCTGCGCGCCCTGGTGGAGCTGGCCGAGGCGGGCGCGACCACGGTGTCGTCGGAGGAGCTGGCCGCGGCCGCGTGCGTCAACTCCGCGAAGCTGCGCCGCGACCTTTCCTACCTCGGCTCTTTCGGCACCAGGGGGGTCGGCTACCCGGTCGATTACCTGCAGTACCAAATCGAGCGCCAGCTCGGGCTGGCGCGCGATTGGCCGGTGGCCATCGTGGGCGTCGGCAACCTCGGTCGGGCGCTCGCGAACTACACCGGGTTCGCCACCCGCGGGCTGCGCGTCGCCTGCCTGCTCGACGCCGACGCCAGCCGCGTTGGCGAGATCGTCGGCGGCCTCCCCGTCCGGCACGTCGAGGAGCTCCAGCGCCTTGTCATGAAGCACCGAATCGCGATCGGTGTGGTGGCGACCCCGCCGGCCGCCGCGCAGGAGGTGTGCGACCGCTTGGTGCGCGCCGGCGTGCGCAGCATATTGAACTTCGCGTCGGCCGTCGTCGTCGTGCCTGATGGTGTCGAGTTGCGCAGCGTCGACCTGTCGACCGAGTTGCAGATCCTCGCCTTCCACGAGCAGCGGCGGCAATCCCCGCGCGGTGGCGGGCCGATCGTGCCTGAGCAAGCAGCCGGCGCTGAGACGGTGATGCGCACATGAGCCTGCTCGTGGTCGGACTGTCGCATCGCAGCGCCCCGATGTCCCTGCTGGAACGGGTGTCGCTGCGTGACGACGCCGCGGCCAAGTTGCTTGACGACGTCGCGGCGGCGCCGGCGATCGACGAGTCGATGCTGCTGTCGACCTGCAATCGCGTCGAGCTGTACGTCTGCGTCGAGAAGTTTCACGCCGGAGTCGCGGCGGTCTCCGAACTGCTCGCGCGGCATGCCGGGCTGTCTTTCGACGAGCTTTCGCCGTTCATATACGTGCACTACGACGACCGCGCCATCCAACACCTCTTCGCGGTCACCGCCAGCCTCGACTCGATGCTGGTGGGGGAGCACCAGATCCTCGGCCAGGTGCGCGCCGCTTTCAAGCTCGCGCAAGAGCGCGGCGACGCGGGCACCACATTGCACGACGCCGTGGAGCACGCGCTGCACGCGGCCAAGCGAGCGCACGCCGAGACCGGGATCGACGCCGCGGGGGCGACGCTCATCGACGTCGGCCTGCGGGTCGGCGCGCCTGACGGCGTCGCCGGGCGCGCCGCGCTGATCGTGGGTGCGGGCGCGATGGCGTCGGTCGCGGCCGCCACCCTCGCGTCGTCCGGTGTCGGGAGCATCGTGGTGGCGAGCCGCACCCTGCACTCCGCGGAGACGCTCGCGGCCCGGGTCGGCGGTCGGGCGACCCCGATCGAGGAGGTCGAGCAGGCGCTGGCCGACGCCGACGTCGTCGTGTCGTGCACGGGAGCGGACGGCATCGTGCTCTCCCGAGACCGCCTCGCGGGAGCGATGGCGACCCGTCCGAATCGGCCGTTGTTCGTCTTGGACGTCGCGCTGCCGCGTGATGTCGACCCCGACGCGGCGGCGCTCCCCGGCGTCACCCTGCTCGACCTCGACCAAATCAAGCCGATGCTGGAAAGCGCGACGGCGGCGGACGACGTGCGCGAGGCGCGGCGGATCGTCGACGAGGAGCTGGCCGCGTATGTCGCGGTGCGACGGGCGTCGGGCGTGGCCCCGACGGTCGTGGCGTTGCGCGACAAGGCGGCGCAAACGGTCGACGCCGAGTTGCGCCGCCTGGAGCGGCGGCTCCCGCATCTCGACGACGTCGCCCGCGAGGAGGTCGCGGCGACGGTGCGACGGGTCGTCGACAAGCTGCTGCACGCGCCGACCGTCCGGGTCCAAGAGCTGGCCGGACTTGCCGGTCCGCAGTCGTACCCAGAGGCGTTGCGACGGCTGTTCGATCTCGATCCCGCGGCGCCGGCCGCCATCGCGGCGCCGATGCCCGCGGACGAGGAGGCGCCGTGAGCGCGCTGACGTCCACCGGCCTGTTGCGGCTGGGCACCAGGCGCAGCGCCCTTGCGATGGCGCAAGCCGGCCGCGTCGCCGACGCGTTGCGGGCTCGCGGGCGCGCGGTCGACATTGTCGGCGTCACGACGGAGGGCGATCGCACCGCCCGCCAGGGCGCACCGCTCGCCGACGTCGGCGGCGGTTCGGCTCAGGGCGTGTTCGTCGCCGCCTTGCGCGTGCGGTTGCTCGCCGGGGACGTCGACGTCGTCGTCCACTCGCTGAAGGACCTGCCCACCGCGCCTGCCGACGGTCTGGTGGTCGCCGCGATCCCGCCCCGCGAGGATCCCCGCGACGCGCTGGTGTCGCGCGCCGGCCAACGGCTCGCCGACCTGCCGTCGGGCGCCCGGATCGGCACCGGCTCGCCGCGTCGAGCCGCCCAACTGCGCGCGGCGCGGCCGGACCTCGACGTCCGGCCGCTGCGGGGCAACGTCGACACCCGGCTGGGCAAGGTCTTCGACGGCGAGCTCGACGCGATCGTCGTGGCCGCCGCTGGCCTGGCCCGGCTAGGCCGCCTGGCGGAGGCCACCGAGCTGCTCGACCCGCTCACCATGCTGCCGGCGCCCGGCCAAGGCGCCCTCGCGATCGAATGCCGGGTCGGCGATCTTGATCCCGAAGGCTCGTTCGCGGAGCTGATTTCGAGCCTGGACGACGGCGCCACGCGCGCGGCCGTCACCGCCGAACGCACGCTGCTCGCCGAACTCGAGGCGGGTTGCACGGCACCGGTCGGCGCCCTCGCGCGAGTCGACGCCGGATCCGGTGGGGGCAGCGGGCTGGCGGCCAATTTGCATCTGGACGCGGCAGTCGTCAGCGTTGACGGCGCCACCGCTATCCGCCGCTCGGCGAGCGGCCCGATCGCGCAGCCTGTCGAACTCGGTCGCCGACTCGCGGCCGAACTGCTCGCGGCGGGCGCGGCCGGCCTCGTCGGCGGCTCGACAGCAACAGCCACTAACCCAATCTCGCGGTCACGCGAGAATCAGTGACAGGACAGGACGGCGATGAGGTCAACGCCCAAGCAAGCGGGCACCGTGGCATTCGTTGGAGCCGGACCGGGCGACCCCGCACTACTCACCTTGCGCGCCGCCGAGCTGCTCGGCCGCGCTGACGTCGTGGTGACGGACACCACGCCCGTCCCAGGGATAGCGCGGCTCTTCCGCGATGGCGCGACGGTTGTCGAGCTCTCCTCCGACGGCGACGCCGAGCGCTCGCGCACACCCGCCGAGCGGGCCAAGGCGATCACCGAGCCGGCGAAGGCCGGCAAGTCGGTGGTGCGGTTGTTGACCGGCGACCCGCTGTTCGACGGCGAGGGCGCCGACGAGGCGGCCGCGTGCGCGAAGGCGAAGTTGACGTTCGAGATCGTGCCGGGAGTCCCCGTGGCGTCTGGAGTCCCGAGTCACGCCGGCATCGCGTTGTTCGACGCGAAGCATCGCGACGTTCGGGTGGTCGACACGAGTGGCGCACCGGATTGGGCGAGTCTGGCGACCGCGCCGCAGACGCTGGTGCTGACCAAGGTGGACAACTTCGCCGGCGCCGCCGACGCGCTCGTCAAGCATGGCCGCTCACCGCAGACGCCCGTCGCCGCGACGCGCGCCGGGGCGACCACCGAGCAGCACACCGTCGTGTCGACCCTTGCCGGATTGGCCGCCGACGCGAAGGCCGCGGGGTTGTCAGGGCCGGGTGTGCTGGCTGTCGGCGACGTGGTGAAGAGCCGCACGGCGCTGTCGTGGTTCGAGACCAAGCCGCTGTTCGGATGGCGGGTGCTCGTGCCGCGCACCAAGGAGCAGGCGGGCGTGCTGTCAGAGAAGTTGCGGGCGTACGGCGCGGTTCCGGCCGAGGTGCCGACGATCGCGGTCGAACCGCCGCGCACGCCGCAGCAGATGGAACGCGCGGTGCGCGGCTTGGTCACCGGCCGCTACGAGTGGATCGCGTTCACCTCGGTCAACGCGGTGCGCGCGGTGCGCGAGAAGTTCGAAGAGTACGGGCTCGACGCGCGTGCGTTTTCCGGCATCAAGGTCGCGGCCGTCGGTGAGCAGACCGCGGCGTCCTTGTTGGCGTTCGGCGTGAAGCCCGACCTGGTGCCGTCCGGCGAGCAGTCGGCGGCCGGGCTGCTCGCCGATTTCCCGCCGTACGACGACGTTCTCGACCCGATCAACCGGGTGTTCTTGCCGCGCGCTGACATCGCCACCGAGACGTTGGTGGCCGGTCTGATCGAACTCGGTTGGGAAGTCGACGACGTCACCGCCTACCGCACGGTGCGCGCGGCGCCGCCGCCGGCGCCGACGCGCGAGGCGATCAAGACCGGTGGGTTCGACGCCGTGGTGTTCACGTCGTCCTCGACCGTGCGCAACCTGGTCGGGATCGCCGGCAAGCCCCACGCCACCACGGTCATCGCCTGCATCGGTCCGCAGACCGCGAAAACCGCCGAAGAGCACGGGCTGCGGGTCGACGTGCTCGCCGACGAGCCGTCGGTCGGCGCGCTGGCCGACGCGCTCGCGTCGTTCGGGCTTGCGCAGCGGATGGCCGCCGAGGCGGCCGGGGAGTGGACCGGCAAGCCCGGCCGGCCGAAGTCCAACACTCGACGCAAGGCGAAGTAGATCGGGAGTCGGCATGGCAGTCGGAGCTGAGCGGCCGCGCAGGTTGCGGCGAACCCCAGCGCTACGGCGCCTGGTCGCGCAGGCGCAGGTCTCGCCGTCCGACCTGGTGCTGCCGTTGTTCGTCAAAGAAGGCATCGCCGAGCCGGCGCCCATCGCGTCGATGCCGGGCGTCCTCCAGCACACTCGCGACTCGCTGCGCAAGGCCGCCGTCGAGGCGGTGGCTGAAGGTGTCGGCGGGCTGATTCTGTTCGGCATTCCAGAAGAAAAGGACGCCGTGGGGTCGGCCGCCGACGATCCATCGGGCATCGTGCAGGTCGCGCTCGGCGATCTGGTCTCCGAGGTGGGCGACCAGACGGTGCTCATCACCGACCTCTGCCTCGACGAGTACACCGATCACGGCCACTGCGGGGTGCTCGCTCAAACGGCGTCCGGCGCGGTCGTCGACAACGACGCCACCCTCGAGCGGTACGCGTCCATCGCGGTGGCGCAAGCCCGCGCTGGGGCGCACGTCGTCGCGCCGAGCGGGATGATGGACGGCCAAGTCGGGGCGATCCGAAGTGCCCTTGACGGCGAAGGCTTTTCTGACGTCGCGATCCTGGCTTACTCCGCGAAGTACGCGTCCTCTTTTTACGGTCCGTTCCGCGACGCCGCCGAGTGCGCGCCTCGCTTCGGCGATCGGCGCTCGTACCAGCAAGACATCGCCAACGGCGACGAGGCGCTGCGCGAGGTCGCCCTCGACCTCGCCGAGGGCGCCGACATGGTGATGGTGAAACCGGCGATGGCGTATCTCGACGTGCTGCGGCGGGTGAGCGATTTCGTCGACGTGCCGGTGGCCGCGTATCAAGTCAGCGGCGAGTACGCGATGGTCGAGGCGGCCGCCGCCAACGGCTGGCTGGACCGTGAGTCGGTCATTCTCGAGACGGTGACGTCGATTCGACGGGCGGGCGCCGACTTCGTGCTGACATATTGGGCGACCGAACTCGCGCGGTTGCTGCGATCGAAGGCATGACGCCGCCCCGCGCGGTGCTGCTCGACGCGGGCGGCGTGCTGCTGCTGCCAAACCCGTGGGCGATCGCCGCGGTGTTGCGCGCGGCTGGCGGTCGGGTCGGCATCGACGACGCGCGCCGTTGGCACTACGAGGCCACCGCGGTGATGGACGCGCATGACGAGGTCGACTGGCATCGCTACCACGAGCTGTTCGCCTTGCGCGCCGGTGTGCCCGAAGCCAACTTCGCCGACGCGACCGCCGCGCTGATGGATCTGTACGTCGCGCCGGCGCCGACCCTATGGAACGTGGTTCCTGACGGATTGGCTGCGCAGCTTGCCGAGTTGCACGCCACCGGTGTGGCGATCGCCGTGGTGTCGAACGCCGACGGAACGGTGGAGTCGTTGCTGCGCCGCAGCGGGTTGGTTTTCGACATCGTCATCGACTCGCAAATCGTCGGCTTTGCGAAGCCGCAGCCGGAGATTTTCGATATCGCGTTGGGGAAACTCGACGTCGCAGCGGCCGACGCTGTGCACGTCGGCGACACCGCCTGGGCGGACGTCGTCGGGGCCCGAGCGGCCGGCGTACGGCCGCTGCACATGGACCCGTTCGGCGATTGTCCTTATCCCGACGGCGACCACGAGCACGTGCGCTCACTCGCCGACGTCGTGCAGTTGGCGGCCGGCGCGCGTTAGTTCCTCGTGTTCAGCCGGTCCAGGGATGAGTTGGGGTTGATCCGTCGGGCGCCAACAGGTCGAAGCCGTCAGGGGTGTTGAGCAGTCCTGGCGCGGTGCCGGCCACGTCGTCCACACCGTATTGCCAGACGATTGACTTACTAGCTGGGTCGATCATCACAACGCGGTGCCGGTAGTCGTCGTTCACGCAGATGACGCCGCTCGGCAGCACTTCTGCGAGGCTCGGGTGGTCGAGCATGCCGTGGCCGCTCGGCACGTGGTAATCCCACAGCACGTGACCCTCGCGGTCGAACTCCACGATGCCGCCTGGGCGCGCGTAGTCGGCGACGATGTACTTGTCAGGGCCGATCTGCTGCGGGTCGGACGGATAGGTGATCGGCAGGTGCACTGTCCACACCAGCGAACCGGTCAACGTGTACTCGCTGATCCACGACCCGTCGACCTCTGATATCAGCACGTCGCCGTTCTGCAGCGGCGTGTCGCCGTTCGGGTAGCCAAGCGACTTCGGCGGCCGGTGCACGCAACTGCCGGTGGTGCCGATCTGGCCGACCTGTCGCGCCTGCGGGCTGATGATGACGACCCGGCAGTTGTTCGCGTCGGCGACGATGACCCTGCCGTCCTTGAGCAGGTAGGCGTCGTCGGGCTCGTGAAGATATCCAGAGCCTGGCCCGGCTTGGCCGGGGTGTCCGTACGACCACAGCGAATTGCCTGCAGGGTAGGCAATCTTTACGATCGTGTGATTACCCTCCTGGTTCGAGATGATCGCCTTTCCGCCGTCGGTGAAGAACGCGTCGTCCGGAAAATAGAAGCCGGACGGCGGCGCTGCCGCGCGCGCGTTCGGGAACGTCCAGTGGATGGCGCCCCTCGGATCGACCAGGAGCAGCCGATTGTTGCCGCGATCGGCGATGAGCAGTTGGCCGCTGAAGGCGGTCTCACCGAGCCCTTCCGCGCTTGCGCGCGGCGAGACGGTCCGCGTCTTCAGCGCGACGATCGCCGTCGTCGCGGCGACCGTCTGCTCGGCGGTGAGCGCGTTTCCGCCGATCACGTAAGCGGTGTCACCGACGACGACGGTCGCCATGTCGGAGACCGACTCGGGCAACGAGCCGACGACGGTCACGGCGTTGGTCGACGGATTGAACGCGTAGACGGTGTTTTGCAAGGTGTGGCCGTCGGTGCCGCCGATCACCAGCACTTCATCTCCAAGCGCGGCGACGGTTTCATGCGCTAGCGGGTGAGGAAACTTGGCCACCACGCTGCTGTGGCCGGTGCCGGTGTCGACGCGTTGGATGTCGGCGGTGGCGACGCCACGATGCTCGCCACCGAACATCCAAACCGAACCCTTCGCGGCGTAGGCCGCGCCGTACCGGATCGTCTCGCCGAGTTGCCCTGCCTGGGTGAAGGTCTTGCCGTCGGTGGTGACCAGCACACCGGGGACTTCGTGAGCCCCGTCGTACCCGCCGACGACGTAAAGGGAGTTGCCGCTGACCGCGACGGAGTCGTCTGATCGTGGTTGCGGGAGCTGCCCGACCCGAGCGGCCGCGCCGTTCGATCGAACCTCCTGGACGGCGTTCGTGGTCGACGCCGCGCCGCCGCCCACGACGAACGCATGGCCGTCGATCACCGCCGCCGCCGCATCGTGCACGGGCGCCGCGAGCTTCCCTGCCTCCGTCACGCCGCCGGTTGACGGGTCGAATGCCTCAATGCTCGCCGTGGTTTGCTGCCTCGCGGTGAGGCCGCCGACGACGAGCACTTTTCCGCCGACGTTGACTGCCACCACGCGTGACAACGCTTGGGGCAACCGCGCGCCGATCGTCGTCGCGGTGAGCGCAGCCGTCGGAACGGATGGCGACGCAGGGGTGGAGCTATCCGGCGACGCCGCGGTGGAGCTTGCCGCGTTATTCAACGTTGCTGGTGAGCCGGCTGCGGAGGGCGTCGCCGGGTGGTGCTTGCTCGAGGTGCAACCGCTCACAGCAAGCGCCGCGGTGATAGCGAGCGCGGTCGCCGGGAGCACCCGCCGGGGCGCACGTGCAAGGAAGATCTCGAGCCGCATGCCGCCACCCTGGAGAGCCGACCTGAAAGTTCTCTGAAGATTCTCCAGTTTCACGTGCTCGTAAGGTCCGGCGGGGATCGTCGAACCGGAGAGGCGCCCAGCCGCGATGTGACTGGGTGAATGTCTTAAGGCTCGTTCAGCTGGTTCCAAGGCGGCCGCCAGAGTCGCCGCGGACATTCGAAAGGGCGGGGCGGACACCGGCGAACAGGCTGAGCTCGAGGAGGAACGCTCATGGCATCCCGAAGCGATGGGCTGCGGCGGGCGACCGCCGCCACGACCTTGCTGGCCGCCGCGAGTGTGACCGGCGTGGTCGTTGTCGGCGCGGTCGTGTCGCATCACCCAGCGACGCATGCGACAACGGGAACCACGGGCACGTCGTCCGTCTCGTCGGGCGGCTCAGATGACTCGTCGGGCAACTCGTCCGACAACCGTTCCGGTGACGACTCCAACGGCGGCGCCGTTCAACAACCGACACAGCAACCCGTGCAGCAGGCCCCGCAGCTGTCCAACAGCCACGCGGTGACGAGCGGCTCATGAACACGGGGAAACCGAGCGCCTGCGAGTGGTCGGCGATCGGGACCACGGTCCGCGTTGTCGTGTCCTCACCCGACCGCTTGTTTTCGGCAAGGCGAATCGTGGTCGAGGAGGTGCAGGCCTTGGACCTGGCGTGCAGCCGCTTCAGGCCTGACTCCGAGGTCGCCCGGTTGGCGGTGAACGCCGGTCGTTGGACGCCGATCAGCGGCCTGCTCGCCGACGTGCTCGAATGCGCGTTGGCGGTTGCCCGTGACACCGATGGCGACGTCGACCCGACGATGGGCGCCGACTTGGGCCG
This sequence comes from Acidothermaceae bacterium, assembly GCA_036380925.1. Taxonomy (GTDB): domain Bacteria; phylum Actinomycetota; class Actinomycetes; order Acidothermales; family Acidothermaceae; genus JAICLV01. The sequence goes on from DASVDW010000175.1 coordinate 26,575, forward strand.
GCTGGGTTACGACCGCGACTTCGGGCAGATCGTTCATCTTCCGGCCGGATCCACGTCGTCCGCCGCGGTTCCGCTCAGCTATCGGCTGGTGCGCCGGCCGACGTGGCGCGACGTCGAACTCGACCGCGCCGGACGGCGCGTGCGGGCGCCCGCCGGCGTCGTGATCGACCTGGGCGCGATCGCCAAGGCGTCGTGCGCCGACCGGTGCGCCAGCCGGATTCACCACGAGCTTTCGACCGGTGTCCTGGTGAGTCTTGGTGGTGACATCGCGACGGCGGGCGCGGGACCGGACGGCGGTTGGCTGGTTCGGGTGCAAGAGCGGCCAGGCGTCGACGCCGGCCCGGCCAACACCGTCGTGCTGGCCGACGGCTTCGCGGTCGCGACGTCGAGCACGGTGAGCAGGGCATGGCAGCGTGGCGGCTCGCGGTTGCATCACATCCTCGATCCCGCCACGCGGCGTCCGGCAGACCCGGTTTGGCGGACGGTCACCGTCGCGGCGCCGACGTGCGTCGCCGCGAACGCCGCGAGCACCGCGTCGATTGTGCGCGGTCATGCGGCGCCCGGCTGGCTGGCGAGCCGCAACGTGGCGGCGCGCTTGGTCGACGAGCGTGGCGTCGTCCGCACCATTGGCAGTTGGCCAAGTGAAAGAGCAGCGTCATGACTCCCGCGCAAATCGACACCGCGTTGTGGGACCTGGGCCGGGCAACCGGGGTGATCAGCCTGGCGTTGCTCACCGCCGTCGTCGCTCTCGGCATCGTCACCCGCTCAGGCCGGCCGCTGCCGGGGTTGCCGCGGTTTGCCGTGAGCGTGGTGCACCGAGCGGCAAGTTTGCTGGCGGTGACCTTTCTCGGCGTGCACATCATCACGCTGACGCTCGACCCGCAGTCGCAACTTCGCTGGATCGACTCGATTATCCCGTTCGGCAGCCGGTTCCGGCCGCTGTGGGTCGGGTTAGGCGCTGCCGCGTTCGACCTGATCGTCGCGCTGATTGTCACCAGCCTGTTGCGCCACCGCGTCGGGCGACGGATCTGGCGCGCAATTCACTGGACCGCCTATGCGATGTGGCCGTTCGCGATGCTGCACACCGTTGGCTCAGGCACCGACGCCCGAGCGCCGTGGATGGTGTGGTTCCTCATCGGATGCGGCGTCACCGCGTTCGTCGCTTTCGGTTGGCGAATTTCGGACCGTTTCATCGATTACGCGGAGCGGGTGGCGGGAACGCGAATTCCATCGGCGTTCACCCGCGCTGACCGCACCGTGACGGTGGGCCAGTTGACCGGAATGAGAGGGCAGCGATGATCGCCGCTGAAGACCGGTTCAAGACCGCTGCCGCGGCGACCCCGCTGATCGGCGGCTCGACCGCGGCCCAACTGTCCTTGGACGCGCACCTGGCCGAGCACGGTTCGCTACCGACGTTGTCGGCTCGCGACGTCGTCCAGTTCGCCAAATGGGCCGGGCTCACCGGTCATGGTGGCGCCGGGTTTCCGTTGTGGCGCAAGCTCGATGCGGTCGCTCGCTCGCGCGGCCGAGCCGTTGTCGTCGGCAACGGCGCCGAAGGCGAACCGGCGAGCGGCAAGGACCAATGGCTGCTCACCCATCGTCCGCACTTGGTGCTCGACGGCTTGCAGCTCGCCGCCCAAGCCGTCGGTGGAAGCGACGTTTTCCTTTACGCGAACGAACTCCTTCCGCTCCGGCAGTTGAGCCGAGTGATCGCCGAACGTGACAGGGCGCAGATGGATTCCCGCTCGGTCGAGGTCGTCGCGGCGCCTGACGCTTTCATCTCCGGCGAGGAGTCGTCGGTGGTCAGCCACCTGTCCGGCGCCGTCGCCTTGCCGCGGTTCAAGCAACCACCTGTGTTCGAGCGAGGAGTGCGCGGCCGTCCGACGCTGGTCAGCAATGTCGAGACACTGGCGCACCTGGCGTTGATCGCGCGGCACGGTCCGGATTGGTTTCGCCGTCGCGGCACTTCCGAGCAGCCGGGCACCATGCTGTTCACCGTCACTGGCGCCGTGGCAAACCCAGGCGTCGTCGAGGCGCCGCACGGCGCCCGACTCGCCGACGTCATCGACCTCGCCGGTGGCGCCACGAGTCGGCTGCAAGCGGTTCTGATCGGCGGCTATCACGGGGCCTGGCTGTCGCCCGACGTGGCGGCGCGGGCGCGTGTGTCGGCCGCCGACCTGGCGCCGGTTGGGGCGTCGCCCGGCGCCGGCGTCGTGGTCGCGTTGGGCGAACACGCCTGCGGCCTCATGGAATCCAGCCGAGTGCTTGGCTATCTCGCCCGCGAAGCGGCTGGCCAATGCGGGCCATGCCTGAACGGATTGCCACGAATCGCTGAGCTTTCTCACGCGTTGGTGACCCGGGCGGCCAACCCGGCGGCGGTCGCCGAGTTGCATCGGGTGGCCGGCCTGATCGAGCGTCGCGGCGCTTGCCACCATCCCGACGGGAGCGTGCGCTTCTTGCGCAGCGCGTTGCGCGTCTTCTGCGCGGAGCTGGAGCTGCACCATCGCGGCCGCTGCTCCCGAACCACGGACGACGCTGTGCTTCCGACGCCCCGCCGTAGCGTCCGTGACCTGCCGCGCACGGGCAGTTGAGGAGATCCACCGTGAGCCCGAAATCAACAAAGACCGGGCCCTCCGCACGGCGAACCGGGCCCACGCTCGCGATCGACTGGACGGCGTGCGATGGTCGGGGTTTGTGCGCCGAACTCCTGCCGGAGCTGATCAAGCGCGATGACTGGGGTTTTCCGTTGATAGCGGACGACGCGGTGCCCGCGCACCTCCTGGCGTTCGCCGAACGAGCCGTCGACGTCTGTCCCACACTCGCGCTCAGGCTGGGTCGGTAATGCGGAGGATGCGCCTCTTCGCACACCCGGTCTTCGCGGTCGCGATCCTCAGCGCCGTGGGGTTGTTGTCGGCCGCTTGTTCGTCGCACCCGGCCAAGCGCACAACCACGCCGTCGGCTGGCTCCTCGGGCGTCTCAACGGCGGTCCCGTCGGCGCCTCCGCCGGCCGACGCGTCGTCATCAGCGCCGCCGGTCGCCTCCTCCGGCGGCACAACCGCCTCGACACCGACGCCGGGCCGACCCGACGCCGCACGGCCGTGCGGCGTCGCGTCGTCCGGGGTGAAGGTCGAGCACGTCATCTGGATCTGGATGGAGAACAAGCCGCTGTCGGCGGTGGTGGGGAGTTCGAGCGCGCCGTACGAAAACGCCCTGGCACGGCGATGCGGATCGGCGGCCGACTACCACGGGATCACGCATCCGTCATTGCCGAATTACCTGGCGGCGACCGGCGGGTCGACGTTCGGAGTCTCTGACGACAAGAGCCCGTCGGCGCACCGCATCGGCGGCGCCTCGATCTTCAGCCAGCTCGACAGCGCGGGCAAGTCGTGGCGCGCGTACGTGGAGTCAATGCCGCAAAACTGCGCGACTTCGGCCAGCAGCCCGTACGCGGTGAAGCACAATCCTGCGGCGTACTACACCGCGCTGCGGCCGTCGTGCGAGCGCAACGACGTGCCGTTGGAGAACAACCTGCAGCGCGACATCGGCGCGGGCACGCTGCCGTCGTTCGCTTTCATCACGCCGAACCTGTGCAATGACACCCATGACTGCCCGGTGAGCACCGGCGACCGTTGGCTGGCGGGCTGGATACCGAAGATCCTCGACGGCGCCAACTACCGGGCGGGCGACACCGTGGTGGTGCTCACCTGGGACGAAGGCAAAGGGTCGAGTAATCAGATCCCCACCGTGGTGATCGCCCCCAAGGTGAAGCCGGGTGCACGGGTGTCGGAGCGGCTCGACCACTACGGGCTGCTGCGGGGCACCGAGGATTTGCTCGGCCTCCCGCCGCTCGGCAAAGCAGCCACCGCGCCGTCGTTCGCCACTGCCTTCGGCCTCTGAGCGCGGACGACGCCGTCCTGGGAGAATCGGCGGCATGAGCGCGCCATCCACGTCGTCCGAGCGGCTGTTCGACCGCGCCCAACTGGTGACTCCGGGCGGGGTCAACTCGCCGGTGCGCGCGTTTCGCGGCGTGGGCGGCACGCCGCGATTCATGGCTGGCGGCCACGGGCCCTATCTCGTCGACGTCGACGGCAACGAGTACGTCGACCTGGTCTGCTCGTGGGGGCCCCTGGTGCTGGGCCACGCGCATCCCTCGGTCATCGACGCGGTCGCCGCGGCGGCTGCGAAAGGAACCAGTTTCGGCGCGCCCACACCCGGCGAGGTCGAACTCGCGGAGGAGATCGCGCGCCGGGTGGCGCCGGTCGAGCAGCTGCGGCTGGTCAACTCCGGCACCGAGGCCACCATGAGCGCGGTGCGACTGGCCCGCGGCTTCACCGGTCGGGCCAAGGTGGTCAAGTTCGCCGGTTGCTATCACGGGCACGTCGACGCGCTGCTCGCCAGCGCGGGGAGCGGCGTCGCGACCCTCGCGCTGCCCGACACCCCGGGCGTCACGGGCGCGCAGGCGAGCGACACGATTGTCGTGCCGTACAACGACCTCGCCGCTGTTGAGGCGGCGTTTTCCCGATACGGCGACGACATCGCCTGCGTGATCGCCGAAGCCGCCGCGGCGAACATGGGCGTGGTCCCGCCGCGCGACGGGTTCAACGCCGCACTGCGCGACATCGCACATCGGCATGGCGCGCTCTTGATACTCGACGAGGTCATGACCGGATTTCGGGTTTCGGCGAGCGGTTGGCACGGCATCGAAGGAGTCGACGCCGACCTGTTCACCTTCGGCAAAGTGATGGGCGGCGGCCTTCCGGCGGCCGCGTTCGGCGGCCGCGTCGACGTCATGCAGCGGCTTGCGCCAGCGGGGCCGGTGTATCAAGCGGGCACGCTCTCGGGGAATCCGCTCGCCACCGCGGCCGGTCTGGCCACCCTGCGAGCGTGCACGGCCGACGTCTACGCCCATATCGACGAAACCGCTGCCACCGTTGGGAAATTGGTGAGCTCGGCGTTGAGCGAGGCCGGCGTTGAGCATCGGTTGCAGACCGCGGGCAGCCTGTTCTCCTTCTTCTTCACCGACTCCGAGGTCCGCGATTACGACGCGGCACGGGCGCAACAGGCCTGGCGCTATCCGCCGTTCTTCCATTCCCTGCTGGAAAGTGGCGTCTACCCGCCGCCGTCGGTGTTCGAAGCGTGGTTCGTCTCAGCCGCGCACGACGACGCCGCGGTCGAGCGGATCGCGGCCGCGTTGCCGAAGGCGGCCGCTGCCGCCGCCCGAGCGTCCAAGCCTCAGGAGGCGTCCAGGTGAGCACCCGCACCGTCGTCCATCTCGTGCGGCACGGCGAGGTCGACAACCCCACGGGGATCTTGTACGGGCGGCTTCCTGGTTATCACCTGTCGGAGGCTGGCGTCTTGATGGCGAAACGGGCGGCCGCGTGGCTGGCGGATCGCGACGTCGTCGCCGTCGTCTCGTCACCCCTTGAGCGGGCTATCGAGACCGCGACCCCGATCGCCGAGACGGTCGCGCTGCCCATTCGCGAGGACGCGCGGCTCATCGAGGCGGCCAACCACTTCCAGGGCCGCACCTTCGGCGTCGGCGACGGCGCGCTGCGGCATCCCGGAAACTGGTGGCACATCCGCAACCCGTTCCGACCGTCGTGGGGGGAACCGTACGAGGAGATCGCCGCGCGCATGCTGGCCGCGGTGGCGGACGCCCGCGCGTCGGCGATCGGCCACGCGGCGGTGTGCGTGAGCCACCAGCTGCCCATCTGGACCGCCCGGCGGAAGATCGAGCGCAAGCGGCTCTGGCACGACCCGAGGCGTCGGCAGTGCGCGCTCGGCAGCGTCACCAGCCTGGTATTCGACGGCGACGCTGTCGTCGAGGTTCGCTACCACGAGCCGTCGGGCGCGGCAGGCGCGGGCGAGGTCGGCGGCGCCTGAGAGTTCTCTGGGACGACGCTGGGAAGCCGCGGGCGGGCCAGCCGGTTCGAGCCCTCCCGCGTCGGAGGGCGCCTCGCTCGACAGGCAGAATGGGCGGCGCAGTCTGATGATGGGAAGTCACCTCGTGCCGGTCGCGCGCTCCTTTCGCATGATCGCGACGGTCGCCGCCTCGTCGCTCGCGTTCGGACTGGCCGGCTGCGCGACGTCCAACGGCAACGCGGCCACCACGGGCGACACCCGATACGTCGTGAGCGGCGCGGGTGTGGTGACCACATACGCGATGGGGCATCGCAAACTCGCGCCGGACATCTCCGGAACCGACCTCGACGGCCAGCCGCTGAGCCTCGCGCAGTTCAAGGGCCGCGTCATCGTGCTCAACTTCTGGGCGTCGTGGTGCCCGCCGTGCCGGGCCGAGGCGCCGGCGTTGCAGGCGGTGTCGACCCAGACCAAACCGCTGGGGGTGCAGTTCGTCGGCGTGGACATAAGGGAGAACGGCCCGACCGACGGCAAGGCGTTCGTCACCAACTACGGCATCGACTACCCGAGCTTCGCCGACCAGTCGGCGAAGATCGCGTTGCGGTTCCGCAGCAGCGGCGTGGTGCCGCAGACGCCTCCAACCACCCTGGTGATCGATCGCACCGGGCACATCGCGGCGCGCGGCCTGGGCGAGATGCGGGTCAACCAGTTGAAGGCGCTGGTGGAGGACATTGCCAACGAGCCGACTGACGCTTCGGGTGCCGCGGCGGGGTCGTCATGATGGCGAACGCGTCGGTCGCGACGTCCTTCCAGGACACCGTGCTGTCGGGATCGTTGCTCCTCGCGCTGCCCGTGGCCGCGATCGCGGGCGTCGTGTCGTTCCTGTCTCCCTGCGTGGTGCCACTGGTTCCCGGCTATATCGCGTACGTCACTGGGCTGTCGGGCGCCGACCTGGACAGCGCCGGCCGACGTCGGTTTGGGCGGGTGCTCGCCGGCAGCTTCTTGTTCGTGCTCGGATTCTCCGTCGTGTTCGTGTCGTTCGGCGCGCTGTTCGGCAGCGTCGGGGCGACCCTGAAGGAGCATGTTGACGTTCTCGACCGCGTGCTCGGAGCGTTCGTGATCGTCTTCGGCTTGGCGTTCATGGGCCTGATTCCGGGGTTGCAAAGGGAGTTCCGCTTCCACCGGTTGCCGGTCGCCGGAATCGCCGGGGCGCCGATACTCGGCGTGTTGTTCGGAGTCGGCTGGACGCCGTGCATCGGCCCCACGCTGGGCGCCGTGCAGTCGCTGGCGCTGGCCGACTCCAACGCGACGGCGACGAGGGGCGCGGTGCTCACGCTCGCGTACTGCCTTGGGCTGGGCGTGCCGTTCATGTTGGTGGCGTTGCTGTTCCGTCACGCGCTCGGCGCGCTCGCGGTCGTGAAGCGGCATTACGCGCTGGTCACGCGGGTTGGCGGCGCGTTGCTGGTGGCGGTGGGGATCTTGTTGGTGACCGGTTGGTGGGCGGACTTCGTCGGCCAACTGCAGAACACCATCAACGGCTACTCGACGGCGGTGTGATGAGCGACACGCACACCGACGTCGAAGAGACCGCCCTCAGCCCGGAGGTGTCGAAGCTCGACACCATCCCGGAGGCGCCCGACGAGTACGGCACCCGGCAACGCGCGCATCGCACGCCGGGTGGGTCGGCGCTGTCGGCGCTGCGTTGGGCGTGGTATTCGCTCACCTCGATGCGCACCGCGCTCATCTTGTTGTTCTTGCTCGCGCTCGCGTCGGTGCCCGGCTCCATCCTTCCGCAGCGCGGCGGCAGCGATCCGCTCCGGGTAAGCCAGTACTACGCCGACCATCCGACGCTGGCGCCGATCCTGGACCATCTCGGATTCTTCAACGTCTTCGGTTCGGTGTGGTTCGCCGCGATCTACCTGCTGCTGTTCATCTCGCTGGCCGGCTGCGTGTTGCCGCGCAGCCGCCGGCATCTCAAAGCGATGCGGCTGCGCCCCCCGGCCGCACCGCGCAACATCTCGCGGTTGCCGGTCGCCACGTCGTGGCAGACCGACCACATCCCGGACGACGTGCTCACTCGTGCCCAGGAACTGCTGCGCAGCAAGCGATTTCGCGTCGCCCGCACCGCGTCGTCCGGCAACGCCGCGTCGTCCAGCGGCACCGCGTCGTCCGTCAATGCGGAGAAGGGGCACCTGCGGGAGACCGGCAACCTGCTCTTCCACCTTTCCCTGCTCGTGGTCCTCGTCGGTATCGCGGTGACGTCGGTCTTCGGCTTCAGCGGCAGCGTGCTGGTGAAGGAACGCGACGGCTTCAGCGACACCGTCATCAACTACGACTCGTTCTCACCGGGCCGGTTCGTCGACGTCGCGAAGCTGCCGCCGTTCTCGTTCACCCTCGATGATTTCCGCGCCACGTATCACAGGGGTGGACCGGCGAACGCGGACGCCGACAGTTTCGAGGCGCACGTCAGTTGGCAGCCCAACCTCGACGCCGACCCGCGCGGCTACACGATCACGGTGAACCATCCGCTGAGCACCCAGGGGACGAACGTTTACCTCGGCGGTCACGGATACGCGCCGCGTTTCATCGTGCGCGACGGCTCCGGTCACACGTTCGACGAAATGATCCCGTTTTTGCCGCAGAAGGGGACCTTCCAATACCAGGGCGTGGTCAAGCTTCCCGACGCCAAGCCGAGCGAACTCGGCATCACCGGGTTCTTCTTGCCGACGGCGGGTGTGAACCCGGCGGGCGGCATGCCGATCTCGGTCTTTCCCGCGGCCGACAACCCGGCGGTGGTCATCGGGGTGTTCGCCGGGGACCTCGGGCTGAACGACGGCGTGCCGAAGTCGGTCTACTCGCTGGACACCTCGAAGATGACGCGGCTGCTCGCCACCACCATGCGGCCGGGGGACACCGTCGCGTTGCCAAACGGCGAGGGCACGATCACATTCGCGGGCTTTGGCGAGTGGGCCTCGTTCAACATCACCCACGATCCGGGCAAGCCCGTCGTGCTCGGCGCGGTGTGCGCCACCGTCCTCGGCCTCGTGCTGTCGCTGTCGATCCGCCGCCGTCGCGTGTGGGTGCGCGCTGGCGCGGATGCCTCCGGGCGTACCTTGGTCGAAGTCGGCGGCCTGACCCGCACCGACGCCGGCGGCGGATTCGACGAGGAGTTCAACCGAATCGTCAAAGCACTGCAAGCGGCGGCCCCGCCGACCGCGCCGGAGGCATGAGCGCGCGGCGAGGCGAGCGCGCAAGGAGCACAGGAGGAGCACCGTGCCGGTGGACGTCGGACTGGCCAGGTTGTCGAACGACCTCATCGCGGGCGGCATCGTCGGCTACTCGATCGCCTTCCTCGGCTTCGCGCTTGACGCGGCCTTCGGCGAGGGATTCGACAAGCGTTCGTCGGCGGCGGCCAAGCCGGCCGCGGTCCCCGCGCAGGCGCCCGCCTTGGTCGGGGCCACCGCCGCTCGCGCGCCACTTGGGCCCGGCGCTGACGATCCTCTCGCCGACGAACCCCGGGTGACCGGAGCCGCCGGCGGCTCGCCGTCGTCCGAGAAATTCAAGCTGCCACGGCGAATCGGGCTGTTCGCGGTCGGTTGCACCATCGTCGGATGGTTGCTTGAAGGCGGCGCGATCCTCAGCCGCGGGCTTTCGGTGCGCCGGTTGCCGTGGGGCAACATGTACGAGTTCACCTTGGCGCTGACGTTCGCCGCGGTCGGGGCGTTCTTGGTGATCTTGACCAGGCAGCGCGCGCGGTTCCTCGGCGTCTTCTTGATGGCGCCCGTGGTGCTCGCGCTCGGGCTGGCCGTGTTGGTGCTGTACGTGCCGGCCGCGCCGCTGATGCCAGCGCTGCACTCTTACTGGTTGGCGATCCACGTCTCGGCGGCGATCCTGGCCTCGGGCGTCTTCATCGTCGGCACCGCGGCGACGGTGATGTTCCTCATCGCCGACCGGTACGCCTCGGCCAGCGCGGCAGGCAAGCCGGTCCGGTTCGCCGCACTGGCGCGGATGATGCCCGAGCGCGACGTCCTCGACCGCACGGCTTACCGGGCGTACGCGTTCGCGTTTCCGATCTGGACGTTCGCGGTCATCGCCGGCGCGATCTGGGCGGAATACGCGTGGGGTCACTACTGGCAGTGGGATCCCAAGGAGACCTGGGCCTTCATCACCTGGATCGTGTACGCGGGCTACTTGCACGCGCGGGCGACCGCGGGTTGGCGCGGCCGCAAGGCGGCGTACGTGGCGATGCTCGGCTTCGCGACCATCATCTTCAACTTCTTCATCGTGAACATCTTCATCAGCGGGATGCACTCCTACGCCGGCATCTGACGCCCGCCGCCCCGGTTGATCACGTTAAGGACGTGTACGGGTCCGAGGACAGGCCTGTGGAGGTGTCCTCGGGCGTGTTCGCCGCACGAGGGACGGCGGCGTTTGTCAGCCGACACGTAATCCGCGTTTTACACGCCGGGCCGATCATGTAATCCACGCGTAACAGCGGCCCGCCATTCTTGCGCCCATGCCGAGCAGCGCCGCGATCAACGCGGGCGACACCGCGTGGGTGCTGATCAGCGCCGCGCTCGTGATGTTGATGGTTCCCGGACTCGCGCTGTTCTACGGCGGCATGGTGCGGGTGAAGAGCGCGCTCAACATGCTGATGATGAGCGTGACCTGCCTGGCCGTCGTGACCGTCGTCTGGGTGCTCTACGGCTACTCGCTCGCCTTCGGGCCGGACGCCGGCGGCGTCATCGGCACCCTTCGCGACGTCGGATTCGCGGGGATCGGAACCGACGCGGTCACCGGCTCGGTTCCGACTTTGGCGTTCGCCGCGTTCCAGTTGATGTTCGCCGCCATCACGGCGGCGTTGCTCAGCGGATCGATCGCCGACCGCGCGAAGTTCGGCTCGTGGATCGTCTTCGTCATCGCCTGGGTGACGGTCGTCTACTTCCCGGTCGCGCACTGGGTGTTCGACCCCAGCGGCTGGATCGCCGCCCATCTGCATGCGCTCGACCTCGCCGGCGGAACGGTCGTCGAAATCAACTCCGGCGCGTCCGGCCTCGCGCTGGCCATCGTTCTCGGCCCGCGCCTCGGGTTCAAACGCGACCCGATGCGTCCGCACAGCGTGCCGCTCGTCGTCCTCGGCGGCGGACTTCTCTGGTTCGGCTGGTTCGGCTTCAACGCGGGCTCGGCGCTGGCCAGCGGCGGCCTGGCGAGCGTCGCGTTCATCAACACCCAGGTGGCGGGCGCCGCCGGTGTGCTCGGGTGGCTGGGCGTCGAGCGGCGTCGCGACAAGCACGCGACCACACTTGGCGCCGTCTCCGGCGCGGTCGCCGGGCTCGTCGGCATCACGCCGGCCTGTGGCTCGGTCAACCCGCTCGGCGCGCTCGTGATCGGCCTGCTCGCCGGCGTCGCCGCGGCGTACGCGGTCGGGCTGAAATTCCGGCTCGGCTATGACGACTCACTCGACGTCGCGGGCGTGCACGGCGTCGGCGGACTCGTCGGCACCGTGCTCATCGGCGTCCTCGCCACCGCGGCCGTGACCGGGCACGCGCGCGGCCTGCTCTACGGTGGCGGCTTCGACCAGCTCGGTCGTCAGACGCTGGCTGCCGTCGTCGTCGGCGCCTACGCCTTCGCGATGTCGTGGCTGATCGCCAAGGGCGTCGACCGGTTCCTCGGCTTCCGGGTCACCCGCGACGACGAGCTCGCCGGACTCGACCTGATCGTCCACGGCGAGACCGCCTACGACATCGCTGGGCACACCGCGGGCGTCGGGCGTCGGATCGGCCAGTCGGTGGCCGCGGGTCACGGCGTCGCGAGTCAAAGCTCTGCCAAGATTCGTCCGTGAGACTCATCACCGCGGTCATCAAGCCTTTCAAGCTGGACGACGTGAAGGCGGCCCTCGAGGCGTTCGGCGTCCACGGGCTGACCGTCAGCGAGGCGAGCGGCTACGGCCGGCAGGCCGGCCACACCGAGGTGTACCGCGGCGCGGAATATCAGGTCGACCTGGTGCCGAAGCTGCGCCTGGAAGTGGTGTGCGACGACGACGACGTCGACGACCTGATCGACGCGATCGCCTCGGCCGCCCGCACCGGCAAGATCGGCGACGGCAAGGTGTGGAGCGTGCCGGTCGAGACCGTGGTGCGGGTGCGCACCGGTGAGCGCGGCATCGCAGCTCTCTAGCTCGCCTGCCGGCCCCGCCGGTGATCACGCAGAAATGTGCTGTCCCGCAACCCGTTGGTGACCCATTTGTGCCGACTCGACATCCATGGGCTGCCATCATGCGTTCGTGTGGCGACTCGTGGGGGAGGCGAGCCCCCGATGGCGCGCGCCGGTGGTCGTCGTGCTGACGGCGGTGGCAGTCCTGCTGGCGATCGTCGTCGTCCAGATGATTCGCAACTACCCCTATAGCGCGGGTTCGCCGGCGGTGCGGGTGACGGTGGCCGGTGGCTGTCCGCAGTCGCTCGGCCAGGCGGTCGACGTCAACAACCCCGGGCCGACTTGGTGGCACGAACTGTGGCACCGCGACCGCCTTGCGTTAGCTGGCGCCACTCGGGGCCTGGTGTGCGTCTACGGACAGGATGTCAACGACGCGGCGCCGACCCTTCGGTGGCACGCCGTCATGTCGGCCGACCAAGCGCGCGCCGTGTCGTCGGCCGCGCACGGCGTGAGCACCAAGCGGTCGCGCGGCACTTTCCATTGCCCCGCTCAGCTGTTCGGGACCGTCGCCATCGTCGTGCTCGGCTACCCGAGTCAGCCGGACAACGACATCTGGTGGGACTACACCGGCTGCCAAACCGTCGACAACGGCCACGTTCAGGTGTCCCAGGGGGCCAACGCGTCGTTCGGCGACTTCCAGTCGGCGGTTAGCGCACCGGTGCCGAGCGCACCGCTGCCCGGGCATTAGGCGGGCCAACCCCGCGGCACGGGATACTGATCTCCATGACCTCGCTGCCCGACTTCCTCGACCGCCTTGAGCGCGACGGCGAACTCGTCCGGGTCAAGGCGCAGGTCGACCCGCATCTCGAGGTCACCGAGATCGTCGATCGCGTCGTCCGCGCCCAGGGCCCGGCGCTGCTCTTCGAAAACGTCAAAGGCAGCAAGCTTCCGTTGGCGATGAACGTCTTCGGCACCGAGGCGCGCATGGCGAAGGCCCTCGGCGTCAACAGCTTGGACGACGTCGGGACGCGGCTGTCCGAACTGCTCAAACCCGAGTTGCCGCACGGCCTCAGCGGCCTCAAAGACGCGATGAGCAAGCTCGGCCAGCTTCGAACGGTCCCTCCGAAGAACGTGCGCAAGGGGTCCTGCCAGGACGTCGTCATCAAGGGCGACAAGGTCGACCTCAACACGCTGCCCGCGTTGCACACCTGGCCGCAGGACGGCGGCGCGTACTTCAACCTCGGCCTGACGCACACCAAGCACCCGGAAACCGGCCAGCGCAACCTCGGCCTCTACCGGTTGCAACGGCACGACCGCGACACGATCGCGATGCATTGGCAGATCCACAAGGATTCCAACGCCCACCACGCGGTCGCCGAGCGGCGGGGCGAGCGCCTTCCGGTGGCGGTCGCGTTCGGCTGCGACCCGGTCGTCACCTATGCCGCGTCAGCCCCGCTGCCGCCCGACATCGACGAGTACCTGTTCGCCGGCTTCCTGCGCCAAGAGCGGGTCGAGATGGTCGACTGTGTCAGCGTTCCGCTGCAGGTTCCGGCCGACGCGCAGGTCGTGCTCGAGGGCTGGCTGGAGCCGGGGGAGCGTCGTCCGGAAGGGCCGTTTGGCGACCACACCGGCTTTTACACGCCGGTCGAGCCGTTTCCCGCGCTGCACGTCGACGTCATCACGACGCAGAAGAAGCCGGTGTTCCAGTCGATCGTGGTCGGGCGCCCGCCGGCTGAGGACGGCCCGCTCGGCAAGGCGACCGAGCGGATTTTTCTCCCGCTGGTGAAGCTGATGATCCCCGACATCGTCGACATGGACATGCCGATCGAGGGCGTCTTCCATAACTGCGTGATCGTGAGCATCGACAAGCGTTTCCCCAAGCACGCCCACAAGGTGATGCACGCCATCTGGGGCGCCGGCATGCTGTCGCTCGCGAAGCTGATCGTCGTCGTCGACGCCAACTGTGATGTTCACGACTACCGCGACGTCGCATGGCGGGCGTTCGGCAACGTCGACTACAGTCACGACCTCGTGCACGCGGTGGGGCCGGTCGACCACCTCGATCACGCCAGTTATCAGCAGTTTTGGGGCGGCAAGATCGGCGTCGACGCGACGGCGAAGCTGCCGTCAGAGGGATACACCCGCGGCTGGCCAGACATGATTGCCCAAGATCGGGGGATCGTCGAACGGGTCACCGCGCGGTGGAAGGAGTTCGGAATCTCGTGAGCAGCGCAACCTGGTCGTTCGAAGGGCCGTCCGATCGCGGCCGAGTGCGGGCGTTCCTCGACCTCGTGCGATTCGAGCACTCCGTGTTCGCGCTGCCGTTCGCCTACATCGCGGCGCTGTCGGCCATGAACGCGGCGAACGGCCACGTGCACTGGATCCAGTTGCTGCTAGTGACGATCGCGATGGTCGGCGCCCGCACCTTCGCCATGGCGGTCAATCGCATCGTCGACCGGCACATCGACGCTCGCAATCCGCGTACCCGTGGCCGCGAGTTGGTCGTCGGCGCCGTCTCACTTCGGACCGCGTGGGTGGGCGCCGTCGTCGCGCTCGCGATCCTCTTCCTCGCCGCTTACGGGTTGAACACGCTGTGCCTGGCGCTGTCGCCGATCGCGGCGATCGTGCTGGCCGGTTATCCGTACGCGAAACGGTTCACCTGGGCGCCGCACGCCGTCCTCGGCCTGGCGCAAACCATTGGGCCGATCGGCGCCTGGCTCGCCGTCACCGCGCACTGGTCGTGGACCGCGGTGGTGCTTGGCGCCGCGGTTGGGTTTTGGATCGGCGGCTTCGACATCATCTATGCGTTGCAGGACTACGAGATCGACCGCGAGATTGGCGTCAAGTCGCTGCCGGCGCGCTTCGGCCCGCACGCGGCGCTGGCCTGCTCCCGCGCCGCGCACTACGTCACCGTGCTGTTCTTGCTGTGGTTCGGCTTGCTCGCCGGCTTCGGCTGGGTCTGGACGCTCGGCGTCATCGTGGCGGCGTTCGCGTTGGCCTACGAGCAGCGTCTGGTGAAGCCGACCGACCTGTCCAACGTCAACAAGGCGTTCTTCACGGTGAACGGGTTCGTGGGCATCGGGTTGCTCCTCTTCGCGCTGGTCGACCTCGTCTCGCGCGGCCTGCGGCCGTGACGTCCGACCGTGCCCCATGGGTGGTCGGGGTGAGCGGCGCGAGCGGAACTCCTTACGCCGCAGCGGTCTTGCGCGGTCTGCTGGCGGCCGGCGAGCCGGTCGACTTGATCGTGTCGCGCGCCGCGCGACTGACGCTGCTCGACGAGACCGGCGTCGCCTGGCGTGACGACGCCGAAAGCCTCAGGCGGTGGCTGGGGTCGGCGCTTGACGCCCCGCTGCCGGCGCCGTCGGATTCCGACGTCCGGTTTTGGGCGGTCACCGATTTCGCCGCCGGGCCGTCCAGCGGCTCCTATCGCACCAAGGGCATGGTGGTGGTGCCCGCGAGCACCGCGGCGGTGGCCGGCATCGCGCTCGGCCTGTCGAAGGACTTGCTGCAGCGGGCCGCTGACGTCACGTTGAAGGAGCGCCGGCGGCTGGTGGTGGTGCCGCGGGAAGCCCCGCTGACGGGGGCGACGCTGCGGCATCTGGTGTCTCTGGACGAAGCGGGCGCCGTCGTGCTGCCGGCGAGCCCTGGGTTCTACGCCAAGCCGAAAAGCATCCAGCAGTTGGTGGATTTTGTGGCGGGTAAGGTGCTCGACGTGCTCGGGGTGCCGCACGACCTGTTCACTCGGTGGGCCGGCCGGCTCGGCGATTAGCCTCCGAGCCGACCGGGCGTCGGCCCAGATCCGCCGATCAAGAGTCGGAGACTCCGATGGCGAAGCTGCCGGCCTCGAACTCGTCTTCACCGTTGAGCAGCGCGCGAACCTCAGACTCCCGAAAACGCCGGTGGCCGCCGGGCGTGCGGATGCTTCCGATTCGCCCGGACGCCGCCCAGCGGGTGACGGTCTTCGGGTCGACCCGGAAGAGGGTCGCGACCTCTCCAGGGGTGAGCAGGCGGTCACGGTTTTCCACGTCGTCCCCTTTCCTGGACACGGCGCTCTCTCGAGCACTCCGGGTCTTTCGAACACTCCGGGTCTTTCGAACGTTGCAGGTCTTTCAACACCGAGTGGTCGGTTAACCGCGCCGTGTTTGGTCTTACGTTCGTGGACCCCATGTGATGTGTACACGCACATGTGCCATCCCGTCTGCCGTTGACGCGCGATTGTTGCCTTGTGCCAAAAAAAGTGGGGAGGATCGTCACGAGGGGAACACGCACGGTGACAAAAGTCGGGACCTAGGACCCTGGTGCGCGCTTTCCGTCGCTTCGTCATCACGCTTGGTTATCGGTGGTCACAAACTGGGCGCCCCGCTTTGGGAGGCTCTCGCCAGCCCGTGTGCGCAGTCGTCAGAGGCACTCGTGCATGCTGGACAGGCACGTCGCGATCCGGCGCGACAGTTGGCGACAGGCAGGTGAGGGGCGACGTGGACGCAGGACTTCAGCGCGAGCTCGAAGCCAAGGTGCTGGCCGGGGATCGGCTCACATATGAGGACGGCGTCGCGCTGTACGCGTCGGACGACCTCGCCTGGCTCGGCGACCTGGCGCACCAGGTGCGCACCCGCAAGAACGGCGACCGGGTGTTCTTCAACATCAACCGGCACCTCAACTTGACCAACGTGTGCTCGGCGTCGTGCGCCTATTGCAGCTTTCAGCGCAAGCCGGGCGAGGCGGACGCCTACACGATGCGGGTGGAGGAAGCTGTCGAGCTCGCCAAGCAGATGGAGCCCGAGGGCATCACCGAGCTGCACATCGTCAACGGTTTGCACCCGACCTTGCCGTGGCGGTACTACCCGCGCTCGCTCCGGGCGCTGAAAGAGGCGCTGCCGAACGTCGCGCTGAAGGCGTTCACCGCCACCGAGATCCACTGGTTCGAGAAGATCTCCGGAATGCCCGCCGACGAGATCCTCGACGAGCTGATCGACGCCGGCCTGGACTCGCTCACCGGCGGCGGCGCGGAGATCTTCGACTGGGAGGTACGGCAGAAGATCGTCGACCACGCCACCCATTGGGAGGACTGGTCGCGCATCCACCGCCTCGCGCACGCCAAGGGGCTGAAGACGCCGTGCACGATGCTGTACGGCCACATCGAGGAGCCCCGGCACCGGGTCGACCACGTGCTTCGGCTGCGAGAGCTGCAAGACGAGACCGGTGGGTTCCAGGTCTTCATCCCGTTGCGCTTCCAGCACGACGCGAACGGCGACCCGCGCAACCGCTTGATGACCCAGCCGATGGCCACCGGCGCCGAGGCCTTGAAGACGTTCGCGGTGTCGCGGCTGTTGTTCGACAACGTCCAGCACGTGAAGGCGTTCTGGGTGATGCACGGGCTGACGACGTCGCAGCTGGCGTTGTCGCACGGCGCCGACGACCTCGACGGCTCGGTGGTCGAATACAAGATCACCCACGACGCCGACCACTTCGGCACCCCCGCCACGATGCACCGCGACGACCTGCTCGAGTTGATCCGCGACGCCGGTTTCACGCCGGTCGAGCGCGATACTAAGTACAACGTGCTGCGGGTGTACGAGGGGCCCGACCGGGGTCGTCGTGACACGCCGCAGCCGATGCCGGTATGAGGTAACCCGCTGTGAACAAGGACGACTCAACTCCCAAAGACCCCGCGGAAGACGGTTTCGAGCTGCCGGTCAACCCGCATCCGGTGCTGCGCTACACGGTGCTGCGGTTGGCGATTTTCGCGATCGCCCTCGGGTTGTTGTGGCTCGTGCGAGTGCGCGGGCTGCTTCTTGTCGCGTTGGCCGTGCTGGTTTCCGGGCTGGCCAGTTACGCGCTGCTGCAACGCGAACGCGACGCCATGTCGGCTCGGATCGCGCAAACGAGCGCTCGCCGGAAGGCGCGCGCGGCCTCCCGCGCCGCCCGTGAGGATGAGATCGCAGACGAGCTGGCCCGCGAGCAAGCCCCGGCCGAAGACGTCGCAACCCGTCCGCGGTCGTGACCGTCCCCCGCCCGCGGGTCGGGCACATCCAGTTCTTGAACTGCCTGCCGCTGTATTGGGGCATGGTCAACTCGGGCGCCTTGCTCGACGTCGAGCTGTTCCGCGACACCCCGGATCGACTCAGCGACCGGCTGGTCGCGGGAGACCTCGACGTCGCCCCCATCAGCTTGGTCGAGTACCTGAGGAACGCGTCGTCGTTGCGGCTGTTGCCGGACATCGCGGTCGGCTCCGACGGACCGGTGATGTCGTGCGTGCTGGTGAGCCAGGTGCCGCTTGAGGAGCTCGACGGCGAGCTGGTCGCGCTTGGTTCGACCAGTCGGACGACGGTGGAGCTTGCGAAGTTGGTGCTTGAGCAGCGCGTCGGCGTCCGGCCGCACTACTTCACCTGCCCGCCCGATCTGACCGCGATGATGCTCGAGGCGAAGGCCGCCGTGCTGATCGGCGACGCGGCGCTGCGGGCGGCACTGCATGACGGCCCGCGGCTCGGGCTCGCAGTGCATGACATGGGCGCCGCGTGGCACGACTGGACGCAGCTGCCGATGGTCTTTGCCGTATGGGCGGCTCGCGACGAGTTCGCCGAGGCGCACCCGGGCTTGGCGAAGGACGTGCACACCGCCTTCATGCGCTCGCGCGACCTGTCGCTGGCGCGGGTCGACGAGGTGGCCGCGTCGGCGGCGCGCTGGGAGGATTTCGACGCCGGGACGCTGGTGCGGTACTTCACCACGCTTGACTTCTCCCTTGGCGAGCGGCAGCTGGCCGGGCTGGCCGAGTTCGCGCGTCGAGTGGGTCCCCGGCTCGGGCTAGCCCCGTTGGCGCAGCCGCAGTTCATCGAGGTGTGACCCGCCCGCGGTCGCGTTCACGCTCCCACACCACCCGTTGTGATCAGACTTGATAACAGCGCGCGCGAGGGTCGTTCGGGCTGCGACGATCAAGGCATGTCGAGGCCTGAGGGGGAGACCATGCCTGCAGCCGGCGCCCTGCCTTCCACGACGTCCGCACCCTTGACCGGGGCCGCGCGGGTGTTCAGCGTGATCGTCGCCGACGACGCGGCCGGCATTCGCGCGCTCATGAGCACGCTGCTCTCGCTGGAGCCGGATTTCGACGTCGTCGGCCAGGCCAGCGACGGCGCCGAGGCCGTCGACCTGGTCGTGCGGCTCAAACCCGACCTGCTGGTCATCGACGTGACCATGCCGGTGATGTCCGGCTTGGAGGCGATCGAGGCGGTGCGCGAGCGCTCGCCGTCCACTCGGGTTGTGGTGTTGACCGGGGAGCGGCGTGCGCTGCCGGAGGGCGCGCAGGCGCAGATAGAGAAAGGCACGCCGAACGACGTGGTCATCGACACCCTCCGCGGCGTTTGCCGCGCCGGTTAGCTCGATCAGCGCGGGGACCGGGCGCGGGCTAGGCTTTGGCTCGTGGCTGATGTGCGCGCGATCCTCGACCGGGCCGCTGACGGCGGTCGCATCTCGCCTGAAGAGGCGCTGACTCTTTACACCGACGCGCCACTGCATTCGCTAGGGCGCGCGGCCGACGTCGTCCGGCGGCGTCGTTTCGGCGACACCGCCAGCATCGCCACCTACCTCATCGACCGCAACATCAACTACACCAACGTGTGCGTCACGGCGTGCAAGTTCTGTGCGTTCTACCGATCGCCCAAGCACGCCGAGGGCTGGACGCATTCGCTTGAGGAGATCCTGCGGCGCTGCGGCGAGGCCGTTGAGCTCGGAGCCACGCAGATCATGCTGCAGGGCGGTCACAACCCCGACCTCGGCATCGAGTGGTACGAGGAGACGTTCTCGGCGATTCGCGCGGCCTACCCGCAGCTGGCGCTGCACTCGCTCGGCGGCTCGGAGGTCGTGCACATCTCGCGGGTGTCCGGGCTGTCGTTCGAACAGGTGATCCGGCGGCTGCACGCGGCCGGTCTCGACTCGTTCGCCGGCGCCGGCGCGGAGATTTTGGTCGACCGGCAGCGGCAGGTGATCGCACCGCTGAAGGAGTCGGGCGCGGTGTGGCTCGAGGTGATGGAGACCGCTCACCGGCTGGGCGTCGAGTCGACCGCCACCTTCATGATGGGCACCGGCGAGACGAACGCCGAGCGCATCGAGCATCTGCGGTTGATCCGCGACGTGCAAGACCGCACGGGCGGCTTCCGGTCGTTCATCCCGTGGACTTACCAGCCGGAGAACAACCATCTGCGCGGTCGCACGTTGGCCACGCCGCTGGAGTACCTGCGGTTGCTCGCCGTGGCGCGGCTGTTCTTCGACAACATCGCGCACCTGCAGGTTTCTCAGCTGACGCTCGGCAAAGAGGTCGGTCAGCTCGGATTGCACTACGGCGCCGACGACCTCGGCTCGGTGATGCTGGAAGAAAACGTGGTGTCGTCGGCGGGCGCCCGACACCGGTGGAACCTCGCGGAGCTGATCCACCTGATTCGCGCCGCCGACCGGATCCCCGCGCAGCGTGACACGCTCTACAACCACCTACGCGTGCATTGGACGCCGGCAGACGACCCGGCGCCCGACGACCGGATTCACTCCCACGTGGCGTCGACCGCCCCCGCGTTCCGTCGCGACCTCCCACTAGTCGCCAGCTAACCTGCTGAATCCACCCCGCGTTTGGCGTGCAGTTGCGGGGTTAGAGCCCCTGAAACGCCGGCCAGATGACGTCTCAGCTTCGGCCAAAGCGCGCGTGGGCTGCGGCCAGTTGAGCGATCACGACTTCGGGCAGCAATCTGATCGCAACGGTTGCAAACCGCAGCATCGGCTTGCCCGTCACGATGATGAGGTCGTTCTGCCGCTCCATGTCGTCCCAGTACCTCAAAGGTTTCAAGTGGATGGCGCCGTCGACCTCTACTGAGAACCCGTCACAGTCCGCGTCGAGCCACCGCCGACGGCCGGCGCGGTCTAACCGAAAGACCTGCCGTCGCGGCGGTGGGATATGCGCGAGTCGCGCGAGCCGACCAAGGTCGATCTCGGCAAAGGAATCCGCTCCGCCCTGGATGTCGGCGAGCACGTGGTCGAGCAAGCCGCGATGTCTGGCGCGGGTGGCCGCGGCGAGCTCAGCTCGAAGCCGGTCACCTGTCGTCAGGCCCTGCTGCACGCCGGCCGCGAGAATCGCGCACGCCCTGCGCGGCCAAGGCGTCCACGATGCGGCGTCGATGAGCGCGCGCTCGGCCCGAACCGTCGGTAGTGAACGCGCTGGGTGGATGTCGTTGACGTCAAACCGCCGGGATTCGTGGATCCGCACGCCCTGGAGCCGTTGTGCTCGGTATCGATGAGGAACCAGTAGATAGAGCTGCCCGTCGTCGAATCCCTGTAGCCCGTACTCCTGCGCGGAGGTGATGCCGGCCAGCGCAGCGCCGGGGTTCGCAAGCAAGGCAATCCACCGCTTTTGCAGTTCGGTGGGCGGGCCGTTGTGCAACACCACGACGCCTCTGGCTGCCAGCCGCCACTTGCCACTCAACAATCGCGCCCGAACGGCGTCGTCCGAGATGCCCAGGTCGTGGAGCTGCCGGCGCCGGACAACGCCGTCCTGCTCGGCCGCGAGAATGCGTAACGCGTCGTGCGGCAGCGCGTTGACCCTGGGCATTCGAGCAGCGTTGCGGCAGTCGTTCTGGCCAGCTGCCGATCTCCGTCCGGTTGTGCAAGACGCCTCGGCCGGTTGTGGACGCGGATCCACCCGATTGGCGTGCAGTTGCGGGGCTAGAACACCTGAAGTGCACGCCAATCCGGAGAGAGGCGCGGTGGCGGCCCTGACAGGATGGGCGGGTGAGCTACCCGAAGATCGAGCTGCACGTGCATCTCGAGGGCGCGGTGCGCCCGCGCACACTGATCGACCTGGCCAAGCGCAACGGCCTTGCGCTGCCCGCAGACAGCGTCGAAGGCATCAGCCAGCTTTACGAGTTCACCGACTTCGCGCACTTCATCGAGGTCTGGATCCTCACCACCAACGTGATGCGCACCGCCGACGACTTCCGGCGGATCACCGTTGACTACGCCGCCGAGGCGGCTCGGCACGGCGCCGTCTATCTCGAGGCCATCTTCTCGCCCATCGAGCGGGTGCTCCGCGGTGTGAAATGGGATGACATCTTCGATGGCTATTGCGAGGGCGCGCAGCAGGCGCAAGAGGAGCACGGTGTCGTCGTCCGGTTCACTCCCGACGCCTACCGCGGCGCCGACGTCGAGCTGGTCGAAGAGCTGGCCCGCCGCTGCGTCAAACATCGCGACCGCGGTGTCGTCGGCCTCGGCATCGGCGGCCCGGAGAAGGGCATGCCCCCACAGCCCTACGCCAAGGCGTTCGCGATCGCCCGCGACGGCGGCCTGGGCGCGGTTCCGCACGCCGGCGAGGTGTGCGGCCCGGAGTCGATCCGCGAGACGATCGACGCCCTCGGCGCCAATCGCGTCCGCCACGGCATCTCGGCGATCGACGACCCCGAGCTGGTCGATGAGCTCATCGAGAGGCGGATCGTGCTCGACGTCTGCCCGACGTCCAATCTGCGCACCAAAGCGGTCGGGAGCCTCGACGATCACCCGCTGCCGCGGCTCGTCGACGCCGGCCTGCTGTGCACGGTCAACACCGACGATCCGGCGATGTTCAACACCGACCTCGGCCGCGAGCACGAGATCGCCCGAGGACTGGGCGTCGACCCCAAGCGGCTGTACGACGCGGGGGTCGCCGGCGCCTTGTGCGACGCGCCGACGAAGTCGCGGCTGGCGGCGAGCTGGCCGTCATGACCCGAGCCGACCTTCGCAAGCAGCCGGCCGAGGTCGCCGCCATGTTCGACGGCGTCGCGGCGCGCTACGACCTGGTCAACGACCTGCTCTCCCTCGGCCAGGACCGGGTTTGGCGCAAGGCGGTCGCCCGCGCCGTCAACGCGAGCCGCGGTGAGCGGGTGCTCGACGTCGCCGCGGGCACCGGCACGTCGTCGGCGTCGTTTGTCTCGGACGGCGCGACCTGCGTCGCCTGCGACTTCTCCCTTGGCATGTTGCGGCAGGGCGCCAGGCAACGTGGCGGGGCAGACGTCGAGGGCGTGCGGTTCGTGGCCGGTGACGCGCTCGCCTTGCCGTTCGCCGACGAGATGTTCGACGCGGTGACCATCTCGTTCGGGTTGCGCAACGTGCACGACACCAATGCCGCGCTGACCGAGTTCCGCCGGGTCACCAAGCCGGGCGGGCGTCTGGTGGTCGCCGAGTTCAGCTCGCCGACCTGGTCGCCGTTTCGCGCGGTGTACGACCGCTATCTGGCGGTGATGCCCAAGGTGGTCAGCCGGGTCAGTTCCAACCCCGCCTCGTACGTGTACCTGGCGGAGTCGATCCGGGCCTGGCCGCGGCAGGCCGAGCTCGCCGATTTGATCTTCGCCGCCGGGTGGGAAAAGCTGGCTTGGCGCAACCTCACCGGAGGGATCGTGGCGCTGCACCGCGCGATTCGGCCCGCTGGTTAACACATAGACTCCAAGTTCTTCTTGACGTAGGCGGTGAATCGGTGAGCCAAGGACCGGCCGGGGCGCCCGCCCCGGTGCGTTCGGCGTCGTCCGTGCAAGGGCTGCCGGTCACGGAGTCGGACGTCGTGGTGGTCGGCGCGGGGCCGGGCGGATCGGCCACGGCCGCCCATCTCGCGCAAGCCGGGCTCGACGTCGTCCTACTGGAAAAGAGCGCGTTCCCGCGGGAGAAGGTGTGCGGCGACGGCCTCACGCCGCGCGCGGTGAAGCAATTGGTCAAGCTCGGCGTCGACACCAGCGCCGAGGCCGGTTGGTTGCGCAATAACGGCCTTCGCATCCTCGGTGGGGGCATGCGCCTCGAGCTGCCCTGGCCAGAGCTTGCGAGCTATCCCGATTACGGGCTGGTGCGCACCCGGCTTGACTTCGACCAGATGCTCGCGCGGCGCGCGCAAAAGCTCGGGGTGTCGCTGCTCGAGCAGACCCCTGCGGGGTCGCCGATCACCGACGACCGATCGGGGCGGGTCGTCGGCGTCACCGCCCGCCCGGCCGGCGCCGAGCGCGACGTCGTTTTCAAGGCCCCGGTGATCGTCGCGGCCGACGGCAACTCCAGCCGGCTGTCGCTGGCCCTCGGCCTGCACCGCCGGGAGAACCGGCCGATGGGGGTGGCCTACCGCCGCTACTACGAGTCGCCCCGACACGACGACGACTGGCTCGAGTCGTGGCTGGAGCTGTGGGACCGGGTCGACGGGCAAGACCGGCTGCTGCCGGGCTACGGCTGGGTCTTCGGCATGGGCGACGGCACCAGCAACGTCGGCGTCGGCATCTTGAACACATCCGCGTCGTTTCGCAACGTCGACTACCGGTCGCTGTTGAAGCGCTGGGTGGCCCAGATGCCGAGCGAGTGGGCGTTCGACGAGGAGCACGCCCGCGGACCAATCCGGGGCGCCGCGCTGCCGATGGGTTTCAACCGCAAGCCGCACTACGACCGCGGCGTGCTGCTCGTCGGCGACGCGGCCGGCATGGTCAACCCGTGCAACGGCGAGGGCATCGCGTACGCGATGGAGTCGGGCGAGCTCGCCGCCGAGGTGATCGCCCAAGCGCTGTCCCGCCCGGCCGGGCACGCCCGCGAGCTGGCGCTGCGGGCCTACCCGCGCGCGCTCAACGAGCGCTACGGCGGCTATTACACGCTCGGCCGGCTGTTCGTGAACCTGATCGGCAAACCGGGCGTGATGCGGACCCTGACCAAGCGCGGGCTGCCTCACCCGACCCTCATGCGGTTCACGCTGAAGCTGCTGGCCAACCTCACCGACCCACGCGGCGGCGACGCGATGGACCGGATCATCAACGCCCTCACTCGGCTGGCACCCGCGGCCTGACCCCATCGCGGAGCCTGCCGATCCGCCGCCTAGACTGCACAGCGGTTTGGGGACCACCCGAACCACCGAAAACGACGCTTCGAACGCGAGGAGTGGCGATGGTCTTCAGCTACGTTCCGGTCCTCGCCCTTTTCCTACTCGCGGGCGGCTTCGCGGTCTTCTCGATCATCGCGGGGCGGCTGAGCGGTCCGCGCCGCTACAACCGGGCGAAGTACGACGCCTACGAGTGCGGCATCGAGCCGACACCCCAGCCGGTCGGCGGCGGCCGGTTCCCGGTGAAGTACTACCTGACGGCGATGCTGTTCATCGTCTTCGACATCGAGATCATCTTCTTGTACCCCTGGGCGGTCGCCTTCGCGCAGAAGGGCGGCGCCACGGTGTTCCTCTTCGTCGAGATGGTGCTGTTCATCGTGACCGTGTTCATCGCCTACGTGTACGTGTGGCGGCGCGGCGGACTGGAATGGGATTGAGAACCTGACATGGGCATCGAAGAAAAGCTGCCCAGCGGCTTCCTGCTGACCACGGTCGAGAAGCTGGCCGGGCAGGTGCGGGCCGGCTCGCTGTGGCCTGCCACGTTCGGCCTGGCCTGCTGCGCGATCGAGATGATGTCCACCGGCGCCGGTCGCTACGACCTCGCCCGGTTCGGCATGGAGGTCTTCCGGGCGTCGCCGCGGCAGGCCGACCTGATGATCGTCGCGGGCCGCGTGTCGCAGAAGATGGCCCCCGTGCTGCGCCAGATCTACGACCAGATGCCGGAGCCCAAGTGGGTGCTGGCGATGGGCGTTTGCGCGTCGTCCGGCGGGATGTTCAACAACTACGCGATCGTGCAGGGCGTCGACCACGTCGTCCCGGTCGACATGTACCTGCCGGGCTGCCCGCCGCGGCCGGAGATGCTGATGCACGCGATCCTGGAGCTGCACGAGAAGATCAAGACCACCAAGCTCGGGTCGCAGGGCCGTCGGCACGCCGCCCAGGCGGAGGCCGAGGCGCTTGAGGCGGTGCCCACGCACCAGATGAAGGACTTGTTGCGGTGAGCGATCAGCCTGTGGGGCAGCCTTCCGGTGCGCCGCAGCCGTCCGGCCCGCAGGCCGAGACCGGCGAGGCCACCGGAAACCTGCCGGTAGGGGGCGCGCCCGGCTTGCCGTCGTCGCCGCGGCCGTTCGGCGGCTACTTCGACCACGTGGCGGACGCGATCGCCCGGGCTTATCCCGAGATCTCCGCCGCGATCGAGCGGACGGTGGTCGACCGGGGGGAGCTCACCTTGCACGTGCGCCGGGAGCATCTGGCCGGAGTCGCCCAGCAGTTGCGCGACGACCCCGACCTGCGCTTTGAGCTGCTGTCGTCGCTGTCGGGAGTGCACTACCCGATGGACGCCGGTCGCGAGCTGCACGTGGTGTACGAGCTGACGTCGATGACCCACAACCGGCGGGTGCGGCTCGAGGCGGTGGCCCCTGACGCCGACCCGCACATCCCGTCGGTGACCCGGATTTGGCCGACCGCCGACTTTCATGAGCGGGAGACCTGGGACCTGTTCGGCGTCGTCTTCGACGGGCACCCGGCCTTGACTCGAATCATGATGCCGGACGACTGGCCGGGCCACCCGCAACGCAAGGACTACCCGCTCGGCGGCGTGCCCGTGGAGTACAAGGGCGCGAGCGTGCCGCCACCGGATGAGCGGAGGCAATATGCGTAGCGACGGAGCGCACGCCACGACGGACCCCTACGCCGGGCCCGCTGACTCAGGCGACCGCGTCTACACGGTGAGCGGCGGCGACTGGGACGAGATCGCGGCCGACGCCACCGAGCAGCACGCCGAACGCATCGTCGTCAACATGGGCCCGCAACACCCGTCGACGCACGGCGTGCTTCGACTGGTGCTCGAGCTGGAGGGTGAAACGGTCACCCAGGCCCGCGTCGTCATGGGTTACCTGCACACCGGCATCGAGAAGAACTGCGAGTACCGCACGTACACCCAAGCGGTCACCTTCTTGACCCGCGCCGACTACCTGTCGCCGTTCTTCACCGAGACCGCGTACTCGATGGCCGTGGAGAAGCTGCTCGGCATCACCGAGCAGGTGCCCGAGCGGGCGAAGGTCATCCGGGTGCTGATGATGGAGCTCAACCGGATCTCCTCGCACCTGGTGTGGTTGGCCACCGGCGGCATGGAGGTCGGCGCGCTGTCGGCGATGCTGTACGGCTTCCGCGAGCGCGAGCAGATCCTCGACATCTTCGAGATGATCACCGGGCTGCGGATGAACCACGAGTACGTCCGACCCGGCGGGGTGATCCAGGACCTCCCACCAGGGGCGGTTGAGAAGATCCGCGAGTTCTTGCAGATCATGCCGAAGAAGATCGACGAGTATCACAACCTGCTCACCGGCCAGCCGATCTGGATCAAGCGGTTGCAGGGCGTCGGGTACCTCGATCTCACCGGCTCGGTGGCGCTCGGCACCACGGGCCCGATCATGCGCGCCGCCGGCTATCCGTGGGACTTGCGCAAGACCCAGCCGTATCTGGACTACGAGACATATGACTTCGACGTCCCGACGCATCCGGACGGCGACTGCTTCGCCCGTTACCTGGTGCGCATGGACGAGATGCGCGAGTCGTTGAAGATCGTCGAGCAATGCCTCGACCGGCTGCGGCCGGGCCCGGTGATGGTCGAAGACAAGAAGGTGGCCTGGCCGGCGCAACTCGCGCTCGGCGCCGACGGCATGGGCAACTCCCTCGACCACATCCGGCACATCATGGCGACGTCCATGGAAGCGCTGATCCATCACTTCAAACTGGTCACGGAGGGTTTCCACGTGCCACCGGGCCAGGTCTATGTCCCGGTCGAGTCGCCGCGCGGCGAGCTTGGCGTGCATCTGGTGAGCGACGGCGGCACCAAGCCGTATCGGGTGCACCTGCGCGAGCCGTCGTTTGTGAACCTGCAGGCCGTCGCCGCCACCTGCGAGGGCAGCCTTATCGCCGACGTCATCGCCGCGGTCGCCAGCCTCGATCCGGTCATGGGCGGGTGCGACCGATGAGCGGCGAAGGAACCCAGGTGCCTATGCAATCCGCGTCGTCCGACGAACTGCCGATGGTCACGCTCGACCCGCGGCTGGGTCCAGCCGCGGTGGCGAGCGATCCGTTGTCGGACGACGCGAAGCAGCGGATCCGCGAGCTTGGCGCGCAAGTGATCGCCCGTTACCCGCGGCCGCGCTCCGCGTTGATGCCGCTGCTGTATCTCGCGCAGGCCGAGCAGGGTTACGTCTCGCCCGACGGCATCAAACTGGTCGCCGAGATGCTGGAGCTCACCACCGCCGAGGTCTCCGCGGTCAGCACCTTCTACACGATGTACAAGCGGCGGCCTTGCGGTGATTATGCGGTCGGCGTGTGCACCAACACGCTTTGCGCGGTGATGGGTGGCGACGCGATTTTCGACGCGTTGAAAGAACATCTCGGCGTCGGCAACAACGGCACCACGCCCGACGGCAAGGTGACCCTCGAGCACATCGAGTGCAACGCGGCTTGCGACTACGCGCCGGTGATGATGGTCAACTGGGAGTTCTTCGACAACCAGACCGTGGAGTCGGCCAAAGAACTCGTCGACCGGTTGCGCGCCGGTGACCCGCCGACGCCCACGCGGGGTGCGCCGTTGCGCACCCACACCGAGACATCCCGGGTGCTCGCTGGTTTTGCCGATGGCGCGGCGAACTCCGGCCCGTCGGCAGGTCCCGCGTCGCTCGCCGGCCTGCGACTCGCCCGCGAACGCAACGAGACCGCGCCGGCGATGAACCAGGAGGGCAACCAGTGAGCTTTAATCTCACGCCGGTGCTCACCGCGCAATGGGGCGCCGATCAGTCGTGGACGCTCGCGGCCTATGAGCGCACCGGCGGCTACCAGGCGCTGCGCCAAGCGCTGGAAATGGAGCCGGACGCGCTGATCCAGCTGGTGAAGGACTCCGGGTTGCGCGGTCGCGGCGGCGCGGGATTCCCCACCGGCATGAAATGGGGCTTCATCCCGCAAGGTGACGGCAAGCCGCACTACCTGGTCGTCAACGCGGACGAGAGCGAACCGGGCACCTGCAAAGACATCCCGATGCTGATGGCGACGCCGCACACGCTGGTCGAGGGCGTCATCATCTCCGCCTACGCGATTCGGGCCAACCACGCGTTCATCTACGTGCGTGGCGAGGTGCTGCACGTCGTCCGCCGGCTGCTCAACGCGGTCGAAGAGGCGCGCGCCGCCGGCTACATCGGAGGCAACGTCCTCGGCAAGGGCTTCGACATCGAGGTCACGGTGCACATCGGCGCGGGCGCCTACATCTGAGGTGAGGAGACCGCGCTGCTGGAGTCGCTGGAGGGCTTCCGCGGCCAGCCGCGATTGCGGCCGCCGTTCCCCGCTGTCGAGGGTCTTTACGCGTGCCCGACCGTCATCAACAACGTCGAGACGATCTCGTCGGTGCCGGCGATCGTTCGCGGCGGCGCGCAGTGGTTCCGCTCAATGGGCACCGAGAAATCCCCTGGATTCAAAATTTTCTCGCTGTCCGGCCACGTCGCTCGGCCCGGCCAGTACGAGGCGCCGCTCGGCATCACGTTGCGGGAGTTGCTCGACGCGACCGGCGGGATTCGCGAAGGCCACGAACTGAAGTTCTGGACACCTGGCGGTTCGTCGACCCCGCTGTTCACCGCCGCGCACCTCGACGTCCCGCTCGACTTCGAGGGGCCGCCACAGCACGGCTCGATGCTGGGCACCACGGCCCTCCAGATCTTCGACGAGACCACCTGCGTGGTGCGCGCCGTCAAGCGGTGGAGCGAGTTCTACGCGCACGAGTCGTGCGGCAAGTGCACCCCCTGCCGCGAAGGCACCTTCTGGTACGTGCAGATTTACGAGCGGCTTGAGAACGGCACGGCGACGGAGGAGGACATCGAGACATTGCTCGACCTGTCCGACAACATCTTGGGCCGCGCCTTCTGCGCCCTCGGTGACGGCGCCACCAGCCCGGTCACGTCGTCCATCCAGCACTTCCGCGACGAGTACGTCGCGCACTTCGAGCAAGGCGGCTGCCCGTTCGACCCGGTCGCCTCTACCGTTTTCGCTGGAGCGAGCGCCTAATGACCGTCACGTCCAACCCACCGGCCGCCCAGCCCCCGGCGCCGCCGTCCGACCTTGTCACCTTGACGGTCGACGGGTTCGAGGTCTCCGTGCCCAAGGGCACGCTGGTCATCCGGGCGGCCGAGTTGCTCGGCATCCAGATCCCCCGATTCTGCGAGCACCCGCTGCTTGACCCGGTCGGGGCGTGCCGGCAGTGCCTGGTCGAGATCGAGGGTCAGCGCAAGCCGATGGCGTCATGCACCACCACGGTCACCGAAGGCATGGTCGTCAAGACGCAGATCACTTCCGCGGTGGCCGAGAAGGCGCAAAACGGCATCATCGAGCTGCTGCTCATCAACCACCCGCTCGACTGCCCCATCTGCGACAAGGGCGGCGAGTGCCCGCTGCAGAACCAGACGATGACCAACGGGTACAGCGAGTCCCGGTTCCACGACGTCAAGCGCACGTACCCGAAGCCGATCGCGATCTCGGCGCAGGTGTTGCTCGACCGGGAGCGGTGCATCTTGTGCACGCGATGCACTCGATTCGCGCAGCAGATCGCCGGTGACCCGTTCATCGAGATGCTCGAGCGGTCGGCGCTTGAGCAGGTCGCGACGTTCGAAGACCAGCCGTTCAACTCTTACTTCTCCGGCAACACGATCCAGATCTGCCCGGTCGGCGCGCTCACCGGTTCGCAATACCGCTTCCGGTCACGGCCGTTCGACCTGGTGTCGTCGCCGAGCATCTGCGAGCACTGCGCGTCGGGTTGTCAGCAGCGCAACGACCACCGTCGCGGCAAGGTGCTGCGCCGTCTCGCCGGAGTCGACCCGCAGGTCAACGAAGAGTGGAACTGCGACAAGGGCCGCTGGGCGTTCAACTACGCGTTCGCGGCCGACCGCCTCGACACGCCGCTGGTTCGCGAGAACGGCGAGCTTGTGCCTGCGTCGTGGCCCGAGGCGTTGCGGGCGGCGGCGGCCGGTCTGGCCGAAGCCCGCGGCCGGGCGGGCGTGCTGGTCGGCGGTCGGGTCACCACCGAAGACGCTTACGGGTACGCGAAGTTCGCTCGGGTCGCGCTCGGCACCAACGACGTCGACTTCCGCGCTCGGGTGCATTCCGCTGAAGAACTCGACTTCCTGGCGTCGCACGTCGCCGGTCGGTTCCTCGATGTCACCTACGGCGACCTCGAGGCCGCGCCGGCGGTGTTGCTGGTCGGTTTCGAGCCAGAAGAAGAGTCGCCGATCGTCTTCTTGCGGCTGCGCAAGGCGGCGTTCAAGAAGCGGACGGCGGTCTTCTCCATCGCCCCGCTGGCCACACACGGCTTGCAGAAGATGCGTGGCCGGCTGCTCGCCGCCGTTCCAGGCGGTGAGGCGAGCCTGTTGTCGGCGCTGAAGAACAACAAGCTGGACGACGGCGGCGGCGCGCCCGCGGGCGTCGACGACGAGGCCTACCGCGCCAACTTCGCCGCGATCGTCGAGGCGTTGGCCAAGCCGGGCGCGGTCATCATGGCCGGCGAGCGGCTGGCGGGTGCGCCGGGAGCGCTTTCCGCGGCCGCCGCGCTCGCCCGAGCCACCGGGGCGAAGCTGGCCTGGGTGCCGCGACGCGCCGGCGAGCGAGGAGCGCTCGAGGCCGGCGCCGCCCCGACGCTGCTGCCGGGCGGTCGTCCGGTCGCCGACGCCGAGGCCGCCGCGCCGGTCGCGTTGCGTTGGGCCACCACCCTCCCGACCGCCCCTGGGCGCGACACCTCCGGCATCGTCGCCGCCGCGACGGCCGGCGAGCTGGCCGCGCTCGTGGTCGCCGGCGTCGACCCCGACGACCTGCCCGATCCCGAAGCGGCACGGGCCGCCCTGCAGGCGGCGCCGTTCGTCGTCAGCCTCGAGATCCGGCGCAGCGCGGTCACCGACCGCGCCGACGTCGTCTTCCCGGTCGCCGCGGCGATAGAGAAGGCCGGCACCTTCCTTGACTGGGAGGGCCGTTCTCGGCCGTTCGACGCGTCCTTGCGCGACACCGGCCAGCTGTCCGACTACCAAGTGCTGAACGCGATCGCCGATGAGATGGACGTCCATCTCGGCTTGCCAGACCTGCGCACCGCGCGCGCGGAGCTCGCCGCGTTCGCCGGTGGGTACAAGGGTTCGCCGGCCGCACCCGAGGTGGCGCCACCCGCGGCGCCGCGCGCGGGCGGCGGGTCGGTCGTGCTCGCGAGTTGGCACGACCTGCTCGACGCGGGCAGTCTGCAAGACGGCACACCGTTCCTGTCGGCCACCGCTAAGCCGGTGCGGGCGCACCTGTCGCGAGCCACCGCTCGCGCGCTCGGCGTCGCCGACGGTGGTCGCGTCGCGATCGGCACCGATCGCGGCTCCATCACGCTGCCGGTCTACGTCATCGACATGGTCGACGACGTGGTCTGGGTCCCGACCCGCGCGTCGGGCAGCGAGGTCCATCGCACGCTCGGCGTGGCGGCTGGCGCCGTCGTCCGGATTGCCGTTGCTGGAGGTGTCGGTTGACCGGCGCGCATGTGATGTCCGCGTATGTCGCGGCGGCCCCGCAGTTCGCTCCGCAGACCGAGCGCGACCTGTGGTGGCTGATCATCGTCAAGGCCGTCGCGGTCTTCGCGTTCCTCGTGCTCACCACGCTGTTCATGATTTGGGCCGAGCGACGGGTTGTCGCGCGCATGCAGCAGCGCATTGGCCCCAACCGGGTGGGCCCGCAAGGCTTGCTGCAGAGCCTCTTCGACGGCATCAAGCTGGCGTTGAAGGAAGACATCATTCCTAACGCCGCCGACAAAGCGGTGTTCATCCTCGCGCCCATCTTGTCCGCGATCCCCGCGTTCATGGCCTTCGCGATGATCCCGTTCGGCCCGACCGTCTCGATCGCCGGCCGGCACACCAACCTGCAGCTCACCGACCTGTCGGTCGCCGTGCTGTTCATCCTCGCGATGAGCTCGATGGGCATCTACGGCATCGTGCTAGGAGGCTGGTCCAGCGGATCGACCTACCCGCTGCTCGGCGGCGTCCGGTCAGCCGCGCAGATGGTCAGCTACGAGATCGCGATGGGCCTGTCGTTCGTCGGCGTTTTCCTTTACACCGGCACTCTTTCGACGTCCGGCATCGTCGACGCCCAGACGCACAAGTGGACCGTGCTGGTCGCGTTGCCGTCGTTCATCATCTACGCGATCGCGATGGTCGGTGAGACCAACCGCGCGCCTTTCGACCTGCCCGAGGGCGAAACCGAACTCGTCGGCGGCTTCCACACCGAGTACACCTCGTTGAAGTTCGCCCTGTTCTTCCTCGCCGAGTACATCAACATGGTCACCGTTTCAGCGCTGATGACCACGCTGTTTCTCGGCGGCTGGCGGGCGCCGTGGCCGATTTCGCTGTGGGGTTCGGCGAACACCGGCTGGTGGCCGCTGCTGTGGTTCCTCGTCAAGATCGGCATCGTGCTGTTTGTCTTCATCTGGCTGCGGGGAACGCTGCCTCGGTTCCGCTACGACCAGTTCATGAAGTTCGGCTGGAAGGTGCTGATCCCGGTCAACCTGGTCTGGATCCTCATCGAGGCCGGGCTGAAGATGGTGTCGCGCACCGCGCTGTACATCTGGGGTGGCTCGATCCTGGCGCTGGTGTTGATCGGGCTGTTCATCGCTGACGCGGTTCAGGCCCGCAACCAAAGGCTCGCCGAAATCGACGCGCAAGAGGCCGCCGAGCGGCCGTTCGACCCGTACGCCGGCGGATTCCCGATCCCGCCGATGCCTGGGCAGGAACTGCCGACGCAGCGGCCGGTGCCGGTGGGTGTCGCGTCGTCCGGGCACGAGATCACCGGTTCACTTCCGCCGCACGTCATCACCGACATGAGGAGCGACGAGATCAGCGACGGCGAGACCGACGCACACGACGAGTCCGATGGAGGCCATCGTGACTAACTTCCTGCCCGGGCCGTTGCGCGGTTTCGGCGTCACCTTCGGCACGATGTTCCGGCCGGTCAACACTGAGCTCTACCCCGACGAGAAGAAGCCGACGATGCCGCGCTTCCACGGTCGGCACGTGCTGAATCGCCACCCTGACGGCCTGGAGAAGTGCGTCGGGTGTGAGTTGTGCGCCTGGGCCTGCCCGGCCGACGCCATCTACGTCGAGGGCGCCGACAACACCGACGAGGAGCGGTACTCGCCCGGCGAGCGCTACGGACGCGTCTACCAGATCAACTACCTGCGCTGCATACTGTGCGGGCTTTGCATCGAGGCTTGCCCGACGCGCGCGCTCACGATGAGCAACGAGTACGAACTCGCCGACGACAACCGCGCCGACCTCATCTACACCAAGGAGCAGCTGCTCGCGCCCCTTGCGCCCGGAATGGAGTTGCCGCCGCACCCCATGCGCCTCGGCGAGGCGAAGGACTACTACCGTGGCACCCCGGCCGCGCACGTCATGAGCGGCGACGTCGAAGACAGCAGCCGGCAAGGCAGCGTGCTGCGGCAGGAGCAGGCGCACTCCGACGTCCAAGACAAGGCAGAAGGAGTCAACCGCTGATGCCGACTGCCATCCTCGCGTCCGGCCTCAACGCCAGCGGCCCGGAGACCGCGGTGTTTTGGATCCTCGCGCCGATCGCGGTCATCTTCGCCCTGGGAATGGTCTTTTCCCGGCACACCGTGCACGCCGCGTTGATGCTCGGCGGCGTGATGCTCATTCTCGCCGTCTTCTATGCGGCGCAGGACGCGCCATTCCTCGCGTTCGTGCAGGTGATCGTCTACACCGGCGCCGTCATGATGCTGTTCTTGTTCGTGCTGATGCTGGTCGGCGTCGACACCAAGGACAGCCTCGTCGAGACGTTGCGCGGCCAGCGGTTCGCCGGAATTGTCGCCGCTATCGGCTTCTTGCTGCTGTTGTTCACCGGCATCGCGAACGCCGGCATCAAGGTCAGCAAGGGCCTGCACTCGGTCAACTTCGCCGACGGCCAGCCGACGCGGGGCGTGCAAAACGCCGGTGGCAACGTGTACCAGATCGCGAAACTGCTGTTCGACCGCTACGTGTTCGCGTTCGAGGCGACGTCCGCGTTGCTCATCACCGCCGCGCTCGGTGCGATGGTGCTGGCGCATCGGCAGCGGCATGCTCCGCGGCCGACGCAGCGCGAGCTCATGCAGCAGCGTTTCAAGTTCGGCACCCACCCGACGCCGCTGCCGGGCCCTGGTGTGTACGCGCGGCACAACGCCGTCGACACGCCTGCCCTCCTGCCCGACGGCTCGCCGTCCCCGCTCAGCGTCCCGACATCGGTTGAGTTGGTCAGCCAAAAGCACGGCCGCGAACCACGGCCAGCCGAGCTCGGCTCGTCCGCGGCCGCGCATCACCCCAGCTCAGGGAAGGGTCAGACCGAATGAGCCCTACCTTTTACCTGTACCTGTCGGCGATTCTCTTCACGATCGGCACCCTCGGCGTGCTGTTGCGCCGCAACGCGATCGTGGTCTTCATGTGCATCGAGTTGATGCTCAACGCCACGAACTTGGCGCTGGTCACCTTCTCACGCGTGAACGGCACGCTCGACGGCCAGGTGATGGCCTTCTTCGTGATGGTGGTGGCGGCGGCTGAGGTCGTCGTGGGGCTTGCCATCATCGTGTCCGTGTTCCGCACCCGCCGCTCGGCCTCGGTCGACGACGCGAACCTGCTGAAGTACTGATGATTCCGGAGAGGCAGCACGTGACTTCACCCGAGAGCACGCGCACCCGCACCGTCGGCGGTGGCCGGTCGTGAACCTTGCAGCGCTTCACACCGCCGCGACGTTGAGCCCGACCGCACACACCACCGGGGCCTTCTCCTTCACCTGGTTGCTCGTGGCAATCCCGCTTGCCAGCGCGGCGGTGCTCCTGCTTGGCGGACGTCGCACCAACCGTTGGGGCCACCTCCTTGGCGTCGCCGCGCCGCTGGCGTCGTTCGTGCTCGGCGTCGTGTTGTTCGCACAGCTGCTTGGAAAGCCGGCGTCCGAGCGCAGTTTCGACAACCACCTGTTCAGCTGGACGTTTGTGGGGAACTTCAAGGCGCCCGCCAACTTCCAGATCGACCCGCTGTCGATCTCCTTTGTGCTGCTGATCACCGGCGTCGGCTCGCTGATCCACATCTACTCGGTCGGCTACATGGCGCACGACGCCGGTCGGCGGCGGTTCTTCGCGTACATGAATCTGTTCGTGTCCGCGATGCTCCTGCTCGTTCTCGCCGACAACTACCTCGCGCTATACGTCGGCTGGGAAGGCGTCGGCTTGGCGTCGTACCTGCTGATCGGGTTTTGGTACCACAAGCCGTCGGCCCGAACCGCCGCCACAAAGGCGTTCGTGGTCAACCGGGTTGGCGACTTCGGCCTGTCGCTGGCAATCATGTTGATGTTCGCGACGTTCGGCACGTTCAGTTTCGCCGGCGTGTTCCCGTCCGCAAGCGACGCTGACCACGCTGCGATGACGGCGATCGGCTTGCTGCTGCTGCTCGGCGCATGCGCGAAGTCCGCGCAGGTGCCACTGCAATCCTGGCTCGGCGACGCGATGGAAGGCCCGACGCCGGTCTCCGCGCTCATCCACGCCGCGACCATGGTGACCGCCGGCGTTTATCTGGTGGCCCGATCAGCGCCCATCTTCAACGTGACGCCGACCGCCCGACTCGCGGTCACCGTCGTCGGCGCCGTCACGCTGCTGTTCGGCGCGATCATCGGCTGCGCGAAGGACGACATCAAGAAGGCCCTGGCTGCCTCGACGATGAGCCAGATCGGTTACATGATGCTCGCGGTCGGGCTCGGCCCGGCCGGTTATGCGTTCGGCATCGCGCACCTGCTCACCCACGGTTTCTTCAAGGCCGGGCTGTTCCTCGGCGCCGGCTCGGTGATGCACGGCATGAACGACGAGGTCGACATGCGCCGGTACGGTGGGTTGGCCAAGTACATGCCGTGGACGTTCGCGACCTTCGGCCTTGGCTACCTCGCCATCATCGGCTTCCCCGGGCTTTCCGGATGGTTCACCAAGGACGCCATCATCGAGGCGGCCTTCCACAAGGGCGGCACCTCGGGTTACCTCCTCGGTTCGGCGGCGCTGCTCGGCGCCGCGATCACCGCGTACTACATGACGCGCGTGATGCTCATGACGTTCTTCGGCGAAAAGCGCTGGGCGGACGACGCGCACCCGCACGAGTCGCCCGAGGTCATGAAATGGCCGATGGTGATCCTCGCGATCGGTTCGGTCGGTCTTGGCTACCTGCTCGTGCTCGGCAGTCGGTTCGCGGACTTCCTCGCGCCGGTCGTCGGCGAGGCGGAAGACACCGCCTTCAAACCGATCGGCCTGGTCGGCGTGTTGACCTTCATCGTGATGCTGGCCGGCATCGGCGTCGCGTATCTGCAATACGGACGACGCCGCGTGCCAGCGGTCGCTCCCGCCGCCGGCCCGCTTGTGGTGGCCGCGCGGCGCGACCTGCTCGGCCTCGCCTCCGAGCAGAGCCTGTACAACCTGGCCGCCCGCACCATCGAGCTGGAGGTGGTCCCCGCCTGCCGCGCGTACGGCGTGGGGATCCTGCCCTGGAGCCCGCTCGCGGGCGGGCTGCTGGGCGGGGCGCTCGCGAAGGCGGCCACCGGGCGGCGCGCGAGCGAGCGGGTGCAGAAGAAGATCG
>DASVDW010000176.1:0-5237 GCA_036380925.1 Acidothermaceae bacterium
TCCCGGCCACATCTTCAACCTCGGCCACGGCGTGTTGCCGTCGACCGACCCGGGCGTGTTGAGCCGGTTGGTTGAGTTGGTTCACGACTCCTGAGGGCGCCGGCGGCGCATCCTGCGCCGTCCGACAATCGCCGCGACAGCGGCGACCACGACAACGATGAGGAACGGCAGCACCGCGCCGACGCCGGTCGCGATCGCGGCCACGGTCTTGGTGAACGCGTGCCAGCCGCCGCGCAGGCCGCGCAGGAAGCCGAACGTGTGCGTCTTCTTGACCGTCGTCGCCTTGACGACCGGGGGAGCGGCTTGCAGGTGCACCGTGATCGTCGCTGACTTTGTCTGCGCGGCAAGGGACTTCTGCTGCTGCTCGAGCGATTCGAGGTCGGAGTCGCGCTGCGACAGTTGGTTTTCGACGTTGAGCAGGTCGGCGACCGTGCCCTGATGGTTGAGCAGCTCGGTGAGCCGGGCGATGCTCACACGGGCGGCGTCGATGCGCGCGTTGATGTCCACGACTTTCTCGGTCACGTCGTCCGAGCCCTCGGTGCGGCTGACCTGCGTGCCGATTTTTCCAATGGCGTCAACGGTCTGCCGCAGGTTCTCGGGCGGAACCTTCAAGGTGATGGTCGCGCTGGCGTTGCCCGGGTTGTTGGGATCCTTCGACGTCAGGTCGACCTGCTCGGCGTAAACCACGCCGCCGCTCTCGGCCGCGCGTGCCTCGACTTGCCGCACCGCGTCGTCGATGTTGTCGGTCCGAATGGTGATGTCCGCGGTGTAGATGATGTCGCGGTTGGCGAGCAGCGGCTGCGCGGCGAGCGCGTTTCTCCCTGCGGCGGCCTGGTTCGCGCCGCCGGCGGGTGATCCGGGCGGCATCGCCGGTGCGGCCGACGCCGCCGGGGCGACCGCGGCTCCGGCCGCTGCCGCAGAGGTCTGCGCCGGCGACGGCGCCGTCGCGGCAAAGCCGGCGGACGACTTCTTTGCCTCACCGGTGCAGGCGGCCAGCGTGAGGGCTAACGCGAGGCCGATCCCGATCGTGGCTGCGGTGATTGCGGTGTGCCGGCGCATGGCGGCCTCCGAGGTTGATGAATGTCGACCAACGATCAGATTCCTCCGGCGTCCCAGGGGTTCCACCCGCAGATCACGATCGGGCAACGGTCTGAAATCGTGTGGGGCGTGAAGGTGGAAAGACAGTCCGTCGTGGTGGTCGGCGCGGGGATCGCGGGCCTCTCGGCGGCATCCGCCATCGCCCGCGACGGCCGGGCGTCGGTGACCGTGCTCGAAGGGTCGCCGAGGGTTGGCGGCAAGTTGTCGCGTGGCGAGGTCGCCGGGGTGGTCACCGACCTGGGGGCCGAGGCGGTCCTGGCCCGCCGGCCGGAGGGACTCGGCCTGATCGACTCGCTGGGCCTGTCGTCGGAGGTGGTGCACCCCGCGGTGCTGTCGTCCGCGGTGTGGTCGCGCGGCGCGCTGCGCTCGCTGCCGGCCGGGCACGTGATGGGAGTTCCGACCCGGCTACGCGCGCTCGCGTCGTCCGGCATCGTGTCTCCGGCCGGGGTGCTGCGGGCGGCGCTCGGCGCGGCGCTGCCGGCCCGCTCGGTCGAGGGCGACCGCTCGGTGGCCGACGCGATCGGCTCGCGGCTTGGTCGCGAGGTCGTCGACCGGTTGGTCGAGCCGCTGCTCGGCGGCGTCTACGCCGGGAGGGCCGACGAGCTTTCGCTGCGGGCGACGCTCCCACAGGTCGCCGGGCGGATCGGCGCTCGCTCGTTGATGGCCGCCATGCGGTCGATGTCCGCGCCCAGCCGCGCCGCCGGGCCGGTGTTCGCCGGTCTCCCCGGCGGGGTGGCGCGGCTCGCCGAGGCCGCGGCGGACGACGTGGCGGCGCACGGCGGCGTCGTCCGGCTTGGCTCGACGGTTCGCTCGCTGGAGCGGACAACGGACGGCTGGCGCCTCGTGGTCGGTTCCGCCGCCGCGCCGCAGACCGTGGGGGCCGACGCCGTGGTGCTCGCGGTTCCCGCCGCTCCCGCAGCGCGGCTGCTGGCGTCGGTCGCGCCGGGAGCGGCCGCCGAGCTGGCCGGTGTCGAGTACGCGAGCATGGCGATCGTGACGATCGCGTTCAAGCCGTCGGCGTTCGAGAAGCCCTTGAGCGGCAGCGGTTTCCTGGTGCCGGCGGTCGAGGGGAAGCTGATCAAGGCGGTTACCTTCTCCAGCCTGAAGTGGGGCTGGTACCCCGACGACGTGGTGATGTTGCGCTGCTCGATCGGCCGCCGCGGGGAGGCGTCGTCCCTGCAACGCGGCGACGACGAGCTGGTCGCCGGGGCGTTGGCTGATCTCGGATCGATGATCGGGGTGAGCGGTACACCGATCGACGCGGTGGTGACCCGCTGGGGTGGCGCGCTGCCGCAGTACGCGGTCGGTCACCTGGAGCGGGTGGCGCGGATCAAGGCGGCGGTGGCGGACGTCACCGGCTTGGCGGTGTGCGGCGCGGCGTACGACGGCGTCGGGATTCCGGCCTGCGTCGGCAGCGGGCAGGCGGCGGCGACCCAGGTCCTGCGCGGGCTGGCGCGCGAGGGAGAATGAGTGGCATGAGTGAGGATGCCGCCGACACCGCCAACACCTACGTCATGTACTCCGTCTTCCGCTGGCGCGGCGGATTGACCGACCGGGCGGCCGCGGTCGCCGAGGTCGACTCGCTGCTCGGGCAGTTGGCGCAAAAGGGCGTCACAACCCGCGGGGTGTACAGCATCAGCGGCTTCCGGCCCGACGCCGACCTGATGTTCTGGTGGATCGCGCCGACGTCCGACGACCTGCAGGAGGCGTACGCGGGGTTCCGGCGCACCGCTCTTGGCCGCGCCTGCGAGCCGGTGTGGTCGGTGATCGGCCTCCACCGCGAGGCGGAGTTCAACAAGGCGCACGTGCCCGCGTTCATGGAGGGTAAGGAGCCGGGCGCGTACATCTGCGTGTACCCCTACAACCGCTCCAACGAGTGGTACCTGCTCGAGCCGGCCGCACGCGGGGCGATGCTGCGCGAGCACGGCGAGATGGGTCGCGAGTACCCCGACGTGCTGGCCAACACGGTGGCCGCCTTCGCGCTGGGCGACTACGAGTTCTTGCTGGCCTTTGAGGCGTCGCAGCTGCACACGATCGTCGACCTGATGCGCCACCTGCGCGGGGCCCGGGCGCGCGAGCACACCCGCCTGGAAACGCCGTTCTTCACCGGCCCCCGGCTGCCGGTCGCCGACATCGTCGCGTCCCTGCCGTAGCGCTCGGCCGCTAGACCCGCCGCCAGGCCCGCCGCCGGACCCCCGCGGCCGCCGTTGCCGTTCTCGTGACGTTTACTCACGGAATCCGGTAGCAAACGTCACCAGAACCGTGGGCTGCTCTCCACAGCCAGCTACGCGGTCCTCACAAGCTGGATCGAGCCGCCCCGGCGGGTGAGCGCCGCCATCACCGTTGAACAGGTGAACTCGGCATTAGCGAAGCGGGCCGCGCGCCAGTCGGGCGCTTTCTCCCGCGAACAGGCGTTGGCCTTCGGGTACAGCGACAACCAGATCTCGCGTGAGATCAAGTCGGGCCGGTGGAAAGTCAGCAGCTCAGGCGTTTACCGGCTGGCGGGCACGCCTACCACGCTCGCCACCCGAGGCTGGCTCGTCGTGCTCGCGGCGGGTGATGGAGCGCTGCTAAGTCACCGGGTGGCTGGTTGGCTGCAGCAGATCGACGCCGTCCCCGGTTATCGCGACCTTGACGTCAGCGTCCCCTCGCACCGCCGGCCGCGCGACGTGCCGGGCGCTGTCGTGCATCGGGCGGCGCTGACTCGCGCCGACGCGGCGTGGTCGCGCGGCTTGCCCGTGACCTCGCCGCTGCGAACCGTCGTCGACCTGGCCCGCACGACGGCGCCGGAGATCGGCTCGCGCATCATCGGCGACGCCGTGCGCACCCAGCTCGTCTCCTTCGAGCGCGTAGAGGAGGCCATCGCGGCGCTTGGTCGCAAGCACGGCGTCGGTCAGGCGCGGCAGGCGCTACGGCTTTGCGACCCGAGGCTGGAGTCCGTGCTCGAGTTCGAGCTGCTCGCGTTGGCTAGGCGCGCCGGGCTCGATCCGCGACCGCAGTTCACCGTGACCGAGAACGGCCGCTTCATCGCCCGTGTCGACCTTGCCGTGCCGGGTTTGAAGCTTGCGCTTGAGGCGGATGGCTACGCGACACATGCGCGACGACCGGGATTCGAACGCGACCGGGAACGACTGTCGCTACTCCAGGCGGCCGGATGGACGGTGCTCGCCTTCACCGCCACCCAGATCCGCGACCGCCCGCAATGGGTGATCGACGTCATCCGGCGAGCGGTCGGGCGACTCGCCGCCTGAGCCATCGCGATTCTGCTGACGCTTTCTACCGGATTCCGTGAGTAAACGTCACGAGAACCGGGGCGGTTAGGTGTCGACCTCGGCCGGCTCGAGAGTCAACGAGATGCTGTTGATGCAGTACCGGTCGTCGGTCGGGGTGTCGTAGCCCTCGCCGTGGAACAGATGCCCGAGGTGCGAGCCGCAGCGCCGGCAGCGCGCTTCGATCCGCCGCATGCCCAGGCTGTTGTCGGGGATCAACTCCACCGCGTCGTCGTCGGTCGGGGCGTAAAACGACGGCCAGCCGCAGTGCGACTCGAACTTGGTCTCGCTGCGGAACAGCTCGGCGTCGCAGGCGCGGCAGCGGTACACGCCGACCGTCTTGGTGTCGGTGTACTCGCCGACAAACGGTGGCTCCGTCGCGGCCTGCCGCAAAACCGCGTACTCCTCAGGGGACAGCCGCGCGCGCCATTCGTCGTCCGTCTTCTCAACCTCGTGCATAACGTCGAGCGTACGCGAGCGTGGCGCCGGTAGCGTGGCGTCCATGGCAGCCTCGTCCGCGATCGAGTTGGACGTCGAGGGGCGCGCTGTGCGCGTCTCGAACCCCGACAAGGTCTACTTCCCGACCCGCGGTGAGACCAAGCTCGACCTGATCAACTACTACCTCAGCGTCGGCCCGGGCATCGTGCGGGCGCTGTATGAGCGGCCGTGCACGCTGCAGCGGTTCCCCGAAGGCGTCACCGGCGAGGCGATCTACCAAAAGCGAGTGCCCGAGCGCCGTCCCGAATGGGTGCAGTCGGCGCGGGTGCATTTCCCGAGCGGCCGGCACGCCGACGAACTGTGCGTCACCGAGATCGAGTCCGTTGTGTGGGCGGCGAACCTCGGGACGATCGTCTTTCACCCGTGGCCGTC